>JAKSDJ010000870.1 GCA_022360155.1 Chloroflexales bacterium | reverse complement strand
GAGCGCGGTCTTGAAGCCGTTCCAGCGGCATACCTATCTGCTTGACGTAGACGATGACCAGCCGTTGAAAGTGACGATGGTCTATGCCGATCCGAAGGGCAACCCGAGCGCGTCGGTGCAACGTATCAACGACCTGACCTTAAAGGTCACCAGCCCAAGTGGCGTTGTCTACTGGGGCAACAATGGCTTAAAGGCTGGCAACTGGTCGACGTCAGGCGGCTCCGCGAACAAAATTGATACGGTAGAGAACGTCTTCATCCAGAGTCCTGAACGAGGAAACTGGACGGTCGCAGTGTTGGGTGACGAGATTGTGCAGGATGGCCACGTCGAAACATCTGCACTCGATGCCGACTACGCATTGGTTGCAACCGGCGACACCAACTGATTGATCGAGCGCAACGTCTTCGTTAGCACGTTGGAACATTCCAACGTGCTAATCTTCCAAACTTATCGACGTGAACAGCCTCGTTCAAGCTACCCTGTACAGCTCGCAACCCGCTTCCAAGCATTGATTCCGGCCTTGCCTGCGCAGCCTGGTGAGTTTTATCACAATATTGCGATATGCCGCGGAATCAAGTACGATTGAGCAATAAGATATCATCCGTACAGAGCTCAGAGGTCATCAATGCCGGTCATGATTAATCTCACCAGTGCCGACCATGGCGGCGTCAGCATGTCCTGCGGCACAGGCGATCACTCGAAATGCGGCGAAGATTGCGACTGCGGCTGTCCCTATACCGCGATGGAATCGCGCGGAAAGGTCGCACTGATCAGCGAGATCGAGCAGCAATATCCGAATGAGTGGTTGGCGTTCGTTATCCCGCCCAGTGAAGACGACTACGAGCCGGAACGCGGTATGCTCGTGGTCCATAGTCCCGACGACCAAGAAGTTTGGGACGCGGTCGAACGTATTACCTACAACCAGGTGGTCCACGTCTATTTTAACGGCGCTCTGGACAAATACCTGGAATGGGTCGATACGACGGCAGACGAAGCGCTTGATAACGCACCGCTTGCCGCTTGCCATTAATGCCGCCCGCATGCTTGGGCGCTCCCCTCTATGTTGCCATGCTGCCAGGTTGCCACGCCGCCCTTATGATGTTTGACGCTCGATGTATTAATTCTCATCATCGCAGCTCATAAGAGTGAAAGTAGCACAACATCGATTCTCCCAATCACTGGCGGGTCGCTTTCATGGACGCACCCTGGATCTGAGCCGCAAACGGCATACGCCTGTCGATCCATTGCGACTCACTCAACAGCACCGAGCAGCCTATGAGCCCTTTTGCTGAACAGTTTGCACCGCCGCCTCAAACTGGCCGTATCGTTAGAGACGCCCCTGAAACCGAAGCGCAGAACCTCTGGAAACAACTTCTGGCAACGGTTTATCAGGTTGGTCATGCGCTTGATCCCTTCGCCGCCGATCTCGATCCGTCGATTCGCGCCTTGGGCCGAACGGCGCGCCAGCGCAATCCGCGTCGTGCCGACGACTATTTCGCCTTGGGCGATCTCTGTGCGCAGCTCTCGCTCGATGGCGTCCAGCTTAAACTCAGCTATGCCGAAAAAACGCTGATCGCCTACGGTCGGGCGGGGGAATGCTCGCTGACCGACGAGGCGGTCGCCCGGCGCGCCAGCCTGGCTTATGTTCTCTGGTTGACGGGTGTCGCCCGTTCCATCGGCACATACCATGCGCTCGAAGTCGGCACCGCCATCTGCGAGCGCGCTGTGCGCCTTGAGATCGTCGCAGCCGACAGTGCACCCGGCGAACAACTCCGCAACCTGGTCAAACAGCTACGCGCCCAGATGAACCAGTTGATCGACTTAGCGGAGCGCGCCGCCGATAGCGTCGAACCAACCCCGTTGCGTATCAGCCGGCGGCTGTGCGACGAGGGGCAGATCGCTCTGCGCCACCAGCGCACCACCGAGGCGCTGGAGATCTTTGCCCGTGTAATAGACGCCGACCCGCAAAATGCGACAGCCTACCTCTGGCAAGCCCTGGCGCTGACCGATGTCGCCCGCTTCGACGAAGCCCTCGCCAGCTATGAGCGCGCACTGCAGCTCGAACCGTTCAATTATGGCGCTTGGAACAACTGGGGCGCACTCTTGATGGATCTGGGCAAGCTCAGTGAAGCCCTGGCTTGTTTCGAACGAGCGCTAGAAATACCCCAAGCCGCCCCGGTGGTCCAGGCGGCTTTCTTGCTCAACAAGGGTAAAGCGCTCTTCCTCATGGAGCGCTACGCTGAGGCCCATACAGCGCTGTTCCAATCCGACCAACTCGACCCCACCCCCGAGAGTGCAGCCGGTGTGACAGCCTGCGACGAGATGCTAGGCCGGGCGCAGACTGAAGATGCGGGCCAGAGCGCAACGAAGATATGATTCGTTACGCCAATGATCGATAGACCGATAGCGCAATTACGAGGGAGCGAGGAAACGAAGAGACGCAGAAACGTGGAGGCGACGACACATGCCAAGCACCACCCAATAGACAGCTATGCGCTGCCAACCGCTCGTGCGCGTGTACCGCCATGCAACCCTCGCAGCAGAGGCATCCACCGCAGCCAGACGGATCGCCCATCACGTCACCTGCGCAGGGGTTTGGGGAGGCTAGGAGACGAAGAGACGCAGAAACGCAGAGGCGACGACACATGCCAAGCGCCACCCACAGCCGCGCGTTGGCTGCAACCCCACCTCACCTGCGTCTATGCAACCCGTGCAGCGGAGCCCCTCAGTTATGCGACATACCACATTGAGCGTGTCACCCTGAGCCCTTCGCGAGCCTGCCCTGAGCGCAGCCGAAGGGCTCAGGACAGGTTCTGCGAAGGATCTCGCCTTCGTTAGCGCGGAGATTCTTCACTGCGTTCAGAATGACATTCTCGTTGTAGAACGATAAACCCTACTCTACCCGCTAGCGAGTGACCTGCGGTATCACAACTTGATAAGCGCCCGTCGTACCAATAGGCGCCTTGACCGGGCCATATTCGTTTGTGGCGCCGCCAAGCTCGATCTCCTGCAGCCAATAGGTATACGTAGTCCCCGCGCGAATAGTCTTATCCGACCAGGTGTAGTCGGCCCCGCCTTGACCCCGGCCACAGGCCAGGATCACTTTAGGCGTGATTCGGGTTGCATTGGCGCGCGTTTCGTCGGCGCTGCGATACAGATGATAGCCCCAGGTATTGATCTCGGCGCTCGTGGTCCAGCGCACAGAGACCGCGCCTTGTTCCCGCGTGGCCGTAAAACTGCTCAGGGTGATCGAGGTTGGAACGATAATCCGCACCTCAGTACTGAGTACATCACTGGGGTAATAGGTCCACAGGTCTAGACCCTTCTTATCGCCAAAGCCAGCGTCCGAATCGCAGACCAAAGCTTGTGAATTACCTCCAGATGCGATGCCCCATCGACGCGTGCGCTCAGAACTATCGAAACCGAGCACCGGATCACTGAACAAGGGATCCGGCAGGATGCCGTCATTACCGGGGCAAAGCGGGCCATTCACTTCTTCGCCGACCAGAACGCCATCGGCGGTGCGGTAGCCGCGGTCGTCATAGAAGGCGCCGTTACAGCCGCCATTCCAGGGCGGACACAGGCCATCGGGCGGGTTGAGTAACTCGATCGATGAGCCGCTGAGGTTATTCTCGACATCGAGGGCAGGAAAATGCACCTCGCCACCCTGTAAGATAACCTGGGCTGGATAGGGATTACTACTGGCCGGAAATGGCTCGCCAGCATTGTCCCGTCCATCCCAATCGATTTTGGCTGGCCCGACGCGATCCCGAACAACTCGTTGCGTCCAGTTCCGGGGGTTGGTCGGATCGAAATCCACCCCATCACGGCTCAGGATAATCTGAACAACACCGGGGCTGG
>JAKSDJ010000193.1 GCA_022360155.1 Chloroflexales bacterium | reverse complement strand
GCGGGAGTACGGGTCGATCAGCAGTTGGGCTGGGTTGAAGCGATGGCCTTGCTGAGGGTTATACGGGCCATACACCCTATAGCCATACAGTTGGCCCGGACGTATGCCGGGGATGTAACAATGCCAAATATCGTCGGTACGTTCGGCGAGATTGATACGCTCCGAATCGCGCGGTTCTTCCAGCGAGTCGAATAAACATAACTCGACGCGAGTCGCGTGGGCAGAGAAGAGTGCGAAGTTCACACCTTGCCCATCCCAGGTTGCGCCGAGGGGATATGGCCTTCCAGGCCAGATTGTTGTCATTGTAGATGCTCCAGAACACATGTTGTTTCGTCTGTCCTCCGGCTAGGGGCGAATAGATGAGATGATAGCCCTAACCCTTGACCGTCTGGCGACGCCACCGAAACTCGGCTCTGAGCATTATTTGTGTGCAGGTCATCCTGCATAAAAGGAATTGTACCACATAGAGATACAGAGATCCACCGTCAAATATTTCAAGAAGGTAACAGAGTCTTCGTCGAGGCGTCTTGTCATGTAGGATTCAATGACAGTGTTAACAATGATATGATTCTGATAAGAATAGCTCAGGGATTTGAGTCCAATACAATGTTAAACAGAAGATGGCGGATTCGATATATTTCGATTTGTTCTTTTAGTAGCCATTCAAAAGATTAAAAATAATCAATCTATGTGATATGAACAGGTTAGGTGTATTTTGGCATTGTTTGATACCCGACTTTTCTGGTATCTGTGGCGAAGTGTGCGGCGCCAACGCGCTGGCCAGGCGATCGGTTGACGTGCTGACCTGCGTTGATACACCCGCCGCGAACGTTCGGCGAGCGGTAACCAATGCAGTCAATATTGGTCCTATGCAAATACCTTGATTTGGCTCTTTGCATCATGCCATTTTTTTGCAACAATGGCACATACGAGAAGCTGTCTGAAAAGGTTTGAGCCCGAACCCCAAACCTGACAGGTGCAACGCTTGGGCCTTTTGGGGGATGCAGAGAGCCGCAGATACCGCACCTGTCAGATCTTGCTGGGGGCTTTCCGACAGGCTCTTAGACGATAGATGCTTACCTTGCATCGGACTCGCCTACCAAAACTGGCTCTAGTCAACTATAGTGAAGAAATGCGTATGACAATGCTAAACGAAGACATGAAGCGTGTTATTCACGAACAGCGGCTCGGCTATGTAGCCACTGTTTGCCCAGACGGAACTCCTAACATATCCCCAAAAGGCACGATATCCGTGTGGGATGATGATCACCTCATTTTTGCTGACATTCGCTCCCCTAGAACAATTGCGAATCTGAAACAGAATCCTTCAATCGAGATAAATGTTGTTGACTGGTTCACTCGCAAGGGATACCGCTTGAAGGGAGTTGCTATTGTGCTTGAGTCTGGCTCACTATTTGACGAGATCGTTTCATTTTACAATCAACAAGGACTATTTGATGCTCCGCGCCGAGTCCAAACAATCGTCATGGTTACAGTTGAACGAGCTTTACCGCTTATTTCGCCTGCATACGACCGTGAAGTCACGGAAGACCAAGTGCGAACTCATTGGGAAGACTACTATCAGCAAATACGCCAAAAGCTGTGAATGAGCCAAGGCGCATACTATCAACTCCGCTTTCCGCTGACACACTCCGCTTCACACGCGGCTGATCCAGCAAAGCTTCTCGTCACCTGTCATTTTGTCACTCGCTGCCTGTATAGTACGCACCACAAGGAGGAACCCCTATGGCCTATCAACCGCTCGAACAAACATACGCCCAGGTCCGCCGCCGCGACCGCGCTGTCGAAGACGAGGCATGGATTCGCGCCCTGTTGCACCGCGCGCCGATGGGTGTGCTGGCGACCGTTTACGATGGGCAGCCATTCATCAACAGTAATCTTTTTGTCTTCGACGAGGCGGCCCATGCCATTTATATGCACACCGCGCGCGTGGGCCGCACCCAAGCCAATGTTGAAGCAAGCGAGCGCGTCTGTTTCAGCGTCAGCGAGATGGGGCGGCTGTTGCCGGCCAATGTTGCGCTCGAATTCAGCGTCGAGTACGCCGGCGTGCTGGTCTTCGGCGTTGCGCAGATCATCCGCGACGAGGCGCAGGCGGCGTATGCGCTGCAACTGCTGCTCGACAAATACTTCGCTCACTTGCGCCCCGGGGTCGACTATCGACCAACTACGTCAGCCGAGTTGGCGCGTGCCACGGTCTACCGGATCGCGATTGAGCAGTGGAGCGGGAAGAAAAAAGAGGTCGCCCCTGATTTCCCCGGAGCGTTTCTCTACGATCTGGCGCCAGGCGCTAAGGAGAACGATAGCAATGCAAGCATTTGAACTAGCTGACCTTATGGCTCAATGCCGCCGATCAGACCAACCCTATCTCGAATTTTTGCGCGAGCTGGCGTGTAGCGTCGGACTCTATATGTTGCCTGCCGGCGGTATTGACCGGCAGCAGCCCCACAGCGAGGACGAAGTCTACTATGTGGTCAGCGGCCAAGGGGCAATCCAGGTGGCGGGTGAAGATCGGGCGGTGGCGGCGGGGTCAATCATCTATGTCGCCGCCGGGGTCGAGCATCGCTTCCACAGCATCAGTTCAGATCTCGCGATCCTCGTTTTCTTTGCTCCCGCTGAGGGGTCGAATGCTGAGGGCAACAACAAAAGGCCTGGGGATTAGACATCCGCCAGGAGAACGATACGGTGAACAGCTCTTGCCTATCGATACCGTTTAGTCAGCGGTGCGTGCGCTCAACAGCGCATAGGCAAGCGCATCCATAACGCAGGCTGGTCGTGTAGAACTAGGCGGCAACCCCATACGTCGCAACAGTGCGCGCCGATGAGTATGGAACATCGATCCTGCAAAACGACTGCGCCGGGTTGTGCTACGCCGCGAACCAGATCGGAATCTGTTGTGTTGTTTCCAGACTGACTGATCGATCATAAGCGATAAGAAAGCGATCCTAATATAAAGCTGCCGTAAGCCTTCAGGCGATTTTGCACAACACCTGCAGGCAAAACAAAGTAGAAGTATGCTATATACCAAGCCTCATACCAAGAATAACTGCGTAAGGCTTGTTAATAAAATCACTAATCATCATAACCCTGAACGATGGTTGTGTCAATACATTGTTTACTTTCATTGTTTTTTAACTTTTATCCTTGTCACGATAGTTCTGGTCAAGTATACTGTCAGGCGCACAAGTTGGACACATCACAAGGAGTACTTATGCAGCGCATCATTATCTTCGTCGCCATGCTCCTCGTTTTGAGCGCAATGCGCTCTGCACAACTAGGCCCATCGCTCGTTGCAGCCAGCACGCTTGCCTAAACGAATGATACGACCGTGTTCTTGCCGATCGTCTTGCTCAATGGTACGTCGCCGCCTCCGCCAGAACCGACACCGTCGCCAGAGCCGACACCGTCGCCGGACCCTGAGCCGAGTCCCTTGCCGGCGATCGATTTGGGAACGCCGATTAGCGGATTTGATCAGCCTGTTCATATAAACCACGCCGGTGATGGCAGCGCTCGCCTCTTCGTTGTCGAACGCGCGGGGCGAATACGCATCGTCAAGGATGGCGTGCTACAGCGGGCCGCATTCCTGGACATAAGCGACCGGGTGGCCTCGGCGGAAAATGAACAGGGCTTGTTTAGTGTTGCATTCCCGCCAGATTACGCCAGCAAGGGCTATTTTTACGTAAACTATACCGCCAAATCCAGTAGCGGAGGAACCGTGATTGCGCGCTATCGGCTTACCGCCGACCCTGACGTGGCCGATAAGAACAGCGAGCAGGTTATCTTAGAAATAGACCAGCCCTTCAGCAACCACAATGGCGGCCAGGCGGCCTTCGGCCCCGACGGCTACCTCTATATTGGCATGGGCGATGGCGGCTCTGGCGGCGACCCGCAGAATAACGGTCAGAGTCCTCAGACCTTGCTCGGTAAACTGCTCCGTATCGATGTCGAAACGGGCAACACTGCCACCTACACGATCCCATCAACCAACCCGTTCACCCAGACATCAACCTATCGCCCTGAAATTTGGGCGACCGGTCTACGCAATCCCTGGCGCTTTTCGTTCGACCGCCAGACCGGTGATCTCTACATTGGCGATGTTGGGCAAAACAAGTACGAAGAGATTAGCTTCCAGCCCGCGTCGAGCAGTGGCGGCGAAAACTATGGCTGGCGGATCATGGAAGGGATGCACTGTTACAATGCAGAGACCTGTGATATGAGTGACCTAGTCATGCCGATTGCCGAATATGGGCGCGACTCCGGCTGTTCGGTGACCGGCGGCACAGTGTATCGCGGCCAGCAATATGCCAAACTGCAAGGCATCTATTACTACGGCGACTTCTGCAACGGGCAAACCTGGGGCTTGTACTACGATGGCGCTGCCTGGCAGAACCAACCCCTCGCCAACACCGAGCTCCGGATCAGCAGCTTTGGCGAGGACGAGGCGGGGGAAATCTATATCGCCGACTACAACGGGGCGATATACCCGCTGATTGAGAAGGCGGCGCAGTGAGGCATTGCGGAAGGAGATAGCGCGTCTTAGCGTAGCCTTGCCACGCACAGCATTGCTTCTACTTGCGCCGTATCAGCGGCGGGCAAAGCAGGCGGAGGCGGGTCGCGATGATAGTCGATGCGTAGGTGGTAAGCGCCTAGCTCATAGACACGAGCCAGAGCTGCGCCCAGGTCGATCGTGCCATTGGGATCGGGCGTGCGTAGTGGTACGGGAATGAGCGGCAGGGTCTGATCGAAGCCAAACGGCCAAATCTCCACCGTAGGGCGGCGGGCGGCGCGACTCAGGAAGATAGAAGTATGGCGTAGGCGGCAGTTTGATGTCAATCGGCCAGCGTACCCCGCGACGTAGCAGATCGATCTCAAGCAGATGTACTGGTGAGCGCAATAGATCACGCCGTTTGCGCTGGTAGACTGTGAAGCTTTCGGTGCCGGCACGCTTGTTTGCTGGCAATAGAATCTCGATCACGGTCACTAGCGTCTCAGTGCCGGCGGTGCTCACCTCGATGCGCTGCGTTTTCGCTGGAACCTCCGGTTCAGCGCGGATGGTCACACCGAGGAGAAGCGCTGGAGTGATCAATTGCGCTGTCTGATCGTGTACTTCAGCCTCGCGCAACTTCACGGCCGCATCGGGCTTGATCGCACTCATCGCGTCGATGGAAATGTCCTCATAGGTGACATATGGGGTAAGCACTGCCACGTAGCGTGGTACCCAACTGCGGCTGTAGTTGGGCGCGTATCTCTGTTGCCAGGTTGGTATGTACATCTTCCTAGAGGTCAGCGGCCTCTAGGTATGGATCCATCCCAGGAAAAGGTGAAGGCATTATAAATCTATACTCTCCCTCATTGTAGCATAGCGGCGATGGGGCAACCAATGGTTGATAAAAGTCGCACCATCGTTCGGCTTCGGCCCAGGCTGCCTGGCAAACGAGGCAAAGCTTCTTCCTGTTCTGGTCATCCTGACCAACGCAGGCGGCACGATGTAGCAAATTCGCTTTAACCTGACGTTTATGTTGGTAGACGAGATACTTTTTTATGAATAACCCCGCCGAGTGCGCCAGGCAAACTAGGGGCGCGCTGCGTATTCGCTGTGAACAAGCAGGAATCGGCGGGGTGATGCACGCCGTCGGATCATCAACAGATACAGTTATGTGGTTTTTGATAACAGAACATTGAGGTGAAGCACATGCGTCTCCGACCATATTCGATTGGCCTGCTGATCGCATGCATCATTGTAGTAAGCGCGTGTGGTCTCGGTTCAAGTCTGGATGCTGAAGACGTTCCCCCTGTCAGTAGCGCACCGAAAACGGAAGATGCGACAACGAGCGATGCCGACGTTGCTGCACCAGCCACAAGCATCACAGCCGCTGACGATGCGGGCGGCGGTCCGAACATCAGCGGCTCGAGCGTCAGCGAACCTTCGGTGAGGCAACCGAACGTTAGCGGCCCCTCTGCCCAACAGCCGGATGTGAATGCGCCCTCTGTCCAACAGCCGGATGTTGCAACGTCCGAAGCGACGCCAACCGCAGTACCACGCGATTGGCAGGTAGTCTACAAGAAGTTGCAAGAAGAGTATGGTGAGGATTACAGCACGTGTGAAGTCGCTACGACAAGCGGCGGAACGTGCCCCAAGCCCGAGTCGCTGGGGACGACCGAACTCAAGGAGCAGATCAACATCCAGCTGATCCTCGACTCGTCCGGCAGTATGGCGGGCGAGATAGACGGCCAGCAAAAGCTTGACGTAGCCAAGCAGGCGATCCTTGGCTTCATCGAAACGATCCCGGACAATGCCAAGGTCAGCTTGCGCGTCTATGGCCACTTTGGCTCGAACGCCGCCCAGGACAAAGCGCTTTCGTGTGCAAACACCGAGTTGCTCTACCCGTTTGTTGAGATTGATCGTAATCAGTTTACGGCCGCAATCAATGCATTCGAGCCTACCGGCTGGACGCCGATTGACAGCTCGTTGCAGGCCGCACAAGATGACTTTGCGTCTTTCGATCCGGCGACGAGCAGCAATTTCATCTATCTGGTGTCCGATGGGATCGAAACCTGCGACGGCGACCCAGTGGCAGCCGCCCGGTCGTTGCACGAGTCGGACGTGCAGGCGATTGTCAATATTGTCGGCTTCGATGTAGATCAAGCGGCGGCTGAGCAGCTCCGCGCTGCAGCCACGGCTGGCGGCGGGGACTATCACGACGCCCGCAACGCCGAGGAGCTGAGTCGCGTCTTTCGTGAGGTTCACGACTGGGATGCGTGGAACCGCTATTATAACTGTGTCTCTAACACAGCGAACCGAACCTATACGGAGAGTTACAACGCCCAAAACGAGCGCTATCAATGCATCTATAACATAGCGAACCAGGAATACACCAATATCTATAACACACTGATCCAGCGCCGGGACGAATATGTAGAGATTGATCACCAGATCCGCACGGCAGCGCAGGATCAGCGCGACCAGCGCATCGAGGACGCGCGGCAAATCCGCGATGAAACAATCGAAGCGGCCCGGCAGCAACGTGATCAGACAATCGAGCAGACCCGAGAGGAGCGCGCCACGGTGACCAGCCAGCCATAAGCGGCGCGGAATGGCATTGTAGAGACCGCCGCTGCGGCGCACCTCGTCCCGTAGCGGCGGCTTGCTGTTGTGTCCTCGCCTTTGCGCGCCTGCCTCATCATCGAACTGTAACAATTCGACCCCCTACTGCGTCTTACTGTTGAAGCAAACCGTTTCTTTTACCAGCTAAATAAAGCGGCACTCGGCGCTGTATGAGAGAACAGCGCCGGTCTATCGGCTACCCCTGCGTACGCGGGGACCATTGGTCTGTCGGCTATTTCAATAGAGGGGATCTATGGCTTATCAACGGATACTCATCGTCGTGGTCGCTATCGGTATGCTCATCGGGTGTACGCCGCGCGAGAATACATCCAACGCGATTTTCTCAACACCGCTGCCAGCGCTTTCTCCATCCCCACAACCCGATCTCACCATCACAGGCATTATTGCTGATGTCGCGACGAGCGCACGTACCATCATGTTGCACGAACCGGTCCAAGGTTTCACGAAAATTGCGCTTGTCGAGCCGAGTATCATCATCCCGGCAAACGGCGAGCCGGTCAAACTGCACCTCCTGCAACCAGGTATGCAGATCGAAGCAACGGGCTGGGCAGAAGCATCAAGTGCGCTCTTGACGAGTGAAGTCCGAATTCTTTCCCAGGCTGCGCCGTCCGACGGTTCCTAACAGTTGGGCGCGATAAGCTGCTGCGCTGCCTATCGAGTGCGTGCTACCTTATGTTTCTCCGCAAGGGACAGTCAGCGTGGCTATAAGTCGCGCCTACAGAGCAAGCCCAAACGGCGCCGTTGCGTTGGTTATTCTAAAACTATGCTAAGCCGGAGACGCACAACACAAGTGCAGTCGTGCTTTTCAGTTTTTCGGATTCCTGACTGAAACCGAAGAGAAGGAGTACAAGATGCTCCGACATAAACGCAGCATGTCAATCATGCTTCTTGTTGCTGTCTTGCTGACCGCCTGCCAAAGCCTTCTGCCGCCCAATAACACGCCCGACCTGAAAGTGATCGCCATCAGCTAGTAGGCGGGACCGCCGCCACGTTCTGGCGCGGACGGTCGAAGCCCGTGGTTCTGGGGGGCAGCGCCGGGCCGAACGCGAACTGGACTGGAACCGGTAAACGCTCCGTAAAGCGCAGCACGAACTGGCCAGCGGCTTGGTGTGCCTGGGCGCCGTCGCCTTGCGCGCGCAAGCGGGTGGGCGATCAGCGGCCCAACGTGTTGCACGACATCCAAGCGCTGGTGGATAGCCAAAGCCAGGCTGATCCACCGTTTCGGACGACGCGGCGCTCTCACCGGCGCAGCGTGGCGGACGTCCGCCGCCAACTGATTGCCCAATGTGGCTACACCGATGCCGCATTGCCGACCGAGCGCACGATTGCGCGCACATTGACCGATCGGGGGTACGACCCGACCAAGGTGGCGAAGACCCAAACCCAAAAAAGATCCCGGCAACCGACGCGATCGTCGCTCAGCTCGCCACGGTCAATCACGCCGCTGCTGCGGCGCCCGCTACCGTACGGATTGCGATGGACGCCAAAGCCACCGTGAACATTGGTCCGTTCGCCCGCGGCGGCACGAGCCGGGCGTTCATCCATGCCGGTGACAACGATGTCCAGCCGCAGGCGACCGTGACCCCAGTCGGGATGTTCCTTCCAGCGTTCGATGAACGGTTTCGCTCTGGGAACACCGCCAAAGTGACGAGTGACGGTCTCGTCGATGGTTTGGCGCCGTGGCGGGAGACGGTGCGGGCGCGATTTGCCCACAGCACTATCTGGTGATCAACCGCGACAACGGTCCGGAAAACCACAGCCGCCGGAGCCAATGCATGCAGCGGATGATAGCCTTTGCGCAGCAGTATGGCCTCTCCGTCCGTCTCGCCTCCTATCCGCCGTACCAGAGCAAGGACCGTCCCATTGAGCGCTGCTGGGGCATGCTGGAAAACCACGGGAACGGAGCGCTGCGCGATTCGATCCCGACGGTGCTCCAGTTCGCCGCCACAATGACCTGGAAGGGCCTCCATTCGGTCGTTACGTTGGTCGCCACGACGTATCAGACGGGCGTCAAACTGACCAAGGAAGCGATGGAACGGGTTAAGCGCAGCTGCCCCGGGCGCCCAACCTTGGCACGTAGTTTATCGATATCGCTTCTGCCCCTTCCCTGGGATGATGAGATATTTCTGAGTCCCTTAAGCAAAAATTTACAAATGTATAGTTTATACAGATATAGTCTGTGTAAGAGATGAAACGTACCCTGTCATCCCTTCCAAAAGCCGTCGAGATGAACTATAATACTGCTTGGCTTAGTAGCTCATCCCATAGCGTAGAGCGCCTGCAAGGTATCACACATTTCGTACAGGATTCACGTTAGATAGACATAAATAAGGAAAGAGGAATGCCCGCCAATATCTTTACCCGATTTCGTTACACTATCGCCATGGTGGTTGCGGCCCTTGTTCTCGCAGGATGCGCCAATATTGCCCTGGGAACCCAACCGACGGCCACACCCGAGACGGTGATCATGATTGCACCGCCAACCCCAACAGAGAGAACGGCTACAGACTCGCTGCAAGCATCCGCCGATCCATCCCCAACGTCAGGCGCCACGCCCGGCACGTCCGATCCAACTGCCCAACCGAATCCGACCGTAAGACCGAGCAGCGGCAGCTCGATCAGGCTGTCATCCCAAGGCGTACTCCGCACCGTCCAAGAGCGCGGCAGGCTGGTCTGTGGCGTCAACGCCGATCTCCCCGGCTTTGGGTTCTATGATGACGTGCGCGACCGGTGGAGCGGCTTCGATGTCGACTTCTGTCGGGTGATCGCCGCGGCGGCGCTGGGCGACGCCAGTGCGGTCGACTTCGTCGCCCTGACGACGTCCGGCCCGAATGAGCGTTTCGCCGCCATCCAGAATGGCAAGGTCGACGTGTTGTTCCGCAACACCACCTGGACGCTCAGCCGTGACGCGCTGGTCGCCTTTGGTCCCACAACTTTTCACGATGGTCAATCGTTCATGGTTCGGAAGTCCTCGGACATCACGACGCTGGCGGATCTGGCAGGTCGAACCATCTGTGTGTCCAAGGGAACGACCAGCGAGCTCAACCTCAAAGACGATTTCGCGGCGCGTGGTATTTCTTTTACACCACGTGCCTTCGCGGACTCGAACGATATGTATTCCGCCTACGATGAGCAGCAGTGCGACGCCGTCACCAGCGATAGCTCCCAGCTCGCGTCGAAGCGGGAAACCATGGATGAGCCCAATGCGCATGTGATTCTGAGCGCGCTGATCTCCCGTGAACCGTTGGGTCCGGCGTTCATCAACGGCGATACCATATGGAACGATGTCGTCAGTTGGGCGGTCTTCGCCACGATCTACGCCGAAGAGTTGCG
>JAKSDJ010000664.1 GCA_022360155.1 Chloroflexales bacterium | reverse complement strand
GATGGTGCGGCGGGCCAGCACAAGCGCATCCTGTTCCTGTCCGGCGTGAACCAGCAGCGCGCCGCAGCAGCCTTGCTCCGGCGGCGCGACGACATCGCAGCCCTCGGCGGCCAACACCCGCGCGGTAGCCGCGTTCACGTCGCCAAAGAAGACCCGCTGGACGCAGCCAAGCAGCAGGCCAACCCGCTGGTGGCGCGCGCCTTGAGCAGGGATATATGCCGGCGTTTTGGCGCCTAGCTTGCCGAGACTCAGCGGCGGCATCAGCGACTCCAAAGCCTGGAATCGCTCCGGCAGCCGCCCGAGCAGACCCGTCCGCCGGATCAGGCGCTGCAGGCCGGTCTTTTGGTAGAGCCAGAGCGGGCCGGTCAAGAGGCGTAGACGTTCCGGATGCGGGAAGAGCGCGAAGAGCATGCGCCGGAACAGACCATCGGGCAGCGAGCGTTGATATCGTCGCTCGATCTGTGAGCGGGTGGCTTCGATCAGCTTGTCGTACTGTACGCCGGAAGGGCACGAGGTCACGCAGGCCATACAGCCTAGACATGCATCGAAATGCCGCACGTAGGTGTCATTCATCTCGGCCTGGCCGTCATTGCCCATCTTCATCAGGTATATGCGCCCGCGCGGCGAGTCCATTTCCTGGCCCCACAGCACGTAGGTGGGGCAGGTCGGCAGACAAAAGCCGCAGTGAACGCACTCATCGATCAAATCGGGCTCCGGCGGGTGGAATGTATCGAAGATGCTGATCGGACTGCCCTGGGTTTGTGGTTCAGGTGTCGTCATCAGATACCTCCTAGAAAACGACCCGAGGTGAGCGTCCCCTGCGGATCGAATTGCTTTTTGACGAGGCGCATCAGCGGCAGGGTGTCGCCACCCGCGCCCCAAACATCGCAGCGCGCTTTGATCGAGGCCGGGCAGTGCAGCGCGACTAGCGAACCGCCAAGGCCTGTTGCCGCGCTGCGCAGACGGTCGAGCGCTACCAAAAGCACTTCCTTGTTGGCGCCTTCTAAGCGCAGCAGTCCAACGCCCAGCGCCTGGGCGACCATGGCCGGCGCCAGGCGCAACGCCGCTGCCACCTGCTCGACTGCCTGCCAGAACGCGCCAAGCTGCGACGGCAAGACGCTGACCTTGCAGACCAGCGCTGGATCTGCGCCGCTCCATAGCGCCTCGGCGGCGCGCCATACCTCCGGCGACGCCGGCGTCGGGGCCAACGGCTCAGCCAGGCGCGTGACCTGGCGTATCTGCGCATCTATCGCTGCCGGCATTCCCTCGAAGCGCGTGTCGACAATCACGCGCGCCGCGGCGTCAACGCGCAGTTGCACGCCCGTCGCCGCCAACGACGAGTCGAGGATCTTGAGCAAGAACTGGTTCGCCTGCGCGACATTGGGCACGGCGAAGCTCAAGCTTTGCGTGGCGCGCGGCAGGGGGTGCAAGCGAAAGGTCGCTTCGACGATCACCCCGAGCGTGCCCAAAGAGCCGGTCATGAGTTTCGGCAAGTCGTAACCGGCGACATTCTTGACGACCTTGCCGCCGCTCTTGGCCAGCGTGCCATCGGGCAGCGCAATCGTGATACCGATCAGCAGGTCGCGCAGCGAGCCAAAGCGCAGCCGCAACGAGCCGCTGTCGTTGGTGGCCAGGATGCCGCCGATGGTCGCCTGCTCCGGCCAAAGCGGATCGAGGGCCAGACGCTGGTTGTGCTGCGCCAGTGCCTGCTGGAAGCGGGCCAGCGTACATCCAGCCTCGACGGTCGCTGTCATATCGCCCCAGGCATGCTCAAGAACCCGGTTCAGGCGCTCGGTCGAGAGGATCAAATCAAAGTCATGCGGCGGGTTGCCCCACCCCAGTTTGGCGCCGCCGCCGCGGGGCGTAACCCGCAGGCCGTTGGAATGGGCGATGCGCAGCAGATGCGCCGCTTCATCGGCGTTGCCCGGCGTAACAACAAGTTGGGGTTGCACGCCGTCAATCGCGTCCGCGGGGGTGGCGGGGCGCACCCGCTCGGCGCCGACGACCTCGGCGTAGGCGGCAGTCGGCAGCATTTCACGTTCAACGTTCATTGGTGTTCCCTTTTGAAGGCAATAGCTAACTAGACGCCGGCGCGTACCGGCGCAATATCCTTTGCTGCTGCGGGAAGTACGACGTTTAGAAGAATTCAGCGATACCCGCGACTTCGAGCGGATGTGGTTGGTACGGGCCGGCCCTCTCACCGCACAGGCGCGGTCGCGGGAAGACTTTGTCCGGGTTGGACAGGTGATGCGGATCGAAGGCGCAGCGTACCAGTTGCATGGTTTCGAGATCGGGTTCGGCGAACATAACCGACATGAACGGCTTCTTCTCTTGGCCGACGCCGTGTTCGCCGGTGATCGAGCCGCCCGCCTCGACGCAGAGCCGGAGAATGGCGAATGCCAGCTCTTCGGCGGCGTGCTCTTGCCCTGGTATCTTGCGGTCATAGAGCACCAGCGGGTGCAGGTTGCCGTCGCCGGCGTGGAAGACATTGGCCACCCGCAAACCGGCAGCCGCACTGAGCCGCTCGATCTCGCGCAGCACCTGGGGCAGGGCGGTACGCGGAATGACACCGTCCTGCACGATATAGTTGGGCGAGATGCGGCCCATCGCGGCAAAGGCGGCTTTACGCCCCTTCCAGACCGTGGCTCGTTCCGCATTCGACTGGGCTAGGCGCAACTCCCACGCTCCACAGTCGGTACAGAGCGCCCGGACCTGAGCCATCAGCGCTTCGACTTCGGCGTCTGGGCCGTCGAGTTCGACCAGCAGCAGCGCCCCACAATCGGGGTAGCCCGCGTGGACGGCGGCCTCGGCAGCGACAATGCTCAATCGGTCCATGATTTCGATCGCGGCGGGCAAGATTCCCGCCGCAATAATCGCGCCGACAGCCGCGCCCGCCTGGTCGGTCGAGTCGAACGCGGCCAGCAGGGTCTGAATGACTTCAGGCCGCTTGACGATGCGCAGAGTGATTTTAGTCGCGATGCCGAGCGTACCCTCCGAGCCGACAAACACCCCAGTCAGATCGTAGCCAGGCTGGTCGAGCGCCGCGCCGCCCAGATGAACCAGCGAGCCGTCGGGCAACACGACTTCCAGAGCAAGAACATGGTTGACGGTGAAGCCGTATTTGAGACAGTGCGCGCCGCCAGCGTTCTCGGCGACATTGCCGCCGATGGTGCAGACCGACTGCGACGATGGGTCGGGCGCATAGAAATAGCCATGCGGAGCGACACGTTGGGTTACGTCGGCGTTGATCACGCCCGGCTCGACGACAACCCGTGCGTTGGGGATATCCACCTCCAGGATGCGATTGAGCCGGGCCAGACTAATCACCACGCCATCCTTAATGGGCAACGCACCGCCGCTCAACCCGGTGCCCGCGCCGCGGGCGACGAAGGGAATGCGCTCGCGGTGGCAAATCCGCACGACTGCCTGGATCTGGTCGGCGGAGTTCGGCAGCAGCACTGCTGTGGGCGCCACCCGGAAATTGGTTAGCCCGTCGCTTTCATACGTGCGTAGCTGCATGGGGTCGGTAATTACTCCATCGTGCCCAAGCAAGGCGCCAAACTCTTCTATAATTCGAGCATCCATTGATCCTCCTTCTCTGCTTGCAAGCGATCACAGGGAGATTTCGCCCTGCTGTGATCGCACCAGTATGCGCTAAATTACATGCATGACGCAAGTCTCGTCATGCACTGTCTGAGTGCTGGGCTAGCTCCTCGATCACGGTCAGAAGCGCTGAATGGTCGAAGTCGCCTTTGCCATTGGCAACCAGGCTGCTGAACAGTTGGTCGGCTAGGGCGGCGAAAGGCAGGACTGCGCCATACTTCCGCGCCGTCTGCATAACGATTCCCAGGTCTTTGTGGTGCAACTTGGCTTTGAACCCCGGCTCGAAGCAATGCTGGATCATCGTCGGGCCGCGCAGGTCCATCACCCGGCTCTGGGCCAGCCCGCCGCTGAGCACCTTCAGGATGATCTCCGGTTGAACGCCGGCCTTGGCCCCAAGCGATAGAGCCTCGGCGCCGGCGGCGATGCTCAGGGCGACAGCAACCTGATTGCATGCCTTCACCGTCTGGCCCGCGCCGACCGGGCCGCAGCGGGTGATGGTCTTGCCCATCGCTTGCAAGAGGGGCAGCGCCCGCTCGAAGTCTGCCGGTTCGCCGCCGACCATAATCGAAAGCGTTCCGGCAATCGCGCCTTTGTCGCCGCCACTCACCGGCGCGTCGAGCAGCGCCACCCCATGCTGCCGAGCCGTCGCGGCGAGTTGCCGGGTGGCATCAGGCTCGATCGTGCTCATATCGATCAGCAGCGTCCCCTTGTGCGCTCCGGCCAAAACGCCTTCAGCGCCGCTAATGACTTCCGTTACATCAGGCGTGTCGGGCAGCATGGTGATGACGATGTCGCTGCGTGCAGCAAGGTCTTGGGGCGACGTGGCGGCGCTGGCGCCGGCGGCGATCAATTCATCGATGGCGGGTTGGCTGCGATTGAAGACGGTGAGGGCGAAGCCCGCCTTGAGCAAGTTATGCGCCATCGGCTTACCCATAATGCCGAGGCCAATAAAACCAATCCGTTCGGTCATGGTAAGACTCCTCGAAGATTAGCATTTACACGTTGGCATCCTTCGGCGGCGCCAGTCCTGAGCGAAGCCGAAGGTTTCAGGACTGGGGTTGGAACGTTGGCCGGTTGAACACAATCTGCTTTCATCCTGCCCATCAGCGTTATCAGCATTCCATTGCGATAGAAAACTTATAATTGCAAAGTGTCTACTGGGATGGGGGCGCGTCGGTCGGACGGGAGCCAGTGCAGGCTCTCCGCGGTCGCGCCGCGCGGGTTATATTCCAGGCCGATAAAGCCCTGATACCCGCTCGCGACGATGGTCTCGAAAATGAAGGGGTAGTTGAGTTCGCCCGTGCCCGGCTGGTGACGCTGCGGCGAGTCGGCAACCTGGATATGCCCAATCTGGGCGGCGTAAGCTTTGATGTTGGCGGTGATGTTCCCCTCCATACGCTGCATATGGTAAACATCGTACTGGTATTTCAGATTGCGCGCGCCAACCGAGGCGAGGAAGGCCAGTGTTTCAGCGCTGTTCGTGAACAGATAACCGTTGTTTTCCCAGGCATTGAGCGACTCGACCAGGATGGCAATGCCGGCTTGCTCGGCCTGTGCGGCGGCCCAGTGCAGATTCTCGCGCACCCGATCGAGTTGGGCTTCGTGCGCCTCGCCGCTACGCCATTTCCCGGCCAGCGCGTTGAGGCGGATGCAGCCAAGTTGTTGCGCCAACTCGAGCGCCACCGGAACGTTCGCGCGGAACTGATCCTGGCGCTCGGGGTCATTCAACAGACCACGATCGCCTGCCGCCATGTCGCCGGCATCGAAGTTGAAGAGCGCAACTTCCAGCCCAGCGTCACGGATGCGCCGGGCGACGGCGGCGCAATCTTCGCCGCGGGGCCACCAGAATTCAACTGCTCGAAAGCCTAAACGCGCCGCCTGGTCGAATCGTTCAAGAAATGGATACTCTTTCAGCAAGATCGAGACGTTTAGATTGAATTGAAGCATAAAAATCTCCTGACTGGTCGAGATTGGAGCTGAGCAGAATGTTTATCCGCTCCAATCTCCGCCTCCTCATTGTGCATTGCTAACCGTTATAGCCAAGTTGCGCACTGCACTCGTCGGCCGCCTGGCGCACGCGCGGACCAAGATCAATCGCGCGGTCGCGGCTCAAGCGAGTTGTTGGGCCGGAAATGCTGACGGCGGCGATGCACTTACCGGTATGGTCGAAGATGGGCGCCGCGACGCAAAAGACGCTGGCCTCACGTTCCTCGTCGTCGATTGCGAAGCCCCACCGGCGCGCTTGTTCGATCTCCTGGCGCAGAAGCTCTGGGTTGGTGATCGTCTTCGCCGTCCAGGGTTTCATGCGCTCGGTTTCCAGGTAAGCTGCGAGTTGTTCATCGGTAAAGCCGGACAGAATAGCCTTCCCGCCGCCCGTACAGTAGAGCGGGACTTGCTGCCCGACCTCGGTGAACATCCGCACCAAGTGCGGGCTGGCGACCTGTTCGCTGTACACCCCCTCGTTATCGCGCAATACTAACAGATTGCTGGTTTCGCCGGTTGCGGCAGTCAACTCCTGCAACGCGGATCGGACGATACGGGTCAGGTTGAAGCGCCGGTTACCGGCAGCGCGAGCCGCGATCTCCAATAATTTTGGCCCTGGCCCATAGTGCCGAGTGACCGTGTCCTGCGCGGCATAGCCGCGAGCCATCAAGGTTCCAAGAAGACGATGGACTGTTCCCAAGGGAAGATCGAGGATGTCCCGCAGTTGGGAGAGACTCATATCTTCTTTGGCATCGGCCAGCGCCTCCAGGATGTCAAGCGTGCGTTCGACTGACTGAACCATGTTCCTTCCGCCTTGTGAAAGTGATTTCCAATGTTATGCGATGCAGGAACTATAGGTTGCCGATAGCACAGTTGTCAAGCCATTCGATTTTCCATATTGTGAAATTGTATTTTGTATTGTGGATATATTATAGCCGGTCATAGGGGCGCTTGTCAAGCCTGTAAACAGGGGAATTTTTCCCTTTATAGTTTTCTATGCGCGAGCGATGGCATAACAAAGAGGGCGGATTTACTCCGCCCCCTTGATATGCACTGCCAACAAGAGCTTACGTATCGGTCTGTAGCGAGCTTCGTTTACTGTTGGCCGGAGATCAGCGGGAGGTAAACCGACGAGTTGCTTGTCGCGCTTAGCGGCGCGGAGGTATTGCCATTCGCGTCACGGAAGCGTACATAGAATTGGCGCGGCAGGTCACCCTGCCAAACCCAGGTCACCCGTTCGTGCAAAGGCCCCCACGCAGCATCGCTGAAATCAATGCGCTGGCTGAACTGCATGTCGATGGGTTGATGGGCGTCGGTCGCGGTGATCGCGACACTGACGCCGAGTTCGTCGCTGGTGCGGATGGTGGCCTGACCGCGCGGCGGCAGGTCCAGGGTAACGGTTTGGGTCAGGGTTGTGCTGTTGCCAGCTCGATCGAAGTAGCGCACCGCCAGGTCATAGATGCCTTCGGACGGCGGCAAATGCCATGAAAAAGCATCATAGTAGGGTTGCGGATCTTCAAAGACGCCATTGCGACCCAGTTGCACCGCGACAATGCCGCCTTCGGGATCAGTGGCGTTGATGTCGACGAAAAGGTTCTGCCGAGAAAGCTGGGTGACGCTGGACGCTTGCGGCTCGGTTGCATTGAACAATGCGGTAATTTCGTCGGGAGCGAGGACGTGCCCGAAGATTGCCAACTCGTCCAGGTCGATTCCCGCCTGGCGGCTGCCGTAGGTGAAACGGCCCAGTTGCAGTTCCGCCCCCACATCTTCCGGCAAGATAGCGCCTTGGGTCCGCGCCGCCTCCACACCGTCGATGTACAACGCCTTGCTCCCGTCCGCCCTGTCCCAGGTGATGGCAAAATGGTGCCATCCGGGGGCCAGATTGTCCGGGGCGGACAAGTCATCGCGGTCGGTCATCCCGCTTTGTGGCGTCGTCCAGAAGGTCCACTGCGGGGTTTCGCCTGGGCCGAAGTGATCGCGGCGCAGGGCCAGCGTATCGGTGTAGATCCGCGCATCATCGCTTGGATTGGCGCTGGCGGCAAAAAGGTAGTGGCGGTTGATGCTATTGGGCGGGTAGGCTTCGGGAATACGCGCCCAGAGTGCGATGCTCCCGGCGTCGATGCTCAAGTTGCCGCTTGTCGGATAGGTCAGGCCGCCATCGCTGGGCAGGCGCAGCGCCGCGTCGAAGTGTCCCGGCTCGAAGGTCGGCGTTCCCATTGCAATCGGGAACCCGCTGCCGACTTCCTGAACTGTATGTCCATCGAATCGCCCTAAAAAGAGCAGACCATTGGGCGGGTTGACCGCGAAGGCGCCGGTGGGTGGATTCTGGTCCGGTTCGGCGTAGGATCTGGCTTGCGGTGTGTAGCCGGCGTCTGGCGGGGTGAAATCATATGTACCGATAAGGCTGCTGTCCCAGAGCCAGCTACTCTGGGCGCATCCGGCGTAGGCGAGACACGGGTCGGGACCGGGACCATACCAGCCATAGGGGTCGACCTGTTTGCCATAGCGCCGCACCTCGAAGTGTAGATGGGGCGTACCGCTCACAAATCCGCTCGTGCCGCTGACGCCGAGCGGCGTACCGGTGTTGACCCACACCCCCTGGTCTTTGTCAATCAGGTCGGCGAATAAAGGAGCAAAGCCGTCCAAATGCCAGTAGACGGTCTCGTAGCCGCCTTCGTGGAGGATGACAACACCGTTGCCACGATGGGTGCGCGCATAGGCGACACCGGGGGCGGCAGCCAGGATCGGCGTACCGATCGGCTGGTCAGGAAAGAAATAGTCGTGGCCGTCGTGGCGGCTATATTGCACGTTACCCTGACCCAGGTAAGTGACGACAAAGTTGTTTCCGTCAGGCCCGCTGTCTACCGTGGGGTACATGTGGTCGAAGTACGCGAGATGGACAACCGGCAGACCCATGGGCCAGGGCTGCATGAGGGTGAATGGGGAGTGGGGCGCGCTAGGGGGCGGCGAGATGCCATCCAGTCGCCAGTCGCCCATACCTGGCCCATCAGGAAGCTCGTTGTTGAAGTAGTCCTGAAAGACTTGGCCAAAGCGATCGACCAAGGCGCGCCACTCAACAGAGCTGCGCCCAATGGCTAGAAAACGCTGGACGGCGATACCCTCGGGCGCCTGTTCCAAAACTAAGGTGGCGGTCAAGCCATCGGTAAAGTAGAGCGTTGGCGGACGGTCGTAGGGACCAAGGCCGGCCCGCAGCTCACGGCTGGCCCATTCGATCTGGCCCGCAAATCCATCTGGACCGCTCGTGCCAAAGGGTTGGCGCAAGGCGCTCTCCGGCGGAGCGGGATCGCTCAACACGTTGCTCACCGTTTCGAGCAAGGCCAGATGTAAGCGCGGGCTAACGCCATAGTAGAGACTATTACTCGCAATAATTGCCGCCGCCGTGTCGTCGCCGTCGGTGTAGCCTTTCAAAGGGCCAGGCTGATCATCCAGGAAGGTCTGCACACCAAGGGTGTGATCGGACGCAAGCGGCTCCAACGACTGATAAGCCGATCCCGCGTAGGGTATCAGCACGATCGCCAACATCAGAACAACGAACTGCCGGATTGCCGACCTCAATGAAGCATTCTCCGCCATCAATGCAATAGCAGGTGCGAACGTGCGCGCATCCTATCACAGTGACGAACATGCGTCAACAACGGTGCATGACAAAACCATAAAAACCTCCACATGCCCCCGTCACGTTGACGCGACGGGGGAATACGGTCATTGCCGTGCCTTGAACCTCTGTTCGCACTGTGGCGCCATGACGAGAAGGCACAACGCTTGCCACCGCGCGGAACCGGCTGCACATGCACCACTGAGTCATGCCGGTTCGGGTGCAGGAACCGTCGCCCGGTCAAAGGCCCACGGTGCAACGCTGTGTCGTTGTGACGGTCCTGCGCTGCGGCGCAGTGGGATGCATGTCCGTCATCCCGGAAGCACGACGGGCGCTGCTGCGCAGCGGTATCAGTGCGGGCACGCGGTCGCGTTGACCCGACCGTAACTGACTAACAATGTCCGAGCAGAAATATAGTGATACCAATTCAAAGAGGCTCATGATGAGTTGTTGGGCGTTGCAGCGACACGCGAAATAATCCACAGATACTCCTGATGCCGTATCACCCCTGTTGTCTCCGTACCTCTGCAGCTCTCCGCCACCGCCACGCCCTGCCCGCTTCGCCTCTTTGTCGCCGCCGTGTCGTCCCAAGTATTGCAAGTTCGTCACAAGTTGTTTCCGACCGACAAAGGTACTAGTTAACATTTACAATACAATAGGTCGGCAAAAGTGGCTTTTGCCGCGTCAAGATGAGCTAAATCACCACTTTAATATGCATGGCGTTTTTCCTCATCAGGAAGCCGAATCTTGTTATTATGAATGTTGACTGCTGCGTGTCAACTTCACGGCAAACTCGCCCAACCGGTCATAAACTCTTTCTTCAGGATAAAGTCCGCGTATCGCCAGAGTCTTTTAACCGCTTCCTAATGTCTACAAGACCCCTTTACGCCTAGGGCTTTGCTGTCATCAAAGATTCATCCGGCATTGCTATCATAACGGCAGTGTGCGCAGAAAGCTCTC
>JAKSDJ010000229.1 GCA_022360155.1 Chloroflexales bacterium | reverse complement strand
GATTGATCCATCGTAAAATAGTAGTGTGGCAGTATTCGGTGTGGAAAAGGCGCTGCCGCCGCAGTCTGCCGACATCGAACGGCGAATGTTTTATTGTGCGCGAACACTGCAATCAAGCATGATGGATCATTGTAACGCTTCCAGCAAATCTTTGTGGATCGCGCCGTTGGTCGCGACAAGCCGATCATTCCACGGAGTCCAGCGCTGTCCGTTCCAATCGCTCAACTGCCCGCCCGCTTCGATCAGGATGAGGGCGCCGGCGGCGACATCCCAGGGATGCAACTCCAATTCCCAGTGACCGTCGGTGCGTCCCGCTGCCACATAGCAGAGATCGAGCGCCGCCGAACCGGGTCGCCGCACATCCTGGGCTTGGAGCAGGATGCGGCTAAACTCGGCCAGGTTATTATCGGTCCGGGTAAATCGGTTGTAGGGGAACCCTGTGGTTAGCATAGCGGCATTTAGCCTTGGGGTCGTCGACACCTGTAGCCGCCGCCCGTTACAGCGCGCACCGGCGCCACGCACGCCGCTGAACAGTTCGTGTCGGATTGGGTCGTAGATAACGCCCAAAACCGGTTCATCGTTGTAGAGTAATCCTAGCGAGACGGAGAAGAAGGGAAAGCCGTGGGCATAATTGTTGGTACCGTCGAGCGGGTCAATCAGCCAGGTATATGCCCCGTTTCCATCGGCAGTGCTGCCTTCTTCGGCGAGAATCCGGTGTTCGGGGTAACGGTCGCGTAGTGTGGCGACCAGCAGCGCTTCGCTGGCCCGGTCCACGTTGGTGACAAGGTTGCTCCGACCTTTAAGTTCGACTCCGCGATCGTGTTCGAGTCCAGCGCGTAGCAACGACCCAGCTCGGTAGGCCAGGTCGGTTGCGAAATCCAGTATGGGGAACAGATTATTGTTTGTTGGCGTCATAAGTGTAAGCGATATTGATATGTTGACACGTTGACATGTTGGCCGGTTCACAGATTGGCGCGTTAGCACGTTGGCTGGGTCACCGTTCAATTCTCGATGCTCAACTATCGGCTACGTTCGTGCTGCTTGCGAACAGTGACAACAGTTATTATTACGCTAATTCGGAGTTTAGATTACACGATTACGGATTGAATTTTACACATAATCGGATAAATTTATTGATTATTCATCTGATATAGTGTAAAATTTTGCCAAGTGTAAAGCGTTTTTGCACAGCAACAGTGTCTGATTAATCGATTAATCTGTTCAAAATCGGCCTATTTCGCTATTTTGAACCCCGAATTAGAGTTATTGTAACAGGGAGTATATCATGCGTAAACTGATCGTTATTTGTATGGCTATGATTGCGCTGGCTGCTTGTGGCCAGCCAGCGCCCAGCGTAGAACCTTCACCCACAGGATCGACGACAACGCCCGCTCAATCGCCAGATGCCTCCACCCCAACCGATGTTCCCACTGCGGAAACCCCGGCAATTGATAGCTCGGTCTCAGATGACATCGTCGACATTGCTCGCGCTTCCCTGACTGCTTATCTTGGCGTATCCGATGATAGACTAACGCTCAGTGACCGTCAGGATCAGACCTGGAGCGATGGTTCGCTGGGCTGCCCGGCGCCGGATCGAGCCTACACGCAAGCTATTATCGAAGGCTACCTGATCGTCTTTAGTGACGGGCAGCAGAACTATCCAATCCATACCTCGCTCGACGGCAATCCGCTGATTCTGTGTCAGGATGGCGCGCCAACCGTATTAGAGCGCGCCGATTTGATCAACCCTGCCGAGAGTACGCCCCAAGCGTTGCCGGATGGCATGCAGCAGATGCTCGATCTTGCGGTGGAGCGTCTTGCTGCCGACCAGGGTGTTGCAGAGGACGACATTGCCGTGATTACCAGCGAACCGGCGACCTGGAACGACAGCAGCTTGGGTTGCCCACAGCCTGGTGTAGACTACCTCCAGGTTATCACCGAAGGATACCGCTTCGTGCTGGAGGTGAATGTACAGCAATTCGAGGTGCATACCGACACAGATCGCAGTGTCGTATTCTGCCCGAACGTTCTGCCCGGCAGCACGGACGGAACTCGGTAGTTGGCACGTTGGCGCGTTGTAATGCTTCAACGTGCCAATGTTAAGACAGCCCCGCCATATGCCGCGAGTTCGACCTGCCGCTTTGATACGGAGGCAGCGGCGCTGGCCAATACGATCTCCCAGCCTTTGGTGGGAAGGGGGATCGATTGCGGCGCTGGATGATTGTTCAACGCGACGAGTATCGTGTGCCGGTCATCAGCGCAGGTGTAGGCGTAGCGCCCGCCCGCATTGTCGAGATACACGCTCTGGCGCAGGCCGCGCCAGAGCGTCGCTGTCGAGCGCCGGAACCTCTTAGCCACCAAAATAGCCAGTACTGTAACATTTATTCCACCCCAAACTATGGCCCGCCGCCAAGTCTGTCCAGCGTCCTGAAACCTTGTTCGTAGGCCGATGATTTCTCTTTGGCTTACGCGTTAGGCCACGAAAAAAGGCCAAAGGTTGCTAGCGGCCAGGGCAGCAGAGCGATCAAGCCCAGCAGAATGAGGGGAAGGTGGTTAGCCGCTGCCCCATAGGCTGCCAGAAATAAGCCGGGCATTGTGGCTATCACCCAACGCATATTGAACAAGATAAGCTTGAACGCCTCCTCGCGGACGTCGCCGCAAGCTTGTTTGAAGATACCCCGCAATGCTGACATTGAGCGCGACCAAATCTTTGAACCAAAGTAGCGTGATACGTCAAGGCAGCGTCGTGAAAACTAACCTTTCACACCACCCACTGTTAGCCCGCTGATCAAATACTTGGATGAGTAGAGGAACAAGGCCACAACCGGAATCATTACCAAGATGGATGCGGCAGCGAATTGGCCCCATGCGGTGGTAAATTGGCCTTGCAGCAGTTGCAGACCCAACGGCCAGGTCCAGATCTCGGTAGCATTGGAGAGAAAGATGCGTGCTAGCAAATAGTCGTTCCAGGCATTCATGAAATTGAAGAGAAATACAATTGACAGCGCAGGTGTTGAGAGCGGCAGGATAATTCGGTAAAAGGTCGAGATGCGGCTGGCGCCATCGATCATAGCCGCTTCCTCGAGATCTTTGGGAATAGTGTCGTAGTACCCTTTCAGAATCCAGACGCTGAATGGAATCGACGTGACCGAATAAGCAATGACCAGCCCGCGGTAGGTGCCGACCAGTCCAAGCTGCACAGCCAAAATGAACAAGGGAACCATCAGCATGGCGGCCGGAATCATCTGGGTCGAGAGCAGAAAAATCATCCCGGCATTGCGGCCTGGAAAGCGCCAGCGGGAGAAGGCATAAGCCGCCGTAGAGGCGAGGATGACGCCAATCACGGCGGTAGCTGCGGTGATGATGGCACTGTTCCAGACCCAGAGCAAGAAATCCTTTTCGGTGAGAACGGTAAGGTAATTATCAAGGGAGGCATCCTCCGGGATAATGGCCAGTGAGGTAGAGAGCAACCGGTCGCCTGGGCGAAGCGAAACGGTCAGGACGCGCAACACTGGATAAACCGAGATGATACAGGCAACGATCAGGGCGAGATGGATCAGTAGCCGCTTGAATGGGCTATCGCCGCGCTGAGCATAGAAAAAGCGAGCAATAGGGCTCTCCGGTTTTCTCGTAACAGAACGAGATTGGGCCTGAACGGTCGTGCTCATCAGTAAGCCTCCTTGAGGGTGCCGCTAGCCCGGATGTAAATGATTGAGTAGACCAGCAGAATAATGAAAATCACAAAGGCAAACGCCGCCGAGAAACCGTAGCGATTGTACTGGAACGCAGCCCGAAAAAGAGCGGTCACCAAAATGTCACTGGTTTCCAGTTCGTTCTGGTTGATGAAGAACGGTATGTTGAAATTGTTGAAGGTCCAGATAGTACCCAAAATGACCGCTGGGGTCATCACTGGCTGGAGTAGTGGCCATGTAATGCTACGGAACTGCTGGAATGCGTTGGCGCCGTCAATTTCGGCAGCCTCATAGTATTCGGTAGAGATGCTCTGCAAGCCGCCCAGCAAAATGACCATCATAAACGGAACGCCGAGCCAGATGTTGACGATGCACATCGCCACAAAATTCCAGAGTGGATCGGTTAGCCATGAGATCGGTTCGAGGCCAATGCGGGTCAACATAATGTTAATGAACCCGAATTCAAAATTGAATTCGCCGCGCCAAGCCAGGGCGGCAATGACTTGGGGAATAGCCCAAGGTAGGATAATCAGGGTTCTATAAATGCCGCGCCCGCGTATGGGGCGATTGAGCAGCAGTGCTAATCCTAACCCACCGGCCACGTGAAAAAATATGTTCAGAAAGGTCCACAGCACCGTTCTGAGGAAAACCGGGAAGAAGTAAGCCTGCTGCAGCACTGGCAGACGGAAGACATCGACGTAGTTTTTAATCAAACAGTCAGTCAACCAATTTCGGGCAACCTGTAGGTCAGCGTTCTGACAGGCAATCCAGGTATATTCGGCTCTGTCGCCAAAGCGTCGCAGGCTCATATTGGTGAACGACAGGTTGAGTTCCCACAATAGGGGGTAAACAACGAGCAAGGCCAGGCCAACTGCCGCCGGACCGAGCAGCATAATCGGCAGCAGGTACTTGCTCCGCAGCAGTAGGCCAAAGATCAGATAGAGCACAATTTCAATAACTAGTGCACCAACTAAAATAAAGCCAACCGTTAAGGCGACTTCGACTAGACTGGCGCCCATCACGTCAAGTGTTAAATTATCCATACGCGCTTCCCTAAACTATTCACTCGGCATTGTCCATACACACAAGGTCAGGGCATTGCGCCCTGACCTTGTGATCGGAGGTCTATCCTAATGTGGCGATACACGCTTCTGCCGATGATTGCATTGCTGCAGCAGCATCTTCGGGCGATTTGCTGTCGGCCATGACCGCTTGGAGTTCCGGTTTCATAGCATCCCAGATGCAGCGCATCTCCAGCACGGCGGGTGTGCCAGTACCGACTTCCAACTGGGCCACTGAGCCGGCAAGTAGCGGGTCAGCTTCAATCGAGGGATCAGTCAGCGCTTCCTTGAGGGCTGGCAAGCGCTTGAGTTCATCCATCTGTTTGAGTTGGTTTTCTATGTTGGTAATGTAGTTGATGAAAGATACGACCGCGTCCAGTTCGCCGCCCTCGACGCCAGTGGGTATCATGAAGTACGTCCCAGCTGTGAAGGGTTTGGCTGCTTCGCCCGTAGCGCTGACAACGGGAATCGATGCGACGCCCAGATCATCGCCCAGCGCTTCGCTGTAACTCGCCAGACTCCAGTCACCGTTAATGATCATCGCCGCTTTGCCCTCTTTGAAGAGTGTATCGGAGCTGTCATAATCACCTTCTGATGGAATCAAGTCATTATTAAACTTGATATCGCGCAGGAATTGCAGGGTGGCGACCATCTCTGGCGTATCGAGCGTGGGGGTGATACCGTCTTCGGCAAAGACCTGACCTCCAAAACCGCCCAGCCAAGGCACCATCCAAAACGGTTCGGTTTGGTTAAAGACAAGTACATTAACGTCATCGGTTGTCAGGTCCGAGCTAGACGCGATCAAGGCGTCGGTGTCAGCGGGGGCGCTCTCTATCAGGCTCTTGTTGTAGAGCAGCATCAGATGATTCCCGCTGGAGATAGGAATGCCCCAGGTCTGGTCATCGAGTTGCACGGCCTCCAGCGCACCTTCTACAAAGAGGCTCAGATCGAACGTATCGTCTACTGGTTGGATCAACTCGGCGGCAGTGAAGGGACCGGCGTGATCGTTGACTGTCCACAGCAAGTCGGGTGAACTACCGGCCAGAGCAGCGGTTTGGAAATCTTCGCGCAGTTCTTCTACGTCCTTCTTCTTGACGACTTCGATGGTAATGTTTGGATTTTCTGCATTAAAAGAATCAATCAAAGCCTGACTGAACTGTAACCCGCCATCAGCTTCACCCTCTTTCGTCCACATCGTAATTGTGACGGCCTCACCACTCGGTTCTTCATCAGCCGCGCCTGCGTCAGTGCCGGGTTCATCAGCCGCGCCCTGATCAGTGCCGGAATCTCCATTGGTGGTATCTGCAGAGGTTGCATCGGTTGCGGGGGCGGACGAGTCGCCCGCGGTTTGTTGGGCGCCGCACGCCGATAGCACCAATGCCAGCAGCGTAATAATGGCGAGAAATAAAAACTTGCCTTGCTTCATGTTGTTTGCTCCTTAGCTTGGTTTTGTTGCCTTCTTTGGCGAAAGGAACCTATCCGAACGATGTCTGCTATGAGGCTGGGAACCAATTGGCCTCAGATCGGATGTGATCACCCCCTTTCTGGAGGAGCGACGCATGACGAATGCGCAGGCGCTTGGCGCTATAGGCTATCGTTTGGCGCTTGGAAACAGTGTAGATCCTCGCGCAAGCTCTCACGCAGTTTACTGAGCAGCGCGCCAAGCTGATGTTGTTCTTGCTCGCTCAGCACATTCAAGCGTTGTTGTATCGAATGGTCATGGGTCGCTTTGGCCTGGGTGCGTAGCTGGGCGCCGTTTGTCGTGAGGACAACGCGTTGGACCCGGCGATCATCGGGGTCAGCGACTCGCTGGACCAGATTAACCTGTTCTAGTTGATCAACAAGACGGGTAATGGTGCTTTTGTTGAGGAAGAGTTGCTCGCTCAGATCGGTTAGGCGTTGCCCTTGGGTGTTGTCGAGCAGTGTGAGTAGGGTGTATTGCGAAGGATTGAGCATGAAGGACCGCAAGATGCGGCGATCACCGTCATCGAGCAGAATGTAAATATCGTGGATCATCCGATACTGTTGTTGGGCCAGGGAAATCATCAATGACACCAAGCTTTCAACAACGTTACAAGTCTCGTTGCTTGCGCAACTATTTTGTTGGCAACTTTTGAATACACAAAGTATACTGTGATCTGATCTGCTCGTCAAGTCGTCAGGATGAGACATGTGGTTCAATGTTAGGTGGATGCCGTGTAGATAAATCGATTTTCCCCAACAGGAAGACAATAAATCGACTGGTCTTGGCGGTTTTTATTTGAGATCGCGGGTATGTTTAGGTTAGAACGTTAGCATCCGTCGGCGGCGCTCAGGGCTGGGGTTGAAATATTGAAACATTAGGTAAGGCTTCAGGATACCAACGTGGCTTTATCGTTCGGGCTTTATAGGTTAGGTTGTCTCTAGTGGCGCGTTGGCACGTTCAAACATTCGAACGTGCCAACGTGTCGTCGCCTGGCTTTGTCGTGCTATAATACTTATGCACAGAATCGTTCTATAAACCAAGGAACCCTAACGACAGTGATCGCTTCTACCTTGACGAGCGACAACAAATAGCGTATGCCCACTGTGACCGTCCGTGATGTCCTACGCTTGGCGCTTCCGCCGGATACAACAATGATAGCTGGAATTGTCGGTTTGGCACGCCAAGTAACCTGGGTAGCGCCGCTGCGTGCAACGCCGCCGGCGTTCGCTGAACTGCGGGGCGGTGAACTGGCGTTGCTGTCGGTTGAAGCCGCGCGGGCGCTCGATCCGCGCCTGACGCTGGAGAATTTGGTGCGGCGCTTGGCTCAGGCGCCGGTGCCGGTTGCGGCGGTTGTGGTTCAAGGCGTGCTAAGTCCTGCAGCCGCCGGCGCTGCCGAAGAGGCGCGTTTGTCTCTGTTACGCCTCCCGAACGAATGCGATCTGCGCGAGGTCGAACGGGAAGTACTCCGGTTGTTGACCGATTATGAAGCCCAACTCGAACGGCGTGGCGCCCAGCTCTACAATACCCTGACCCAACGCTCGCTCGCTGGGCACGGCGTGCCGGGCTTGCTCGAAACCCTCGTCGATCGTACCGGGCAGAGCGTCGCTTGTTATGCGCCGAATGGCGAACTGCGCACGCTCCGAGGGCGTGGTTCGGCGCGGATTGCACTCCAGGCGCTTCGTCCCAACGCTCCTGGCGATAGCTCGTTGTTGAGCCAACAGATCTGGGTCGAAGCAATTGGCGTACCCGATTATCCGGCAGGGTACCTGGCTTTGGCCGGCGACGGCCTTGATGATTGGGATCGGCTGGCAGCAGTTCAGGGCGCGGTTGCGCTGGCCCTGGAGTTTGCTAAGGAACAGGCGGTGCAATCCGCCGAGGAACGCTTACGCGGTGACTTCCTGTCGGGAATTCTGGCCGGTCCATCGACCGATCCAACCGCGCTGATCCAACGCGGCCAAGAGTTAGGCTACATGCTCACCGCACCCCACGTCGCTTTGCTCCTCCACTTCAAAGATGCCACCAGCACGATCCTGAGCCGGGTCATGGGCAGCATCCAGAGCGAACTGATGCGGCGTAACGTCGCGGCGCCGCTTTCGCGCCGGGAGAGCGGCATCCTCTGTATGATCCCGATCGTCGAGGGGGCGATCCGTCCGCGTGCGCTGGCCGAGGCGCTGCTCGAACGCCTAACGTTCGATTATCCGGGCGTGACCCTGGCGCTTGGCACACCAGCGCAGTCGCTCGCCGAGTGGCGTCGCACGCTCGAAGAAGCGGAACAGGCCCTGATTTTGGGGCGACAGCTCTTCGGTTCGGGGCGGGTGCTTGCGTTTGGCGATCTGGGGGTGTATCGTTTGCTGGTGCGCCTCCGCGAGACGCCGGAATTGTGGACCTTCTACCGCGAGACCCTCTCGGCCCTGGCCGCGTATGATCAGAAACAGGACGGCGAATTGCTCAAGACATTAGAGGAATACTTCAACCATCTGGGCAACTTGCGCGCCACGTCCGAGGCGCTGCATGTCCATCGCAACACGCTGCTCTATCGCCTAGAGCGGATCAAGCAGATCAGCGGTCTGCATCTTGACAACGCCGAGGAATATTTCGCGCTCTGGCTGGCGCTGCGCGCCCACCGCGTGCTGCGGACGCTGGAAGAGATATAGTGCAGCGCTGCAATCTACACTTTTCTACCGCTCTGCCTGGTCGTTCCCTAGGATGATCACAATATCCGCCTCGCTGAGCAATCCCTCCGGCGGCGGTCCTGCCTGAATTTCAGCGTCGAGGAGATCGGCGACGCGCTTGCTGGTGCGCGGTTTGCTGTTGCGGTCGTAGACGATGGTGTTGGGATAGTCGCCTGGCGGCGCATTATCGGCGACAAGAATGGTGAATCTGGCCTTGTCCAGTTCGCCGCTAATCTCCCCGGCCAGTCCGCCGATGCTGGTTCCGTTGAACACCTGGACGACGGCTTGTTCGGCGACCTCGCTAGGCCGAGTCAGGAACTGATCGACAACGCTGCGCACGCCGGTCTGGTCCCAAATCAGGTTCGAGCCAATCTCCGTGACTGCCACATGCTCCGGGCTGATCTGCGTCTGCGCGATATTATCAGGTGAGATGCTACCGGCCAGCGCCATCATACTGAGCACCACATCGAGCCGGTCGATTGGCAGCGTGGTAATCACCGGCGGGGCGTTGCCATCTTCGCCTTGGACACTACGCAGCACGGCAGGCAAAGCTGCGATCCGCCCCAGCCAGCCCTTGGTGCGCATCTCGGACACCATGGCGCGCAGCACCTGTTGTTGGCGCTCGGCGCGACCAAAGTCGCTATCGGCGTGGCGAGTGCGTGCATAGATCAGTGCGGTCTGGCCATCCATTCGTTGCGGTCCAGGTTGGAACTCGACGCGCATCACGCCAAAGTCGGCAGTTGGGAATGCATCGTCGATGATTTGCTTGGGCACATCGACCGTAATCCCGCCCAGTGCATCAATGATTCCAGCGAAGCCGTCGAAGTTGATCTGGGCGATATAATCCACCCGCACGCTGCCCAAGCCGCGCTCGCGCAGCCCCAGGAAATTTTCGACAGTTTGCGCCGCTAGGGCCATTCCTCCCTGTTGCCGGGTGGTCTCGGGCCGATACAGTTCTGCGGCGCGGGCGTAGCCCTGTGCATAGGCGATATTGATTTTGGTGATACCCACGTCAGGAAGCTCGACTTGCGTGTCGCGCGGTATCGAGAGCAGACTCACCCAACGACCCGCTGCGTCGAGGTGCGCTAGGATCAGCGTATCGCTGCGTACGCCCTCTTCGGGGTGATCGGGTCGTTCGTCGACGCCGATCAGCAACACGTTGGCGCCGCCAATCAGCGGAGTTGCCAGCGGGGGGTTCGCCCGGACATCACGCACAACAATGTTGCGGGCCACACTGTGAATTTGCCAATAGAATACGCCAAATCCGAGCAGCAGTAGCGCCAGCGCAGCAAACAGCGCCAGCCGGATGCGCGCCCAGATCGGGTTGCGCGTCTTGTACCTGGCGTTACGGCGCAGGTCGCCCTTCGCGTTAGGGCGACGCGCTCGTTGAGAGTCAGGCAGTCGCTGTGTCGCGCTTGCGTCGCGGGGAGGCAAGCGTTGCTCTTGCAGATATGGTTGATATGACTGCTGGCCCCTATCCTCGCCCTCTCGGTCGTTTCGGGGCATCACAACGGTTTTGCCGGAGTATGCCCGACCGGGTTGGGCTTTGCGATCATTCGGGTCACTCATGACGTTGCTCACTCGGATTGAATTCGGTTACTTCTTCTTGGTTGGCTGCCCTTTGCCTTTATTCTTACCTGCGTTGCTGGTGTTTGCCCTGGGGGCAGGCGGCGCAGCTCTTCCTCGCGGCGCTTGCGCTGTAGGATGGGCGGACGTCGCCTGACGAATAGCCTCGGCTTCGGCGGCAATCCCGCCGCCATTGCCTTTGTTGTCGACGCGACCGGTTGCAATTTGGGCTGAGACCGTCTTCGGCGCTGGAGCGGCGCTTCCACCAGCTTGGATCAGGTGCAAAATCTCCTGCTCGTGGCCCAGGTGGCAGTATTTGAATTTCTTCCCGCTGCCGCAGGGGCAAGGATCGTTGCGACCGGGCATTTGGGCGATCTTGCGTACGGTGCGTGAGTCTCGCGCTTGTTCTTCACTGCTGCCCCCCGCGCGTTGGGCTGCGGCTAGGCGTTGTTGTTGTTCGGCTTCGATCTGGCGCAGGTACGCCTCGTATTGGAACGAGGCCGGGATGATGTGGAATACCATGTCGCGGGTGATGTTGACTTTGAGCTCGTCGAACATCGCGAATGAGCGGCGCTTGAATTCGACCAGCGGGTCGCGTTGGGCGATGGCTTGCAGGTTAATCGCCTGGCGCAGATCGTCCATTGCGGTGAGGTAATCCACCCACTGGCGGTCGATTGCCGCCAGCATCATCCGGCGCTCGACGAAGCGCATCTGCTCGGCGCCAATGGTGCGTTCGCGTTCTTCGTAGGCCTCCTCGACCAGCTCGACGAATTGATCCTCGATCTCTGCGCGACTCTTGTTGTCTAGCTCGTCGGCGGTGAGTGTGGCGGGCAACATGGGGTTGATGGTGCGGATAGCGCGCAGCACGGCATCGATGTCCCACAGATCTGGTTCGCCCTCTGGCAGTTGTTCGTCGATCAGGGCGGCGATCTCTTCGCCGATCAGTTCCAGCACGCGGCTCCGCATATCTTGGCCGTCGAGGATGGCGCGCCGGTCGGAATAGATAATCTGCCGCTGCCTGTTCATCACGTCGTCGAATTCGACCGTGTGTTTGCGGATGTCGAAGTTGTAGCCCTCGACGCGGGATTGCGCGCCCTCGATCGACTTATCGAGCAATCCTGCTTCGATAGGCACATCGTCCTCGACGCCGAGGCGGCTCATAATGTTCTTGATCCGCTCCATCGGGCCGAAGCGGCGCATCAGTTCGTCTTCCAGCGAGAGGTAGAAGCGTGACGAACCGGGGTCGCCCTGGCGTCCGGCGCGGCCACGGAGCTGGTTGTCGATCCGCCGCGCCTCATGGCGCTCGGTGCCGACGATGTGCAGGCCGCCAAGTTCGATTATGTCCGCCCGCTCTTTCTCGGTGAGTTGGCGGGCCGTTTCGAACGCAGCCTGCTTCTGTTCTGGCGTGGCTTCCTCGAACTTGATCCCCTGTTGGCTGAGGATGTCGTCGATCAGCCCATCGGGGTTGCCGCCGAGCAGAATGTCGGTTCCACGACCGGCCATGTTGGTTGCCACCGTGATGGCGCCTTTGCGTCCGGCCTGGGCCACAATACCCGCCTCGCGTTCGTGCTGCTTGGCGTTCAGCACGGCGTGGTTTAATTTGGTCCGCTTGAGCATTTCGCTCAGTTGCTCGGAGGTCTCGACCGATGTCGTACCGATCAAGACGGGGCGGCCTTGTTGGTTCATCTCTTGGACTTCGCGCACCACCGCAGTAAACTTAGCGTTCTCGTTGCGATAGATCTGATCGGCGAGATCCTGCCGAACCATCGGTTTGTGGGTTGGAATAGCGATAACTTCCAGGTTATAGATCTTGCCGAATTCCTCGCGCTCGGTATAGGCGGTACCTGTCATACCGGCCAGTTTGGCGTACATGCGGAAATAGTTCTGGAAGGTGATCGTCGCCATGGTGACGTTTTCGTTCTTGATGGGGACGCCCTCTTTTGCCTCGACTGCCTGGTGTAAGCCGTCGCTCCAGCGGCGACCGGGCATCGCGCGCCCGGTGAATTCGTCGATAATCACAATCTCGCCGTCGCGGTTGATCATGTAGTCTTTGTCGCGGTGGAAGATGAATTGGGCTTTCAAGGCATTATCGACGAAGTGGGTCAGTTCATAGTATTGCGGGTCGTAGAGGCTTTCGCCCTCAGGAATGTTGAGCATCCGCTCTAGACGTTCGATCCCCTGATCGGTCAGAGAGATGCTTTTGCTGCGCGCTTCGATCATGAAGTCGCCGTCGGGCTCAAGCCCCTCTTCTTTGGCCTGCTTGGGCGTTATCGTACTGGGCCGTAGATTGGGCACCAGGCGGGCGACTCGTTTGTATTGATCGCTGCTCTTCTGCGACGGCCCGCTAATGATCAGCGGCGTGCGGGCTTCGTCGATCAGGATGTTGTCCACTTCGTCGACGATGGCGAAGTGGAGGGTTTGTTGAACCATCTGGCTTTTCTCAATCGCCATATTGTCGCGCAGATAGTCGAAGCCGAATTCATTATTGGTGCCGTAGGTGATGTTGGCGGCGTAGGCTTCGCGGCGCGCGCACGGCCGCCAGTGAACGAGGCGCTGGTCTTCTGGATTGGCTTTGGGGTCGACAAAGTCAGCATCGTACAGAGCGCTGTATTCGTGGGCGATAAACCCGACCTGTAAGCCGAGCGCGTGGTAGAGCGGTCCCATCCAGCCCGCGCCGACCTTGGCCAGGTAGTCGTTGACCGTAACCAGGTGGCAGCCGCGCCCCGCTATGGCGTTGAGATAGAGTGGCAGGGTCGCCACCAGCGTTTTTCCTTCGCCGGTTTTCATCTCGGCGATCTTGCCCTGGTGCAGCACGATGCCGCCGATCATTTGTACGTCGTAGTGGCGCATGCCGAGGATTCGCTGCGCCGCCTCTCGCACTATCGCGAAGGCTTCGGGCAGCAGTTCGTCTAGCGCATCGTCTTCGACCTCGCGACGTTTCTGTTGGTACGCCCGATAGATCATCGAGTCGTTCAGATTCTGGTCGGCGTATTGATCATCAATCTCTGCAATGTCGCTTTCTGTCATCTCGCGGAAGCGCTGACGAAACTCATCTGTTTTCGCGCGTAAGGCTTCAGTGTTAAGCGATTGATATTCCGCCTCATGGGCATTTATCTCGTCAACGATTGGCTCGATTTGGCGTAGAGCTTTGCTGTTTTCATCGCCGACAAGCTTTTTCAGCCAGTTCAACATCGGTCATCTCCCCACATTATGTTGCATCTGTATCAAGCAGCGTTTGTATCGCATTATACCCGACGCAGGAGGAACGGGGCAAGGCGTTCACTGAAATGTTGGCGTGTTGGGGTTGATTTTGCTCGATGTAGCAAACCGTGTAGCTTCACCACATTGTTGCGTATGACAATGAGAGATCGATCGAGAGGAGTGCTGGAAGCTGAGAGAAGCTGAGAGGAAATACCCGAAGCTGAGAAGAAATGTTAGGGATCTGTCACCTGGCCCTCAGCCGGACGGTATGGCGCGGAGGATTGCGCCGGTCGTATACTGGCAGCATCTCTGATCAGAACGTCACCATGTGCAAAGGAGGAATCCCATGCGTCGCACTGGATTGGTCTGGTTGATCCTATCTATGGCCGTTCTACTCAGCATGATGTCGTGCGGCGCGCCGGACAACCGCGTCCGCGACTCTGCCTCGTCCGAAGCAAGCCACTCCTATCCACCCGCCGGCCCAACCCCTGAGATCATGCCCGACGTAGGCTATCCGCCGTCCGGCGAAACGCGCCCAGTCATGCCCGGCGTCGCCTATCCTCATCCGCTCACCGAGCTACTCTCCGAGATCAGGCCCGGCGACAGCTACCCGCCGCCCGGCGAAACGCGTCCGTTCCCTCCGTCTGATGTCTATCTATCGCCTACCCCCTCACGTACGCCGCAAATAGGTTATAG
>JAKSDJ010000457.1 GCA_022360155.1 Chloroflexales bacterium | reverse complement strand
GGCGGGAATATATGGACTCGAAGGGCAAATGGCATCATGAAAGCACACTTAGAGAATTTTACAAAGATGGGAGGCCGAATCCCAACTATAATGCAGAAGCAGCGCGAGATACACATCTGAGCTTGCCAAACGCGTATAACTAAACGCTCCATCACAAGCGATGTCAAGTGTAACCCTCAATGGGTTACACTTGACATCGTCGATCATGATGTATTCCAGTTTGCATATGCACAGCTAATAGAGAGATTAAGTAAAGGTTGTACAAACTTGAGCGTGGGATAGTACGACTGCCGCACGCTCAAACGTTACAATGTCACACAGTTGTCTGATTTCTATCTGATCTCTCTATAAGAACTGAACTTTTGCAAATTTTGACTGACGGCTTTGTAATGTGGCAAATTCCCGGCCATTGAGGATGTCTCGGAAACCGACCGCCAAGCAATGAAACCGCACGAGAAAGCCATAAATCAGTCCGTTGAATGCACGTACACCTGTTCAAGCGAATGCAACTGTGCGGTTTTTGCAAAAGTTCAGTAAGAACATCTCGTTCGTTGTATTGGATATGCCTACGTGCATAACATCGGTTGAGCACGAACACACCTGATTCCATGGAGGCGTGTTCGCGCTCACAACCATACGCTTGTGTTATTACGGGCAAGAATAGTTTTCCATGCATCTATTCTGTCGTTGTACAAGAAAGGAATCTTGATGGACGCTGATCATTTTATGGATATGAAGCAGAAGGCCGAGGCTATTAACGCAATCATTACCGAAAACGTCTGGTTTGATATGACTATATTAGATTTCAATGGGTTTTGGAATCTTGAAATAATTGGAAGCATTGATCTGACGTACTATTATACATTAAAGATTGTATTTAAGGAAATCTGCCACATTTCGATTAATGTGGATTGGCATACGGAACCATCGCGGCCTGTCTTTGAATTGTTAGAAGGAGCAGAAGATCAACGTATCCGCAAGCAGCGATGCGTGTTAGACGAGTATGCGATCTTTAAAATCACGCACGAAGAGGCGCCTCCTAGTGAACCATTTTATGTTGCTGCGAAAGATATTGCGTATAGTACCGAAAAGGTATGTTCCGATGTACCATTACCATGTTGATTCGCACCATCATTGAAAGGCGTCGACCCCGCCGAGCATGGGGTTGCCTCTGCTGTCGCTGTCTACTTCATCGCAGCAGATATCTATGCCATTTCGCACAATGGCCTGAATAGAGAGCATGGCCTGGCGCTGGCGGCCGATGTCGCGGGGCTGGCCCTGCCGGTGGTCACCGGCGGCGGGGCGATCGTCCGCACCGCGCTGCGCGCCGACGACGCGGTCGACGCGCTCAAGACGGCAGACAATGCGACCGATGCGACGCGGAGCGTCACCAACGGCCTGTGTAGCTTCAGCGCGGACACCCCCGTCGTCACGCCGGACGGCGCCGTACCTATCGCCGCGATCGATATCGGCGACACGGTGCTGGCCTATCACGAAGCGACCGGCGAAACCGGGGTTTACACCGTCACCGACACCATTGCGCACGTCGATCCGCTGGTCGTGCTGATCACCCGCGATACCGACGACCTGGAGACCACGCCTGAGCATCCCTTCTTCACCCGCACGCCGGGCTGGGTGGCGGCGCGCCATCTCACGCCGGGCGCAGAGGTGCGGCGGCTCGACGGCGGGTATGGGGTGGTGACCCGCGTCGTCCTTGCGGTGCGGGTGCAGCCGATGTACAATCTGACCGTCGCCACCGCCCACACCTTCTTCGTGGGGGATGACGGCTGGCTGGTGCATAATTGCGGGGGTGGGAAATCCATTTCCACACAGATACCTGCGAAAAAAGTCAATCAAATGGCTAATCGTAAATGGACTCAAGACGCCATCGATGAGGTCGTGAATAACCCATTCACGACACGCACATCAACCAATAAGGCAACGGGGAACACTGCGACAGTCTATTATCGTCAAGATGGTCATTATGTCGTGCGTGATGACGTGACCGGGCAACTTGTCCAAGGAAGTGATATGAGATACCCAGGACATGAGTGGATTCCTGATAGCGATATCATTAATCCGTATCGACCGGAGTAAATATGAAACTCACTGAATTAGAGGATATCTACAAACAGAAGGGCTTTTGTAAAGACGGCGGTATATTATTGCTGAAACCTCACGACGCTCTGGCGCTTATTGATGATGCCTGTGCCGAGGGATTTAGCGTGTACGGGGTTGATGGTTTTTTTCGTATTGGCGAACGTGGGATTCAGCCAACGCAGGATCACAGTCATAGTTATGAATACTCCGCTTATGGGAACAATCAGCCACTATTTGTTGCTGAACTCAAGGCATTTATCACTGCGCGGATTGGCCAGGATGTCTGGTTTGAAGTGATCATGCTTGACGAACGCGATTCATCCTAACTAGGCAACTCGTAAAAACCTTATACGGGTGAGACAGCCTAGGTTGTCTCACCCGCTATATAGCCGAAACGTCCACTGGGAGATGTTGGCGCAGGAAAGCCACCGCTACTGTCGGCTGGCTGAGCTAGTACTTGAAGAAGGCATCGTGTGGGTTGGTGACCTTGTTTGTCATAGGGTCAGTATAGCATCACCCACACGATCTGCAAAGCGTTGGAGGCGTACATGCTCCTCATCTGCACGCTTCGCATCACGTGCGCCGCGTGCATCTTTTCCCTTCATCCAACGCTTGCGACCATTGCGCCGCGTGCGTTTCGCACCACGAAGCCTCCTCATTGGGCTGACCCTCGATGACGACACCCTCACGACCCCTGAACATCCCTTCTTCGTGCTGCTGCGTGGCTGGGTCACCGCGGCGGAACTGCGCCCCGGTGATGCGGTGCGCAAGGTTGATGGAACCTATGGCCTCGTGACACGGATAGCCCTTGAAGCCCGCCCGCAGGTGCTGTACAATTTGACCGTTGCCACCGCCCACACCTTCTTCGTGGGG
>JAKSDJ010000615.1 GCA_022360155.1 Chloroflexales bacterium | reverse complement strand
TATCTGGAATGTGGCTGGCCATCTGCTGAGGGATGCGCTATGGTCTACCATCGGGCGGCACCCGAGTTCGCCCGTGACTTTGCGCGCATCTATGCGCATTACCATTGGGGTATCAGCACACCACTGCTCCTCGAACGTGATGTGTGGCAGTTCCAGGAGACCGATATGGCCGCGCTGCGCACCTATGAACCGCTTGAAGAAGCGGCGCGGAAGCAGCCGGACCGGGACATCTTCGCCGATCACGAGCAACTCGCGTTTTTCAGTGCGCTGGATCAGGAGACTGCCCAACGACTATCGGCGCTTCCCGCGGAACGCATCCGGGCGCTGCTCCACGAGGTGTATCAGCACGAACCGGCGCTAACGTGTTATGATTTTGGCGCACAGGGCCTGGCCCTGACGGCCGATCCGCTCTCGAACGTTTGGCGGGCATATGCATACCTTGGGCGCGCTGCACCGCTTTGACTTCCAGCGGTGCAACGCGCCGCCCTTGGGGATCAGGAGCGGCGGAGCGGCTCCTGATCCGCTTGTCATGACGTGCCGGAGGATACCCAGGGCGTTCACCGATCCGCAACGCTGGCAGCGCCAAGACGGGGCGCCGCTCCGCCGCGGCAGGCAACCGGCTGAGCGACGGGACGACCCGCCACACCTACGACGCCTTGAACCGGGTGACGAGCGGCGGCGGCGTCAGTTCGACGTACAACGGCGATGGCGTGCTGGTCCAGCGTGGCGCGACCCAGTACACGCAAGACCTGGCCGCCACGCTGAGCCAGGTCTTGAATGACGGCAGCGCGACGGGCTGGGCCGCTGGAGCGTGACCGCCTACGACGCGCTGAACCGCCCGATCACGGTCACGCTTAACTACGAGAACGGCGACCCGTTGAGCGTCGACGCGGCCAATCAGGCCTGGGCGACCATCACCGACACCGACATCGTGCAGGTGACCCGCTACACCGCCGACGGCCAGGTGGCGGAGGTCATCGAAAACTACGTCGACGGGGTGTTCGACCCGGCTGACCCGGTCCACGACCGGCGCACCACCTATGCCTACGATGAGTTAGGCCGGC
>JAKSDJ010000816.1 GCA_022360155.1 Chloroflexales bacterium | reverse complement strand
GTCACGTCGTGCAGCATGACATGGCTCGTTGTAGGACTAGACATAGTCCAGGCGCCTCAAGTATGCATCTATCGATATCTACGAGATTGAGACTACAAACATATCTGTGCGATCTGTGGATCATTATGCCCACAACGGCTAGATACAGCCTGCAAAAACAGCGGTGATGCCTGGGGATTTCGTTAGATACTACGGTATCATCGGTGAATACTCACGACCACAACCGATCCCAACTATGCACGTCGTTCCACTCGGGTGTCGGCGCAAAGAAGCCTTGGTCCCACCCAACCAGATGCTCCTTGATCGCGTCCTCGTTGATTACAAAGCCAAGGCCGGGCGTCTCCGGTACGGGGATGTAGCCGTTTTGAATGATTGGTTTCGACACGCCGTCAATAAAATCATCCCAGAACGGAACATCACTGAAATGATGCTCCAGCGCGATGAAGTTTTCGGTAGCGGCGGCGCAATGCACGCTGGCCATGGTGCTGATCGGCGTGCCTGCCATATGCATCGCCATGCTGATGCCGTGCTCCTGGGCATAGTCGCCGATCCGCTTCGTCTCCAAAATGCCGCCGCTCGTTGCCAGGTCGGGATGGACGATGTTGATGGCCCGCGCCTCGATCAACGGCTTGAATCCTGCTTTGAGGTAAATGTCCTCGCCCGTGCAGACCGGCGTGTTGAGCGTGCGCTCAAGTTGCACCCACATATCGGTGTACTGCCACGGCACAAGATCTTCAAGCCACGCCAGATTGTACGGCTCCAGCGCTTGCCCTAGGCGGATGCAGTCGTCGATGCCAATGTGTCCGAAGTGATCGGCGGCGATTGGCGGCTCATCACCAACGACCGTCCGCACCTCCGCGACGTACTGGCAGATCGCGTCGAGGCCCCGCGGCGTGAGGCGCACGTGGGTGAAAGGGTGCTGGAGTTGATGGACATTGAGCATCTTGTCCAGCTTGTCTGCGGGGTCGCCCGGCAGCATTCCCTGTGGCCAGGAGAGCATGCCCTTTTGGCCGATCAGCGGCTGGATGCCGATGTCCATCTTGAGCATCGTGAAGCCGCGCTCGATCCGCTCCTGGAGTTTCTGGCCCATTGCCGCGCCGGTCATTTCGTTGGGCGTATCGCAATACATCCGAATGCTATCGCGAAACTTGCCGCCGGCCAGCATATAAGCCGGGACGCCATACGCCTTGCCGGCCAGGTCCATCAGCGCCATCTCGACGGCGCAGACGCCGCCAGCCTGCCGCCCATGATGGCCAAACTGCTTGATTTTGCGAAAGAGTTTGTCGACGTTGCACGGGTTCTCGCCCAACAACCGGCTCTTGAGCAAGAGCGCGTAGTGCTTGCTGGCCAGGTCGCGCACTTCGCCATAGCCGCTGATGCCCTGGTTGGTATCGATCCGGATCAGTGTAAAGTGCCAGCGCTCCCAGCCGACCGTGGCGGTGCGCATGTCGGTGATCTTGAGCGCACTTGGCTGTGAGGCGGTGCGCACGTGTTCTTCGGGCCGGGGCGTATTGTTGTGCGTGTTCATACACCTTTGTCTTTCTGCATCCGCTCAAAACGGCGCGGATATCTTCGCTATTGCTCTTGTACGCGACGCCAGGCCTCATACTCGGCGCGGGCGTCTTCGCGGAGCGGATAATACTTGCGCAGGTCGCCACCCTGGGCTAGGCGCATGCGGGAAAAATCCTCCCACTCGGCGTGCTCGCTCGCGGCGCGCAGCAGATCCGGCGCTAGCTTGATCGGCACGACCACAACACCATCGTCATCGGCGACGATAATGTCGCCGGGCATTACCAGAGCGTTGCCGCACGCGATCGGGACATTGACGGCGAATGGAAAGATGTTTGTCTGTGTATGATAGTTGGGTGTGACGCCGCGCAGCCACAGCCCCAGACCGAGGTGTTGCACCTTCGGGTAGTCACGGATGCAACCGTCAATGATCACGCCAGCGCCGCCGCGGCCCTTGAAATAGGTCAGCATCATCTCGCCGAACACACCGCTGGCCATGTCGCCGCGCGCATCGACCACCACGATATCGCCGGGCTGGGTGTGATACAACACGTGGCGGTGCAACTGGCGCTCGGGATCGGCGTATTCGTCGGCGCCATACAGATCTTCGCGCTTGGGCATGAACTGTAGCGTTAGGGCTGGGCCAACCATGCTCGCGCCGGGAGTCCACGCAACTGGCCCGCGGATGTGCGGGTCGCGAATGCCTAGGCGGCTCAGCTCGCCGCTGGCGGTGGCGCTGCCGATCTGGGCCAAACCGGCGATCAATTCGGGCGCTGGTCGTTCGATATCAGGGGTGGTGATGGTCATAGTTCCTCCCGCGAATAGTTGGCGTACACCGCCTCGCGCAGGCCACGAATATAGCCAATCGCGTACAAGCGCCCGAATGCTGAGTAGCCGGCGTTATCGTTGCTATCGCCCGCGACGGTCGGCACGTGGTCTGGACGCAACACGCCGTCGAAGCAGATATCGCGGTACGCCCGCATGCAGGCCAGCATGTCGGTTTGGCCCTCATCGTGCCATGTTTCCTCGAACTGTTCCGGCGTGCCGCGCACATCCCGGAAATGCACAAAAAAGATTTTCCCTTGTTGCCCAAAGCGCCGGATGATCCTCGGCAGATCGTTGGTCATCAGCGTAAAGTTGCCCTGGCACAGGGTAATGCCATTGGCCGGGCTCGGCGCGAGATCGAGCAGGCGCTGAACGTTCTCAACGCTGCGCATAATCCGCCCGACTCCACGGATCGGTGAGAGCGGCGGATCGTCTGGGTGCATCGCCAGCTTGACGCCAGCTTTTTCAGCGACCGGCAACACCTTGTGCAGAAAGTATTGCAGATTGTCCCACAACGCCGCTTCGCTGATTGGGCCGTGTGCGGTTGGCGGCGCCTGACCCATCAGCGCGTGGTTATAACTGGTAACCATCGAGCCGCCGCGCGCGGGTGTACTCGTGTCGGTGCGCAGCCAATTGAAGTCAGTCATCCATTCGTAGCACCACACTGGAATCCCTAGTTTGCCCATATTTTCGAGCAGGGTGCAGACTGTAGCGATCTCTGCGTCACGACCGGGCCGGCCACGTTTGGTGTTATTCAGCGGCGGGCGCGCTTCGATCACTGCCAGTTTGAATCCGCCGCTCGTGTAGCGCTGTTGCATGCGCAGCAGCGGCAGATAATCCCACGGTGCGTCGGTTCCATTCAGCGGATCGTCGAATGGCAATTCGCCCACGACGTAGTCCACGCCGGCTTGCCGCGCTAACTGCCATAGCGGCGTGGGATTGCAGGGAAGAAACTCGGCAATCTGGATCATTGGCGCTCCTCTTCAGGCATAATAGCCGCATAAACGGCAGATGCGACAGGGTCGACTTTGGCTACATTATAAAGGAAGCAGCCGGACATCGTTGAAAAGGCATGGTTCGAGGCGATCATGAAGTTGCGTTTTTTCGGGGTGGATGCTATAACCATAGGCAATAGACGGTTATGTATCAACGCGCTATTCGCATCAGATACGAGCATTCTCATATGATTAACGCTCTACGACAGGTGATGAACGGCTCGCATCGTCGTTCGCCATCGAGCATCAGATGTCGGAGTCGATGTATACTGAAGACAGAGGCTGAAGAACGTAGAACAAACAGCGAGGGACGACGCCTGCTGATGAGTCGACAAATTCTTTTTGTGGGCAGTTATGCCGATGCAGATCAAGCCGGCATTCATATCTTTGCATTCGATACGACCACCGCCGCATTGACCAAACGTGGCGAGTTCACCGGTCTAGCCAACCCGTCATTTTTGGCGCTGCATCCAAATGGGCGTTGGTTGTATGCGGTGAGTGAAGTCGGCCAGCAGAGCCACGGTGCGCCCGGCGCGATTGGGGCGCTCCAGCTCGATCCGGCGGCTGGGCATATGATGGCGTTGAATCAGCAACCCAGCGGCGGTGATTGGCCGTGCCATCTGCGTATCGACACGACCGGACGATGGCTGTTTGCGTCGAATTATGGCTCCGGCAGCGTGAGCGTGCTGCCGATCCGGGACGATGGCTCGCTCGGCGCGCTGACCGACCGGGTGCAGCACCACGGCAGCAGTGTGAACGCGGCGCGGCAGGAGGGACCGCATGCCCACACGGCGACCATCGCGCCTGACAATCGCTTTGTGCTGGTGACCGATCTGGGTATCGACAAAGTGCTGATCTATGCATTTGACTCCGCCGCTGGCCAAATGAGCCTGCACAGCCATGCCGATACACGGCCCGGCGCGGGGCCACGGCACGCGGTATTCCACCCCAATGGCCAGCATCTGTATGTTGCGAATGAACTCGATAGCACGGTGAGCGTCTATCGCTATGCTGCAACGGGCGCTCTGCGCGAAATCCAGACGCTGCGCACGCTGCCCGACGATGCGCCCGAAAACACCGTCGCCGATATTCATGTGGCGCCATCTGGTGATCGGCTGTATGTTTCCAATCGCGGGCATAACAGCCTGGCGGTGTTCGATGTCGGTGCAGATGGAGAACTGATCCTGGTGACAATTGCACCATGTGGCGGCAATTGGCCGCGCAATTTCGCGCTTGCGCCCGGCGGCCGGTGGGCGCTGGCGGCCAATCAGCACAGCGACCAGGTGACTGTGCTGCCGCTTGGCGGTGCTGCAGCAGTGGGTGCGGCAGTGGCGCATGCGGCTGTACCGCAAGCTTCCTGTGTGGTCTTCGCTAACCCTTAAACAACCCCGTTTCAGCAGCTAGCGCCGGTGGCGCTGGGCCTTTGTGCATTGCGTCGTGCGCTTTGCTTGTATAATCTGATGATATCAATGGCATATACATAACTGGAGGAGATACAAAGGTCCGCCCGAACCGCGGTGAGTATTGCGCTGACCGACCGCCAATAATTCGCCGTTGATCGTGTCCAGGATCTAAACAAAGGGCGAGTCCGGCAGCGAGCGCAAGGCGGCATCGCTGCCGATCTCAGAGCTGCCGTAGCAGATATGCGCCAGCGATGTCACGAACGCGGACCATACCAAGCGCCGATAGTGGCGCACATTGTTCTGGTCGTTTCCCCATGCGCATCAATCGAATCGTTAGGCTTGGTTGTGCGCAAAGCATCAGGATCATCAACTCGACCGGCGCCCATGGTGTAGGGATATTCGGTTAAGCGTATTGTGCGCAGTACAAATATGTGGTGGCTTCTCCACCTGTAATGGGCTTGAAACTTGCTCTCAATGTACATCTCCAACCCCTAGCCTGATCGTCAGGCATATGTTATACTTTTGACCATAACGTATGCGCGCCTGTGGTCACAGGCTATGGAAGCTCCGTATCGAAT
>JAKSDJ010000189.1 GCA_022360155.1 Chloroflexales bacterium | reverse complement strand
GCTACGCCCTGGGGTGAGGTACGGCTCAAGCAGAAATTGCTCGATGGCGCCATTGTCGCCAGCGCACCCGAATACGAAGATTGTGCTGCCCTTGCTCGGTCGCACGGCGTACCATTGGCCCAGGTGTATGCGGCAGCGCTCTCCGCGACCCATCAGAAAGACCGCGAATAGGCATGAACCTCGATTCGTTTGGTACAGAGCAGTATCGCACATGATCCGACAGCAAAGAGAAGCCTAAGCGCCTGTGTATCGCTCGTCATTGGTATAAATCGGCTGTGGCGCTCAATCTCGTACCAGTCCTATTTCATAGGTGATAGCTCCTATGCCAACAATAATCAATGATCTCTTTCCCGCTCCTGATACTTTCTCCTACTTCTTGTTGCGCGGCGCCCTTACGTTTCTCATCGTAGCTCTAACGGCGCGATGCCTATCCTGGTCGATCTGGCGGCTCGTGTTGTCGCAATCGGTCATTTCGCATCATAAGCTAAGCGAGCGTCGTCAGACCACGCTGCGCTCGTTGCTCCGCTCGTTGATGGATGGCCTGGCTGTCATCATCACCATCGTGCTCGTTCTTGGTATGTTTGTGCCGCCAACAGCTCTCATTACCGGGCTGGGGCTCTTTAGCGCCGGTTTGGGCTTTGGGGCGCGTCCCTACGTGAGCGATTTCCTGGGCGGAGTTGTCCTACTGTTCGAGGATCAATTCGTAATCGGCGACAAGGTGGAAATCGGCGATCGCAAAGTTATCGGCACGGTCGAGCAGGTTTCGTTGCGAACAACCCGCATTCGCGGCGATATGGGCGAACTCTGGATCGTCCCCAATGGCGACGTCCGCACGATCCGCAACTTCACGCGCGGCAGTTTTTCCTCGGCAAATATCAGGCTCACTGTACCGACTGTCAAACTCGGCGAAACGCTAATCATCCTGCTCGACCTTATCACCGAGCCTGGCGAAGATGTGTTGGAACGTCCAGAGATTATTAGTGAAGAGGGTGAAATCGGAGCAACAACAACCCTATTGCTCCGCGTCAAGGCGAGACACGGCACAGCGCCTAAGGTACGCCGCCAGTTACTGGCCCGTATTCAAGCGGAGCTATCTGAACATTGTGTGCTAGAAGAATCATTCTATAATTAGTACTACAACGAGACTGCCAGACACACCTCGTTGGAACGCCGTCGAATATGTCACCCTGAGCCCTTCGGCTGTGCTCAGGGCCGGCTCCGCGCAGGGTCTCGCACCCGCTTCCCAGGAGATTCGTCACGTCGTGCAGCATGACATGGCTCGTTGTAGGACTAGACAGGACTATAAGGGTTTGCGGGAAATCTTCCCGCAAACCCTTTAGATCTGAGACAGCGCCGATGCGAAAGATATTGGTCCTAGAAGCGGGCGTTATGATGCTACTATCTGGCGTAACTGGGCCATATTCGTCGCCACGCCAGTCTTGTGATTGAAGATGCCCGAGCCAATTGCCAGCACAGTCGCTCCCGCAGCTATCACCTCGTCCGCATTCTCGGCTTTGATCCCGCCATCCACTTCAAGCTCTGCATCGCTGCCGTGAGCGTCGAGCATCTGGCGGAGACGACGGATTTTGGCAGTGCTGCTCTGGATGTACGACTGACCGCCAAATCCCGGATTGACCGACATCACAAGGAATAGATCCGCATACGGCAAGATCTCATCCAACGCCGTGAGCGATGTGGCTGGGTTGAGCGCCACCCCTGCTTTTAAGCCAAGCTCTTTGATCACCTCGACCGTACGATGAAGGTGTGTGCTGGCCTCGACATGCACGGTCAGCCGGTCAGCGCCGGCCTGTGCGAAATCGGCCAGATAGCGCTCGGGCTGGGTAATCATCAAGTGTACATCGAGGGGCAAGCGCGTCAAGGGGCGGATGGCGGCGACGATCAACGGGCCAATCGTTATGTTGGGTACGAAGTGACCATCCATCACATCGACGTGGATCCAATCGGCCCCAGCCGCCTCGGCTTCGCGCACCTGCTCGCCCAGGCGCGCGAAATCAGCAGACAGGATTGAAGCAGCGATTTTAACATCAGTCATTGTTTCTCTCGGAAATATAGTGCCATCACTTGCAAGGCGCGGTTCATAGACGTTGTATGCATCTGCAATGGAACGGCTGATACCGCTGATGGGCGCTAATCAACGCAGATAGAGCCTTCAAACGCACCAAGCTGCCAACCTGCTAAGACATTGGTTCTCGGATACGTTATCATTGTATGTCCGGCTGTCAACCGCATCTCATGTCTCTCCGCCAGAGACCACTAGCGCGGCTTGCAGCCGCGCCCAATGAATTTTAACAATCAACCAGGGTAGTTACGTAGTGCTGCCTTTAGAGCCTGTCCAATGTTCGACCACTCGAATTGGGGTTCAGAGAAGGTCAGGACGGTTCTTGGTTTCGCCTCTGTTGGTCGGCGGAAAGGTATAGTCAATTGCTATTGCAAAGAATGAACCTTTGAGAACCGTCTAGGCCTTACTTCTAGAAATAGATCGTACCGTTAGAATATTGGACAGCCTCTTAGGCGGTTTTATGACAGCACAGCCGCCTTCAGGCGGCACTACGAGAGCCTTTTTCATTACCGATTTTGATGTCAAAATTCATCAGAGAAACCCAGTAAGTCGCATTGGTTATCCTGAAGCCATGCAGCAGTCATTGCGGAATATCAATCCTGGATCGTTTGCGAATTCGCCGCAGATGTTATAGTTATCTGCGGCGAACCTGCGCACTTTTGCGTCATCTGCGGTCTATTGCAGGAAGAGCCTCCTCTCAGCGCCTCAGCGTTTCACGCGCTGTGTGACTGCGTCAGCAACGTGTTCGGCGGTCAGCCCGTAGTGTTTGAAGATCTCCTTGTAGGGCGCCGATGCCCCAAAGCGGTCGACCCCAATAACAGCCCCATCCAAACCCACATAGCGTTCCCAGCCAAAGGATATCGCTGCTTCGATGGCGACCCGCACTCTGTGTTCAGGCGGCAATACGCTGTCGCGATACACCTGGTCCTGCTGCGCGAACAACTTCCAGCAGGGCATACTCACGACTCGCGCGCCAATCTGGCGCTGCTTGAGCAGGGTCGCCGCCTCCAGCGCCAGGCTCACTTCCGAGCCGGTGGCGATTAGGATCGCGTCGCAACACTCCGGATCATAGAGCGTGTAGGCCCCGCGCAACGCTCCTTCGACAGAAGCGAGAGGCAGGCCGTTCTCTTGCGCGACGCTGCGTTTGGTGATCGGGAGCGCCTGGCGCGACAGGACAAGCGCGGTCGGGCCATCACGCCGTTCCAGCGCGATACGCCAGGCCAGCGCAGCCTCGGCGGCGTTGGCGGGGCGCACGACGTAGAGGTTCGGAATAGCCCGTAGCGCGGCGAGGTGTTCGACCGGCTGGTGGGTTGGACCGTCCTCGCCCAAGCCGATGCTGTCGTGGGTAAAGACGTAGATCACCTGAATGCCCATAAGCGCGGCGAGGCGAATAGTCGGGCGCATATAGTCGCTAAAGACCAGGAACGTCCCACCATAAGGGATCAGCCCGCCGTGGAGCGCCATCCCATTCATGATCCCGCCCATCGCGTGCTCGCGTACCCCGAAGGAGATGTTCCGCCCGGTGAAGTCCCCCGCCTTGAGCGGCGCCGCGCCCTTGACCGCGGTATTATTCGAGCCGCCCAGATCAGCGGAGCCGCCAAGCAGTGAGGGCGCAAGCGGCGCAAGCGCGTTGATCGTAGCGCCCGATGCGGCTCGCGTCGCCATACCCTTCGGGTTGGGCTCGAAGGTGGGTAGGGCGGCGTCCCACTCAGCGGGCAGCCGCCGCTCCATCATCTGATCCCAACGCTGGGCCAGGTCGGGATGGGCTTCGCGATAGCGCTGCATCAGATCGTTCCAGGCTTGCTGTTGCTTGGGGCCATCCAAGGTAGCCTGGCGCATATGAGCGTAGACTTTGTCGGGTACATAGAACGGCGGTTCCAGCGGCCAACCGAGCGCCTGTTTGGTCAAGCGAATCTCATCGACGCCGAGCGGTTCGCCATGGGACTTGCTCGTACCGGCTTTGTTGGGGCTGCCATAGCCGATGATTGTGCGGCAAATGATGATGGCAGGGCGATCAGTCGTTGCGCGGGCCTCTTCCAACGCGCGGGCGACAGCGGTGACATCGTGACCGTCACACTCGAGTACATCCCAGCCGTAGGCCTGAAAACGCATCCGAATGTCTTCAGAAAACGCGAGGTTGGTTGGCCCGTCGAGCTGTATGTCGTTGGCGTCGTACAGCAAAACCAGCTTGCCTAGCTTGAGGTGTCCCGCCAGACTCGCTGCCTCGTGGGAGATGCCCTCCTGCAGATCACCGTCGCTGCAAATCGCGTAGGTATAGTGATCCACAATCGGAAAATCGGGCCGATTGAACTGCGCTGCGAGATAGTGTGTCGCCAGCGCCAGACCAACGGCATTTGCCACGCCCTGGCCCAACGGTCCGGTAGTTGTCTCGACGCCGGGGGTATGACGATATTCGGGGTGCCCTGCCGTACGGCTGCCCCACTGCCGAAACCGCTTGAGTTCGTCGAGTGGGAGATCATAGCCGGTAAGGTGCAACAGACTGTAGATCAGCATTGAACCGTGCCCCGCCGAGAGGACGAAGCGGTCACGGTCGGGCCAGGATGGATCGGCGGGATTGTGCTTGAGGAACCTGGTCCAGAGCACATAGGCTGCGTCGGCCATCCCCATAGGCATACCGGGATGGCCGCTATTCGCTTGCTGAACGGCATCCATCGCCAAACCGCGGATCGTATTGGCGCAGAGTTGATCGAGTTCCGAGTCATGGGCTCGATTCGACGTTGGCATAGCTTCACTCATTGATACATTCCTCTACAGGGGCGAAACTCCAGGCATTTCGGCGCTTGAGAACACCCCGCTTCAGCGATTTCAACCAAACTTGTACATTTGTTTCGTGTGGTGTATACTGCGCTCAAATGTACTAGGGCGCTCCTAACGAGTGTAATACACATATTTATAGGCATCCAGCATCGTCAACGATACACACAATAGTACCGCCAAGCACGGTTGCCGTTACAGCATAGCGGTCAGAGGACAAAGCATTGTGCTCATTCACATAGCACGCTTCCAATTATACCATTGCGGTTGGGCAGGAGAATGATTGCAACTATTGGCCAATACTATGACCTGACGTACGGGGTCGATCTCAACCTTTTGGCCGATGCTCCGATCTAGCGCCCATGGTATGCTCTTTCCAATATCCTGAGTCGAGCTATCTCTATCAAAGGGCGTGTGTCATGACGTGCAAGGTGTTTCTCCTGTTGATTGGTCGCACTGGCCATAACAACCCTGGGGTCTTTGTGCCTTGTTCCAGTCCCTGAGCGCAGACGTAGAAACGAGAGCTTTCAGGCTGTGGGCAAGCAACGAAGCCCACAGCCCTTTTTATTGTTTGAACCTCTCCATTCCATACCGATGGTTACATCAACGGTCATTCGAGTACAAGGAGGACCATGTGGCACAGAGGAGCGAATTTACCGTTACGAACGCCTATCAGTACAACCAGCGCAGCACCGTGCGTTGGATCTTATCACACGTCTGGCGCTATAAATTCTATGCGTTGGTAACGCTTACCGGTTTCATCACCGCCTGGATCGCCTATTCACAGGCGCAGGTGTTGGTTGGCCAGGCCGCCGAGGAGCTTCTTAACCCTGCGGCGGGCCGCTCATTGATCGTTCTAGCTTTGACCATCATGGCCTTGCTAACAATCGATGGGATCTCGATGCTGATTGGCAGCTTTGCCGGCGAGAATGTTGCGGCACGCTTCGAGGCCGATGCGCGCGAAGAGCTGTACATCAGCTTGCTGGGGAAGAGCAAGACATTCCACGACCGGCAACGCACCGGCGACATTATGGCCCGCGCCACCGATGACACCCAGCAGTTGAGCAACATGATCGTGCCGGGCTCTTCGCTTGTCCTCGAGACAATCCTGGGCATCATCGTGCCGTTGAGTTTCATTGCCAGCGTGAAGCTCGAACTGGTTCTGGCGCCGCTGCTTTTCGTCGCCTGTTATATCGTCGCCGTGCGGCGGTATATGCGACGACTGAACCCGGTGATCCGTCAGCAGCGCGAGCAGTTTGGCAAGGTGAACGCTGGCCTGGAGGAGACGATCTCTGGGATCGAGGTGGTCAAGGCAAGCGCGCGCGAAATCTTCGAGCGCACCAAGTTCCGCCGCGAAGCCCGCCTCTATCGCGATCTCTTCGTCCAGCAGGGCTATATCGAGGCGCGCTACCTGCCGCTGCTGATCTACGGCATTGCCGTCGGGCTCACGTTCCTGCATGCCATGCTACTCTATCAGCAGGCGCGGGTGAGTATCGGCGAGATCATCGCCGTCATGGGGCTGATGAGCGTGCTGCGCTTCCCGACTTTCATTTCGATCTTCGCCTTCTCGCTGTTGCAACTGGGGCTGGCCGGCGCTGATCGCATACTGGCCATCATCCGCGCCGAGACCAACCTGGACGAGAACAACGGCGGCCACGGCGCACCGATCCGGGGGGCGATCACGTTCGAGAATGTCAGCTTTGGTTATAACAATGCCCAGAGAGCAACGAACCAATCTGGCGAATCGCCCCAGTCGGCGCCGGTTGTGCTGAAGGATATCTCGTTCGAAGTCCAGCCGGGCCAAACGATCGCCATCGTCGGGCAGACCGGGGCGGGCAAGAGCGCACTGACCCAACTGGTCAACCGGACCTACGATGTCACGGCGGGGCGCGTGCTGATTGATGGGATTGATGTGCGCAAGTGGAGTCTCGATGCGCTGCGCTCGCAGATCTCGAAGATTGAGCAGGACGTGTTCCTCTTCTCGCGAACAATTGCCGAAAACATCGCATTTGGCACACCAAACGCGCCCCAGGAGCAGATCGAGGCTGCTGCAAAGGCTGCCCAAGCGCACGAGTTTATTTTGTCGTTCGCCGAAGGCTACCAGACTGTTGTCGGCGAGCGTGGCGTCACCCTATCGGGCGGGCAACGCCAGCGACTTGCCCTGGCTCGCGCCTTCTTGAGCAACCCGCAGATCATGATCCTCGACGACTCGACCAGTGCAATCGATAGCGCCACCGAGGATCAGATCCAGCAGGCGATCCACCAGGCGCAGCAAGGCCGGACGATGCTGCTGATCACCAACCGGCTCTCGCAGATCCGCTGGGCCGACGTGATCCTGGTGCTCGATCAAGGGCAATTGGTGGCGCTGGGCACACACGAAGAACTGTTGCGTCGCTCACCGCACTACCGGCGGATCTTCGCGCGCTACGATGTGGAGTTGCCGCCGCTGGAAGAGACCGAGGTCTTGCGCGCCGCCTAAGAGGCGATAACGTTCAAACGTTCAAATGTGCCAACGTGCCAACGTATCAACGCACTAGCCTGATGGAGGATAAAATATGGGCTTCCTCATGGATGGCCTTGATGCCGAAGAGTATGATCGAACATATAGCGATAAGCAGCTAGCCCGGCGCATTATGAGCTACTTTCGGCCCCAGGCGCGCAAAATGTTGCTGGCCGCTGGAGCAATCTTCTTAACCGCAATGCTGGATACGACGCTGCCGATCTTTATCTCATACAGCTTGGACCTGTTGCAGCAGGATGTTTCAACGCCGCGCCTAGTCATCATTGCGGTTATCCTGGCGCTGATCGCCAGCTTGTCGTGGGTCTTCAACGCCCTACGCCAGTGGCAGTCGTCGCAGGCGATCGGCAACGTGGTGTTGAAGCTGCGCGAAGACGCCTGCGACGCGGTGCTCAGTCGCGATCTGTCTTTCTACGACACCTTCGCCTCGGGCAAGGTCGTCAGCCGGGTCACGTCGGACACGCAGTTGTTCGCTCAGGTAATGGTGCTGACGATGGATCTGCTCAGCCGCTTCCTCCTGGTGATATTCTTGATCAGCTACCTGTTCACTGTGAACATGCAACTAACCCTGATCCTTCTGCTCCTGGCGCCGTTCATCATCGCCGCTGCCCTTGGGTTCCGCGCCATCGCGCGCTTCACTGTGACCCAGACGCGACGGATCAATGCGACGGTTAACTCGCACATCCAGGAGACGATCAGCGGGATCAGCGTCGCCAAGACCTTCCGCCAGGAGCCGGCGATCTACGCCGAGTTCAAAGATGTCAACGAGCAGTCGCGCTACATCAATCTGCGTAACCGTTATGTGTTCAGCAGTATTTTTCCGATCCTGAATATTATGGCCGGGATCGGCACGGCTGCGCTGGTCTACTTCGGCGGCCTCAACGTTCGCGCTGGAACGATGACGCCGGGAGAGTGGTTCCTGTTCATCCAGGGTATCATCCTGTTCTGGTTCCCGCTAACCAGCATCGCCTCGTTCTGGAGCCAGTTTCAACTGGGCCTGGCGGCGGGCGAGCGGGTCTTTGCGCTGATCGACGCCGAGGCGAAGGTTGTGCAAAGCGACTCGCTGCAGTTGTCGCAGGTCCGGGGCGAGATCCGTTTTGCCAATGTTGATTTTAGCTACAACGAAGGCGAGCCGGTCTTGCAAAACTTCAACTTGACCATCCGGCCCGGCGAGACCCTGGCGCTGGTTGGCCACACCGGGTCGGGCAAGTCATCTATTGCCAAGCTGATCGCCCGCTTCTATGAGTTCCAGGACGGGCAGATCTTGATCGATGGGGTCGACATTCGGCATCTCGACCTGGCCTCTTACCGCTCGCAGTTGGGAATTGTGACTCAAACACCGTTCCTCTTCGACGGTACGGTCATGGAGAATATCCGCTATGGGCGACCCGAGGCTAGCGATGAGGAAGTGATCCGCGTGGCGCAACAGGTGGGCGGGGGCGACTGGATCGCCAGCTTGCCCAACGGCCTGCACAGTGAGGTCGGCGAGCGGGGCGGCAGCCTCTCGCAGGGCCAGCGCCAGATTGTCGCCCTGGCGCGGGTGCTGCTCCAGAACCCGGCGATCTTCATTCTGGATGAAGCCACGGCCAGCATCGACCCGCTGACCGAAACGCTGATCCAGGAAGGTCTGGACCTGGTGTTACATAACCAGACTTCAATTGTGATTGCACACCGGCTCTCGACGGTGAAGAATGCCGACCGGATCATCGTTCTGCGCAAGGGCGAGATTATCGAAGAGGGCACGCACGCGACGCTGATCGCTCGCGGCGGACACTACGCGGAACTCTACAACGCCTACTTCCGCCACCAGAGCCTCGACTATATCGAGAACGCGGGGCGGTTCGCAGCATAGCGATTATAGAGCGACGGCAACTCCTTTGAAGCGCGGGGGCGCTCGAAAACCCCCGCGCTTTTGCTTTGCCCAGCCGATTCTTCGCAGAAGCTGCGGAGTTTGATGTAACGTTTGCCTGCCGCTGCAATACTGAACAGCAAGCATAAAACTTTCAGGGTTCCGTAAGAAATCGGTAAGCAGTCGATAACGAACGCTTGGTATGCTAGAACCAGTTACCGAAGCAAGATTGACAAAAGACGATTATAGACAAATAAGCTAATACCAAAGGTTCAAGAGGCGTTCACAGTTGGAGCAGGGGCAGAAAAAGGCAGGCTCTACAAGCTCCACAACGACAAATTATCAAGGAGATACAAGGATGATTGCTCACATGTTTCAGGCCTGGAAGGGGTTGAATCCGTTGATTAAGGTTGGTTTCGCAGTAGTGATGGTCGCATTCGTTGCCTTTGGGGCTTGGACGATTACACCGCTGTTCGTAGACAATCGGGTTGAAGAAGATTTCCCAGTTACGGCATCACAACCTGCGCCGAGCAGCGCAAATGACACAACGGTCAAATCCGCAGACGCGGCTGTGGCCAACGCCGCCGATGCCATGACCAAGCCCGCAGACGCGGCTGCGGCCAACGCCGCCGATGCCATGACCAAGCCCGCAGACGTGGCTGCCGCCAACACTGCCGCCGATGCCATGACCAAGCCCGAAGGCGCCGCCGCCGAGACAGCAGCCGAGTCCGCCGCGCCGACCGAACCGGTAGCGTTGAGCGTCGGGAACTTCACTCGGATCGACTCGCTGCACGCCGCCGAGGGGACGGCGACGATCTACCAACTGCCTGACGGTTCTCACCTCCTGCGCTTGGAAGAATTCAACGCAACCAACGGCCCCGACCTGTTCATCGGTCTTTCGGGTCACCCTGAGCCGCGCGACAGCGCCGAATTGCACAATCAGGGATACTTCGAATTGGAGCGACTCAAGGGCAACCAGGGTAACCAGAACTACGAAATCCCTGCGGACCTGGACCTGAGCCAGTACCAGTCGGTTGTAATCTACTGCAAAGCATTCAGCGTGGTTTTCAGCACCGCTGAGTTGGTGACCCAGTAAGGCAGTTGCGCTTACACAAAACAGAAAACATTGTTCAGTTCCTCCTTCCCGGTCACTCCGCAATGCGGGGTGACCGGTTTTGATGTGTTGGGGCGCAGATGTGCAGAGCTGAGGAAACGACCAGGCGACGAGGAGGCGACAAGCCCGCCAGTGACAAGTTGCCGCTATACAACGCCCCCCGCCGCAGCGTTTTAGCCGAGGCAAAGGCAAATGGGACTCCTGCTAGGATTTGGTGAGCAACACACGCGACGCGATGAACAACGCACGCGACGCACGCGACGCAAACGGCGCGAGTGCTGCACAGCGTGCTCAAGCGCAGCATGTGTGAAGACGACTCTGTGCCGATCACGCAGGCGATGCTATACTGATCCTATAACAGACACGGTCGCCAATCCGCACGATGCCTTCTTCAAGCAGTATCTCAGTCGACCGGATGTGGCCGCAGATTTCCTGCGCCAGCATTTCCCGACGGAGGTGGCGGTCCTGCTCGATCTGACCCAGGTGCAACTGGAGAAAGACTCGTTTGTCGATGCGCGCTTGCGCGGCTCTTTCAGCGATCTGATCGATACCACCGTCACGCGAGAGCAGACCCCGGTACGCATCGCCCTGCTCTGTGAACACAAGAGCTCTCCGGATGCATGGGGTGAGTTTTCAAGTCTTACACTCTCAGGTGGGCTATTGGGTCCAGAAGTTTGATCGATGATAGGCGGCGTCGCCAGACGAGAAGCCGGGTGCGCCGCCGCGCCGCACTTGTCGCCTGATACTGACGATCCTGGTGCTGTTGGTCGACCGCGGGCGCGCCGAGTGGCAGGTTCCGTTACGCTTACGCTTTGCCTGCCATCTCAGTGGGATGGACGCCCCCACGACGCCGCTGTCACAGACGCCGGCGCGCTATGTGCCAGACTTTGAGCCCCATTTCGTCAACCTGTCGACGTTGGACGATGAAGCCATCCCGGGCGAAGTGGTCACCCGGCTCTTGGTATTGGTCTTGAAGCACATCTTTGACCACGGCTTGGGCAGCCACCTGGACGAGATTCTACGGATGGCCAGCGAAGTCATTCGGCAACCGAGCGGGTGGAGATGGTCATGGCGTTGCCGCGCTCCATTGGACGGGCCATAGTGAAGCTGGACAAGGTCGCGATGGCCCAAACATTACTTGCCTATTTACCGAAAGCAGGAGGCGTCTTGATGGAAACCATAGCCCAGGAATGGATTGAGAAAGGTAAAGTAATCGGGTTTGCCGCAGGCAAGCAGAAAGGATTTGTCGCCCAACGCCAACCCATCCTCCGGTTGGTGCAGTGGCGTTTTTCCGTATCAGCTGCAGACCAAGCGCGGTATGCCGCTCAACTGGATCAGCTCCATCCTCTGGACCACCTGGGGCCCCTGCTTGATCTCGTCCTGACCAGCCCCACCCACGCGGAGTTCACCCCAAAGCTCCCGGGCTACCTGCCGGAGCCGGACACGCCGCAGTAAGCCCACGGCGTTGCTGGGGGCATGGTGCTGCAGCGCCCTTCGTTCACCGCTGCGGTATTCCTTGCGCGCTGCGAGGATGGTGATACGGGATCACCAATGCAAGCGGCGCAACGGTCATCCGGCCATAGGAGCCGTCGACCCGGCACACCGCATCACCGGGGCGCAGATCCGCCGTGGTGACCCAGCCGCGCAGCAGGATGAAGAAGGGGTGCTCAGGGGTCGTGGTCAACGTCTCGTCGGCGAGGGTCACGCGCACAACAACTGGGTCCAGGCGCCCCCAGGTCGCGGTGACGGGATACACGCCAGTTTCACGAGTCGGCTCATGATAGGCCAATACGGTGTCGCCGACTTCGAT
>JAKSDJ010000252.1 GCA_022360155.1 Chloroflexales bacterium | reverse complement strand
TCCGGTCCATCCATACCGCCACAACAACCGCATGACCAGCGCTGCACTTACGGCTACAGCCCAGGCCGAGAACATAAGCCAACGCGTGCTCTGGGTCGAGAGGGTGATGAACGGCAGAATGGCAAAGCATAAGCTGATCAGAAAGCTGCCAGCCATAAGCGCTACCAGGATGAGGGCCGGCGCCGGGGTGAATTGGTTGTTAAGATTCGGCGTTTGCTTCCGCGCGGCAGCGAGCAAAGTCGGCGGACCAAGAAGCGCGAGCGCCAGCGGGAAGAACCCAAAGTGAATAATCAGGCCAGCCTCCCACAAAACACGCCAGAGATCAGCCCGATTGGCGGGATTGCGTTGGGCCAAACCGGTCAGCCCACCCTCTGCTGTAGCCTGAAGTTGGAAGAGGAAGAGCGATATGTAGGCGCTATAGAAGAATACGCCTACGAAGAGCGCCGCCCCGCCATAGGTCAGCGCCATCGGCCAACGCACCTGCTTGGCCCAGGTTATACCGCACCACGATGCCGCCCAAACTAACGCCACCATCAAACCGCCGAGCAATACGGTATTGATGAAGAAGCCAAAATGACCAAGAAAAACCAGACACAAAAGAACGCCAATCACCACAAACGCCCGACGGTTCGGCGACGATCGTGGTTCTGGTTGGTCACGGTCCACAGGCGTCGGCGCCTCGCCAGCGTCTGGGCCAGGGCGACAAGACGCAAGAACGAAAGCAGTAATAAGCAGCACAAGCGCAAACTGGCTGTAGATATGCGTACTGAACGACCACCAACTGGTCATAAAGCCAGCAGCAGTGAACACATAAATCGCAGCGGCGATCAGCGCCGTTTTAATTGCGTTGCCTGGCGCCGTCCGCATCACGATTGCATAGATCAGCGCTGCACTGCAACTCTCGAGCAGGGCTGCGCCAAATTGGAGCAGATCCTTGAGGCCGATCCCAGAAACGACAAACGGCGCCAACAGCAAGTACGGCGCAGGAGGATAAGGAAAATCCACACCGCGGTTGCGCGAGAGCAGAAACACGCGCCCGAGTATGGTCTCTGTGAACCGATTGTTGTGAAAACCGATATCGCCAGGCATCGAACCGGGGTAGAGCCGTCCGCCATAACGCAAGCCGAAGGCGACAACGATGATCAAAATAAGCCAAACCAGGGTTCGTTCGTCCAGCGGGATGCGCAACTTGCGAGCAACAGAGGGCAAAGCGAGACGCAAGAAAAACGCTAATCCATAACCGAGCGCCGTTATCTGCAGCGCCGTTTGCGCCCCGAGCGCCCAACGCGGCAAATCGAGCGCAGCGGCAAGGACGACAAGCCCGATGAGCAGGCTCATCAGGCCGGTTGTCCAGCGTTGATTGGGGGCCAATGACCTGAATATACTGCGCAGGATCATCAAGGCGAAGAGTGCGGCAAGCATCCAGGCTCCCCAGACTGTCCAACTTAGCCCGAGATGCCATGGTATAGCTAGCGATTGCACCTCAATACGATCAAGCGGGGCGCCCAAGTATCGCGAGTCCTGAGGCGGAGAGAAAGTTTCAGTACGGATAGTCAGCTCGAAATCACGCTGGTTCAGGCGGGAGCTTGGCACAAGCAAACTATATGCGCCGCCTTCTGGTTGTACCGGCAGGGTCGCCAATTGCCGATCGCCACTCCAGATCTCGAAGGTATGCGGGGCCAAGGCGAAGATCTCAGGGCTCAACGGTAGAAAGTATAGGCGCACCAGCAGCGGGCGCTGACCAAGGCCAGCGAGCAGCAGCGTGGCATTATCGGCAGTCCAACGGTATGTACCGAGCGATCCGCGTTCCGCAGTGTTGAAATCGTAGAGAAACGGATAATCGTTGCCATACCCCTCCTCATAGCCTACGTCAATGACATAATTGAAAGGTATCGTTTGGACCGCCGCCAGACTCAGCGCTAACGCGACAAGCAGTGCATAAACCGATGGGGCGCGTACGGCTGCACGCCACACCCCGAGTTCAGCCCCAAGCGCCTGTCCGAGATAAAGCAATGGTCTAGCGGAAAGCGCACGGTGCGGTGTTTCGTGCTGCAGATTCAAATCGGGTGCTTGCATAGTAGCCACGATTATAGCGCAAAAATAATGCTTTGTTTGCCAACAAGATCCAGAGTGAGGGCTGCGTCAAAATCCTACACTGGAATACAAATGATATAAACAGCGCAAAAGAGCGCAGATATCTAGCGATCTACGCTCATGTTACACGAGTTACGTGGTGGTGGGGATCGGGGCGGCGAAGCTTCCCGAAAACTCCCTTTCGCTGCGGCAGCGGCGAGCAAAAGGATTCTTGGAGGGCTTGCAGCCCTCCAAGAATCCCCACCGACCGGTAACCGCGTACGTCCTGTCCGTTGATCTGTGACTAGCGTCACCCTTTGACAAAGCCTTCCCCCAAGAGATCGCCGTGGGCCGAACTGCTAAACGCGCCTCAGCAATGCAACTTCCCTTTGTGTTGCAACGTATAGTCTATAGCGGCACTGCACCATATTTCGCAGGCTTGTGGTATGGCGCGTTCATGATCTCTTTGGTAT
>JAKSDJ010000874.1 GCA_022360155.1 Chloroflexales bacterium | reverse complement strand
GAAATTAAGAAGTTTCATGTCGTAGTGGTGCAACGACGGCAAAGAAGTGTACAAAATAGCGTGATGCACGTGCAAAGTTGTTGTTTGTTAATATAAACATATTATTTTTTCGTTCTCCTTGCTGTGGCAGTCGTCGTTGGTTTTGTTGTCATCCAGAAATAGTGCTACCATGGTAACGTGACGTCACACTTCTCCACTCTATTACAAGTTAATTTACGTGAAGAAACATCTGCGTAGGCCAACACGATATACTGACATGACAGGGCTGCCCCTGGCACGGGATGCGTGATCATGAAGACACGTTTTTTGCTCTTCACGTTTTTGACCCTCTTGAAACCAATCATTTTATTACTAAGTTCTTCATTGCAATTTTCGAAAAAATAGGGGAAAGGAACTCGTATTTGTACAATTGATCCAAAATCGCCTTGACAAAAGTTAGACAACATAGTAAGATTTCCGCTACTATCCAAACATAACAGGTATTAGTGTTTCGTGTGCAGTGTAGCGCCCGATGATGATCCCAACGAATGTGATCACAACGGGCGATTATGTTTCTCCCCTCGTAGTAGCAACGACTCTATAGACATTTGAGGTAACTCGCTCCGGCCTAGATGACCGGGTACTGGTACGGCAATGACAGCCCTACCAGCAGCCCTCGTAACGTATCAGCGCGACGATGGCCGGTTAGGCATAGCCTGCTCCATAAGCTTCGGCGGGACTTTTCGTATACACAAGCTACACTCTCCAATCGGAGAGTCCATAGGACAATGGCGCTCGTCCAATCTCAGTGCTGGAAGAAGATGGACGGGCGCTTTTTTTACCCATAAAACCTGTTTAATCTGACAAACAACAGCGTATAAGCAGGACGTTATGATGTTCGAGATATAGCAATAATCAGCAAACGGAAGTTAAAACTGTATGACGTTTTTGTTTTGAAGCACATAGGAAAAAGCCATGCAAGTCCCTGCGCAGAGTATTTTGCAGCGTACACTCTACGATCCCTGGTTTGAGCACGATGGTTGTGGGATTGGTTTTGTGGCCCGTATCAATGGCCAGCCAGATCACAATATTCTAGCTATGGCGCTGACTGCCCTCGGCAATTTGCAGCATCGGGGCGCAGTTGCCGACGACGCGAAAACGGGTGACGGCGCCGGTGTGTTAACGCAGTTGCCACGAGACTTGCTGTTGCGCGATTTAGCCCGCCAGGGAGTGCAGGTCGCCGCCGAAGATCTGGCGGCAGGTATGCTTTTCCTGCCGCCAGATCCAGCAGCGGCTGAACAAAGCTGCCAGATCATCGCCCAAAACCTAACCGAACGTGGCATGACCGTACTTGGCTGGCGTGAGGCGCCTATCGATGATACCTCGTTGGGTAGGCGCGCGCTCACCACAAAACCGCTGATTCGTCAGGTTCTTGTCGGGCGTGGCGCCGGCATGGACGACTCGGCCTATGAGCGCACCCTTTTTCTGGCGCGCAAAGCCATGGAGGCCCAGTTCAAGGCGGCTGGGCTCAACGCTTACATCCCCTCGCTCTCGGCGCAGAGCATCGTCTACAAAGGCTTGATGCTCGGCATGCACCTGGCCGACTTCTACCTCGACCTGCGCGATCCGGCGTACATCACGGCGCTGGCCGTTTTTCATCAGCGTTACTCGACCAATACGTTCCCCAGTTGGCCTAACGCCCAGCCCTTCCGCATGCTCTCGCACAACGGCGAAATCAACACGCTCCAGGGCAACGTCAACTGGATGCGCGCACGCGAGCAGTCAATCGACTTCCCCGCCGGCTCAGGGGCCGAGTTGTTGCCGCCAGGTGCGATCACGCCGATCTTGAGCGATGGCGGGAGCGACTCGGCGATGCTCGACAACGCCATGGAGTTGCTCGTGCTCGGCGGGCGGGATATTCGCCACGTCATGGCCATGCTTGTGCCCGAGGCCTGGGAGAAGGTGCCCGATATCGAGCCGGCCTTGCGCGCATTCTACCAGTATCACGCCTGCCTGATCGAACCCTGGGATGGCCCGGCGGCGTTGACCTTCTCCGATGGGCGAATCGTTGGCACGGCGCTCGACCGCAACGGGCTGCGCCCGGCACGCTATCTTGTGACCGATGACGGCCTGGTGATCAGCGGCAGCGAGGTAGGCGCCGTGCCAGTCGACGATAAGCGGATTGTCCACAAAGGCAAACTCGGCCCCGGCCAGATGATCGCCGTGGACACGGTCGCCGGTCGCTTCTATACAGACGAGGAGATCAAAGAGTCGCTCGCCGCGCGTCAGCCCTACAATTACTGGATCAACCAACACCTAAAATCGATCGGCGATTTGCCCATCTTGCCCGATGCTTACGCCCCCGATAACCCATTGTGCGAAACCCATCCGGCGCAACTCGCTGCGCAGCAGATGGCGTTTGGCTACACCAGCGAAGAGTTGAACGTCATCCTGAAGCCGATGTTGAGCAACGGCCAAGAACCGGTCGGCTCGATGGGCGACGACACGCCCACCGCGGTCTTTTCGCAACTTGAATTGGGCCGCCCGCTCTTCCAGTTCTTCAAGCAGCGCTTTGCCGAAGTGACCAACCCACCGATCGACTCGCTGCGCGAGGAGTTGGTGATGTCGCTGAGCGTGGCGCTTGGCCAACGCAGCGATATTCTGCGGGAAACTGCTGAACAAGCCCATTTGTTGCGGCTGGCGTCGCCGGTTCTCACCGATGCCCAGCTTGCTGCCATTCGCGCCAATACCGACCCGCTGTTCAAGACCGCAACGCTGTGCGCCCTGGTCGAGCTAAACACAGACGATGCGAGCGATGGCGCTGATCTTTTGTCGACCGCTGTTCAGCGGCTGTGCCAGGCAGCCGAACAGGCCGCCCGCGATGGGGCGACCCTGCTGATCATCAGCGACCGTGGCGTGGATGCGCAGCACGCCCCCATCCCCTCGTTGCTGGCGCTGGGTGCGGTGCATCACCACCTCATCCGCACCGGCTGGCGCACAAACACCAGCCTGATTGTCGAGAGCGGCGAACCGCGCGAAGTTCACCACCTGGCCTGCCTGGTCGGCTACGGCGCAGAGTCGGTCAACCCCTACCTGGCCCTGGCCAGCGTGCGCACGATTGCCGCCGAGCGCGCAGCGCTCAAGGAACGCAGCAGCACGAATGGCAAACATGCTCCAGGGACGCCATCATCGGCATTGCCCTCGCCCGACGCCGACCCGCGCGGGCTGACCATCGTCGAGGAGTCCGAAGCCCACTTCATCAAGGCGCTGGAAAAAGGGCTGCTCAAGGTCATGTCGAAAATGGGCATCGCGACCGTGGACAGTTACTGCGGCGCACAGATCTTCGAGGCGATTGGGCTCGATCAGGCGCTGGTCGAAACCTGCTTCACCAAGACGCCTTCGCAGATCGGCGGGATCTCGTTCGCCAAGCTCGAACTGGATATGCTGGCTCGCCATCGGCGCGCCTTCTCCGCCGCAGCGACACAACCGACGCCGCTGCCCCACCCTGGCTTCTACAAATTCAAAAAAGATGGCGAGTACCATGCCTTCAGCCCGGCAGTGGTCCACGCCCTCCACAACGCAGTCCAGAACGAGCGCACGCTGCACAGCGCCAACCATACTACGCTCGTACCAGAGGGGTACGCGCACTATCGCACCTATGCCGGCCTAGTCAACGCCCGCCCGCCGACCGAACTGCGCGATCTGCTCGATCTGATACCGAACGGCGATCCAGTACCGCTCGAAGAAGTCGAGCCGATCACGGCCATCGTGCGCCGCTTCAGCACCGCCGCCATGAGCCACGGCAGCACCAGCAGCGAGGCTCACGCCACACTCTCGATCGCGATGAACCGGCTCGGCGGGATGAGCAATAGCGGTGAGGGCGGCGAGGCCGCCGATCGCTACACCGACGAGCGCAACAGCAAGATCAAGCAGGTTGCCTCGGGTCGCTTCGGGGTCACACCAGCTTATCTCGCAAGCGCGCTCGAACTCCAGATCAAGATGGCGCAAGGCAGCAAGCCGGGCGAAGGCGGTCAACTGCCCGGCCATAAGGTCAATGCTGAAATTGCCGCGATCCGGCACACGGTGCCGGGCGTCTCGCTGATTAGCCCGCCGCCGCACCACGACATTTATAGCATCGAGGATCTGGCCCAACTGATCTACGACCTAAAACAGGCAAACCCCCACGCGCGGGTTTCGGTCAAACTGGTGGCGACAGCCGGTGTTGGCACAATTGCGGCTGGCGTCGCCAAGGGCTATGCCGACGCCATTCTGATTAGCGGGAACTCCGGCGGTACAGGAGCATCGCCGCTGAGCAGCATCAAAAATGCCGGTGTGCCCTGGGAATTGGGCCTCGCCGAAACCCAGCAAACCCTGGTTCTGAATGGGCTGCGTAGCCGCGTGCGCCTGCGCGCCGACGGCGGCCTCAAGACGGGTCGCGACGTAGTAGTTGCCACCTTGCTCGGCGCCGACGAATTCTCTTTCGGGACGGCGGCGCTGGTCGCCGAGGGCTGTATTATGGCCCGCGCCTGCCACAACAACACCTGCCCGGTCGGCATCGCCACCCAGCGGGCTGACCTGCGGGCCAAGTTCCCCGGCAAGCCAGAGATGGTTATGGCCTTCTTCCGCTATCTGGCCGAGGAAGTCCGCGAGATCCTTGCTTCGCTGGGGCTGCGTTCGCTCGACGAGGCGACTGGGCGCACCGACCTGCTACGCCAGAAGCGTACTGGCGTTTCCAACGCCGACCTGCTCGATCTCACGCCAGTGCTGGCGGCGCCCCAACTCTATCGCGAGCTGGGCGTATATGAGTTGCGCCACAACGGCAAGAAGAATCCCTTGCCACCAGGCGAAACGCTCCACGACCGCCTGATCCATAGCGCGCGCGCAGCGCTCTCCGGGCGAGGCCCAGTGGAGTTGAGCTACACCATTACCAACGGTGATCGCTCGATAGGCGCGCGGCTCGCCGGCGCCATTGGCCAGATGTTCGGCGACAACGGCCTGCCGCCGGGGACAATCAACATTACCATGCGTGGCAGCGCCGGGCAAAGCTTCGGCGTGTTCAACGCGCCCGGCGTCCACCTGACGCTGATTGGCGAGGCGAACGACTATGTCGGCAAGGGCATGGCCGGCGGAAGCATCGTTGTGCGACCGAGCGCCGCCGTGCGCTATGCCTGGCACGAGAATGTCATCGCCGGCAACACGCTGCTCTATGGCGCAACCGGCGGTGAACTCTATATCGCCGGGCAAGCGGGCGAGCGCTTTGCGGTGCGTAACAGCGGGGCGGTCGCTGTCGTCGAGGGGATTGGCGACCACGGTTGCGAATACATGACCGGCGGTACAGTGGTTGTGCTAGGGAAGACCGGACGGAACTTCGGCGCGGGCATGACCGGCGGGGTCGCGTATGTCTTCGACGAGGCGCAGACTCTCGAGAAGCGCTACAACTCCCAGCTGATCCAACTCGACCGCCTGAGCGCTCAAGATGAGGCCAGGGTTCAGCGCTTGCTCCAACGCCACATGGAGCTTACCAGCAGCCCGCATGCAACGGAGATGCTGGCGCACTGGGATATTTATCGTACACAGTTCTGGCGGGTGATGCCACGCGACGCTGTGGCGCAGATGGAAAGCTCTGGAGCATCAGAGACGGCGAAGGGCAAAACTGCTGGCGGGCAGCGCGCCGCCGCATGAGAAGAGAGCGGAGGCAGTGCAACGTTCTGCCTCCGCTCTGTTGCGTCATTCTGGTCCGAGCTTGCGCAGTTCGCGCCATGGTTGGAGCAGCGGCAACTGGCCGACAACCGGCGGCGCGGACAGGTTGTAGTTCGTGATGAGCCGGTTGATCTCGGTCAGGCGCTGGCGATACTCATCGCGGAGGCGTTGCTGCTGGTTCGGACCAGTATTGGCCCAGCCACGATTAGCGCGGTCGATCCAGGCCGCCAGCTTGGACTGCTCCGCTTCGATGGTCTTGCGTAACTCGATCCACGGCAGTGAATACCCCGCGTTCTTGAGCAGGCGGTAGGCGGCTCGATCTTCTTCCGGCGTCAGGGCGTCGTCGTCGAGTTGCAACGGCTTGCCGGCACCGGGCAGGTTATCGAAAAAGCCAGCCGACTCGGCATCAGCGATCCGCTGGTCGATAACACGCTGAAAAGAATTGATCGAAAGCGACCGGCGCGATTGGGGCGGGATAGCGGGGGGCGGTGGTTCTTCTCGTTGCTCTGGATCACTCATAAACGCCTCGCCATTTCGTTACACATTTTGGGTTATTCCATAGGCCTGTCGTACCTCAGGACGCAGCAGCCAGATCAGCCCGGCAACAGGCAATGCCAAGGGCAGGAAGAAATAGCCAATACCAAACTCCGACCAAACCGTGGCACGTGGAAAGAGTGCGGGATTGATGAGCGTCAGCACGCCAACCAGGAGCACGCCGGTCAGCTCGATAACGCAGACCGCCAGAGTGACGCGCCAGGCATGGGGCGAGCGCTGACCAAAGCCGATACAGGCGATAATATAGATCGCCGCCGCCACCGCCGAGAGCACGTAGGGCAAGGGCGGTTCATTACCGAGCAGCGCGCGCACAACGAGTTGGTAGACCGAGCGCACCGTCGCCGACAAAGCCAGCAGACCATAGAGGAAGATCAAGGCGTGGCTCCCGCCACGCAAAACATCCATAGACCGGCCTGTCTCCTGATGCATCACAATCGCTCCTCTGCCTTGTCGCCTCATCTCCGCGTCCGCGAGGACCATCGCCTTATTACAGGTGGATTATTGAGCTGGGTCGCATATGTGAATTATAGCACAATTAACATGCGTTACCCTGCGAATCATAGATTTTTAATTTAATCTTAACTTTCAGACAGTAGATTTGGGATATACTGTATCCTGTAGCCGTACTCCGCGTCTTACCCTTTACATACCTCGTAAACCCCAGGCTGGTGTAGTTACGACGCACGAGCACGACCCAACTCCCATCTTAACGCCCCCCTCTTCTCAAGATAGGGACGCTACACCAGCCATTTACCCCCATTGCGCGCCGCATCCGGTCGTGCTATAATCGGGGCAGCGACGTTGAAGGAGCGCGCGCCGCCGCCAGGCTTACAGAGAGCCGCCGGTCGCTGTGAGGCGGTAGTCCGGCCCCAGCGCATCCTCTCCGGAGTCATCGCCCGAACGAGCGATCCAGGTCGCTCCAGTAGGCCCGATTGGGGTCCGCCCATTACAGCGGTCAGGGTATGCAGGTACCCGCCGAGGCCCGTCGTCGCAAGGCGCGGGCGAATGAAGGTGGCACCACGTGAGGCTTTACACCTCTCGTCCTTCGTGGGACGAGGGGTTTTTTGTTGGCAGAATAAGGAATAGGTATGCTTGATATCAAATTGATTCGTGAACAACCAGACTTTGTCAAACAGCAACTGGCGCGCGCCGAAGCAGATCCAAGCAGCATCGACGCAGTGTTGAGCTTCGACGAACGACGGCGCGCGCTGCTCCGCGAGGTCGAAACGCTCAAGGCCGAACGTAATGCGGTATCCAAAGAGATCAGCAAGATGAAGGAAGCCGCCGAGCGGGACTCGAAAATCGCTGCGATGCGTATCGTTGGCGACCGAATTGCTGCCCTGGATCGTGAAGTCGCCGAAGTCGAAGAGCAGCAGCGCATGACCATGTTGGAGATCCGCAATTTGCCGCATCCCGATGTGCCCACTGGCCCAGACGAGGATCACAACGTCGTCATCGCTCAGGAGGGGACGCCGCGCGATCTCGATTTTTCGGCTCGACCGCATTGGGAGTTGGGCGCCGAACTCGGCATTATTGACTTTGAGCGCGGCGTCAAGCTGTCGGGCTCACGCTTCTACGTGCTCACTGGACTGGGCGCAAAGCTCCAGCGGGCCTTGATCCAATGGCTGCTCGATCTACACGTCGAGCAGGGCTACCGCGAGGTCTACACACCATTCGTGGTCAAAGAGCAATGCATGTGGAATGCGGGTCAGCTGCCCAAGTTCCGCGACAACCTCTACCGCGACGAGGACGCCAGGCTCTGGTTGGTGCCCACCGCCGAAGTGCCGGTGACCAACCTCTACGCCGACGAGATCCTCGACGCCCAGCAACTGCCGATCCACCTGTGCGCCTACACGCCATGCTTTCGCCGTGAGCAGATGAGCGCCGGGCGCGACGTGCGCGGAATCAAACGCGGTCATCAGTTCGATAAAGTCGAGATGTACAAGTTCGTACGCCCCGAGACCAGCTATGACGAGCTAGAACGATTGCGCGCCGACGCCGAGGCAACCTGCCGAGCCCTCCAAATTCCATTTCGCACCAAGTTGCTCTGTACTGGCGACACGGGTTTTGGTTCGACCAAGACCTATGATATGGAATTGTGGGCGCCGGGACAGGACGAGTGGTTGGAAGTCAGCTCGTGCAGCAACGTCGAGGCGTTCCAAGCCCGCCGCGCCAATGTGCGCTACCGCGCCGAGCCAGGCGCCAAGCCAGAGTATGTCCATACCCTCAATGGGTCGGGACTGGGCATCCCGCGCACGATGATCGCGATTATGGAGAACTACCAGCAGGCGGACGGCAGCATTCGCGTTCCCGACGTGCTGCGCCCGTATATGGGCAGCATCGAGGTGATCAGGTAATCCGGCAGGCGGGTCAATGCCTTGTGCTGGGGACTAGCCAGGCGCAGATCCGCGACAGATCTGCGCCTGGCTGGCTCTGCGATACTGATACCTTGGCTGCACTCGTAGCGAATGAATTGCAACACGTCTATGCTCGCCCCAAAGAAGATAAGGTGTCATAGCACTTACCGTATTTACGCACACCATCTACGCAACCGGGTTCATAAGGAAGACGTGCGGCGTTCCATGCACTACGCCCCAACCTACAATCTGTCCGTTATCGTTGATATCAACCGCCACCTTGAGCTCCCACCCCGTTCCGCGTGTGTAGTCGTTGAGATTAATAAGTGTTCGCTGCTGCCAGAGAAGCGCTTGAGCGTGAACATCCCGCTGATGCGGCGGGCCGCTATAGCCGACAACATCGCCGTGGTTGTTGATCGCGAGCGCATCGCTCCACCACGATCCCAAGGTTCCCAAGTCATAGACCGTGTTTTGATCGCACAGAAAGGCGTGCCGCGATCCGCGAATATTGCCCGACACCCCAACAATCTGCCCAGCGTTGTTGATGTGACGGGCCACACTCATCCGGTCTGCCGCCGCACCAATCGCCAGCTTTGGAATGAAGGCGAGCGTACCGTTGTGGTAGCAAAAAGCGCCGCCGGATCGCGGCGGCTGTTCCCGCACATAGCCGATCCCAACGACATGGTCCGAGTCATTGATGCTCTGCGCTTGTAAACGATAGGCATCGGTCGGGTCGAGCGGGTACAATGCCGGTTGCTGGTAGATAAACGATTGCCAGCCATTATGCCGCACCAGGGTGTGCCCCCGATTGTTGACAGCGACCGCAGCACTATCACACTGCACGTCATCGTCCAGGATATCCAGGCGCTCGTGGTGCAGGACAAAACTACGCCGGCGTTTTTGGGCTGATCGTTCAGGAAAGATATGACCGACAATATGGCCGGCATCGCTGATATCCTGCACAATAGCATCGTAAGGACGCAGCGCATCAATCACACGCATCCAGCTTCCATTGGACAGAAACGCCATATTTTGGTCAATGCTTCCCGCTGAGCCCGCAACCACTCCCTGGTTATTGATGCGAAGCGTCGAAGCGATACTCTCCGCTGACAGGGAGCCAGGCGGAGTGAGCGCACGAAGCTCGTAGTGTTGAACCATGAGCAACTCCCTCTTTCCATACAACGGGTCACCACATTGCCCCGGCGACGGCGTCAGCGCTGGTGGTGATCCGCCCGCCGGTCGCGTGGGCAGGGCGTGGGGCCGTACCCACAGCTCGATGGTCAGGGCGACACCGTCGCGGCCCACAATCCGCGGACCGCTGGCGTGGTCATCGCTCCTGCCGAAGGCCAGAGCAAACGCCCAGCCGGGCGCTGGTGACACACTGATGACAGCAAATTAGTGCAGCATGATAAAAAAACCCTTTAGCCGATCATCTGCGAGCAAGGCCCAACAGTGGTCGGAGAGAGCGACCCAAAAAGTGGAAGTCTCCGCTTGCCCAAAGGTAATCAACGCATACGTGTAGGTTGCATCGGTGGTCACGTCTGCGAAAAGATCGAAGCTATGTTGCTGAATGGTCGTAGGTGAGAATTCCAAATTCGCGGATAAGTTGGCCGTCGGCATGGCTTGTGCTGGCGCAATCCTCCATGCATGACGCGGAATAACAATTTTTACGGCCCCCAGGATGCGGTTCGCATTCAAGCGGAATAAAACCGGATCTTCGAGCTCAACACGATAGACTGCCTGCGTGAACCGCGGACTCCGTAAGGAGATCAGATAATCCGCCACTTCGGGATCGTGCTGATAGATGAGGCGTCCATCATCGGCCGCCTCACGCAGAATAACCGGAAGTTCTTTGATCATTGTAGCTCACTGTTTACGTATTGACTGTTTACACCTAGCCATGGTATGCACTTTTGGTGCGTCAATGTGGTGCGCCAAAAGCGCATACCATGGTGAAGATGCCATCATTACGCCTTAAGGATACCACAGCATGTGCGGCCATCCGCGTTTCCATGATCGTTTCGCGTCACCACGCCAGACTGTGACAGCCTTCTTTCTGGACTTATCAACGACAAGCGTAACTCCGTTATTGGGTTGCCCTTTAACCGGTTTGTAGACAATGGCATCACCGACCTTACTTGTATACTTCGTTCCATTGTAAAATGCGTCTAGTGCTTCTTGTTCAGAGATATTATCTGCCTTCAGTTCATCAGGAAAGTGCTTGCTGTATTCAATGCCAGCCTTATCAAATAATGGCAGCTGTCCTCCACCACCGCCACCACCCCTGCTTCCGGTTGGATCACGGCCGTATCGACCCTG
>JAKSDJ010000040.1 GCA_022360155.1 Chloroflexales bacterium | reverse complement strand
TCTCAAAAACGACTTCGGTGACCCGTCAGGTCTGGCCTGAGTGGTTACTAGATATCAATGTCAAAGGAGATACATAGAATTCAGATAGTGGCGAGTTATGCTGAACGTGTGCCATGGGCGCGCACCAACTCGCGCGCGTGGGCTAGAGCCGCATCCAGCTTGCCCACATCGCGCCCGCCTGCCTGCGCCATGTCGGGTCGGCCACCGCCGCCGCCGCCAACAATCCGCGCCAATTCCTTCACCAAGTTGCCTGCGTGGTAGCCCTGTTTGACCAGGTCAGACGTGACTATCGTGAGCAGTTGAGGCTTATCGCCCAGCACAGCGCCCAGTACAACAACGCCGCTGCCGATCTTATCCCGCAGCCAGTCGCCCATCTCGCGCAGATGGGTCGCGTCGGGGGCTTCGACGCGCGCGGTCAGGAGTGCAACGCCGTTATCGCGCTGAACTTGTGCCAACAACCCCTCCAGCGAGCCGCGGGTGATCTGCGAGCGGAGGCTATCGAGTTCTTGCTGGCGTTGTTTGGTTTCGGTCAACAGCGCCTCGACCCGTTCGGCGACCTGGGCCGGCGGTACTCCGAGCCGAGTGGCCAAGTCGCGCAGAGTTCTGGCCTGCGCCTCGACCCAGGCTTCGGCGCCGCGCCCGGTCAGCGCTTCGATCCGGCGTAGGCCGCTGCCGACGCTCCCTTCGCTGATGATGCGCGCATAGCCGATCTCACCTGTGCGGGCGACGTGGGCGCCGCCGCACAACTCGACCGAGTCCCGGCTGGCGAAATCAGGCGGGGCCTGCGGCGCGGGGTGGGTCGCGTTTGTGTCTTGCGCACCCCGCGCAATATGCACGACTCGGACTTGGTCGCCATACTTCTCGCCGAAGAGCGCAATCGCCCCATTATCAATCGCTGACTGATAATCGGTGACGGTCCAGGTCACCGCGCCATCGATGCGAATCCAAGCGTTGATGCGCGTTTCGATCTCACGCAGTTGCTCGGGCTCGATGGCCCGCGTGTGGGTGAAGTCGAAGCGCAGCCGATCAGGCGCAACCAGCGAGCCGGCCTGGGCGGCGTGTTCGCCGAGTACATCGCGCAGCGCCCGGTGCAGCAAGTGGGTCGCGGTGTGATTGCGTTGGATGTCGGCGCGACGTTGCGTGTCTACTTGCGCGGTAACAGTCTCGCCCTGGCTGAATTGCCCGCTTACGACACGGCCATAGTGGATTGTCACACCCGGCACAGGTCGCAAGGTGTCTTCGACGCGGGCCTGACCCTGCGGGCCGATCAACAGTCCGGTATCGCCCACCTGTCCACCGCTCTCGGCGTAGAAGGGCGTACGGTCGAGGACGATCTCGACACGCTGGCCCTCCTGCGCAGTACTGACATCGTCGCCGTCGGCGGCCAGCGCCAGGACGCGCCCGGCGCTCGACAGTTCGGCGTAGCCGGTAAATTCGGTCGGCGGCAAGTTGCGATCCTGCCAGATCTCAGCGTCAACGCCGCGTTTGAACTGGGTTGCTGCTCGCGAGCGGCGGCGTTGCTCATCCATCGCTGTTTCAAAGCCGGCTACGTCGACGCTCAGGTTGTGTTCGGCAGCGATCTTTTGGGTTAGGTCGAGCGGGAAGCCGTCGGTGTCCTTAAGGCGGAAGGCTTCAGCGCCGGGAACGGTGGCCTCGCCACGCGCATGCAGATCCTCGATAATGGTGTTGAGCTTGGTGATGCCGCTGGAGAGCGTACGCAGGAATTGCTGTTCCTCGGTGTCGGTCGTCTCGAGGATGAACTCGCGGCGTTCGCGCAACTCGGGATACGCATCGCCCATGCCCTTGATCACGGTGTCCACGACCTCGACCAGGAAGGGGCGCTCGAAACCGATAATCTGACCCTGATAGGCGGCGCGGCGCAGTATGCGACGTAGCACGTAGGAACGCCCGCTATTACCGGGTAATACCCGTTCGGCGATCAGGAACGCGATGGCGCGGGCGTGATCGGCTACCGCGCGGTAGGGTGCGGGTTTGGAGCGATAGTGCGCCTCGTCGCTGCCCAGCAGTCCCATGGTACGCTCGATGATGGGGCGAAACAGATCAGTTTCGTAGCTCGAGTGGACGCCTTGCATCACCATCGCCATACGCTCCAGTCCCATGCCTGTGTCGATCGAAGCGTGGGGCAGGCGTTGCATGGTGCTACGCTCGAACTGCATGAAGACGTTATTCCAGATCTCGACATAATCGGGGTCGTCGCTATTGACCCCGTCGGCGCTCATCTTACTCAGGTCATCGCCGATATAGACCGTGATTTCCGAGTTGGGGCCGCAAGGGCCAGTATCAGCCATCATCCAGAAGTTGTCTTTCTCGCCGAAGCGGAGGATGCGGCTGGGATCAACCCCCGCTTCTTGCCAGAGCTGGGCGGCCTCGTCGTCGGCTGGAATGCCTGAACTACCCTCGAAGACCGTAAACCAGAGCCGCTCGACCGGCAGCTTGAACTCCTCGGTCAAGAGCTTCCAGGCCAGGCGAATCGCTTCAGCCTTGAAGTAGTCGCCAAACGAAAAGTTGCCCAACATCTCGAAGAAAGTCTGGTGGCGTGGCGAAGGTCCGACCTCCTCCAGGTCGTTATGCTTTCCTGAGACGCGCAGACACTTTTGCGCCGTTACAGCGCGTGTATAAGGGCGTTGCTCTAAACCCAGGAAGAGGTTCTTGAACGGGACCATTCCCGCGTTGACAAAAAGCAAAGTTGGATCATCGGCGACAACAAGTGACGAACTTGGCACAATTGTGTGGCCGTGACGCTCGAAAAAGCGAAGATATGTTTCACGAATTTGCGCTGCAGTCGGATTTTGCATCAGCGATACCTTGTAAACAACACCATGTGTCGCCTTAGAAGTAGAAATTTTGTACAGTCTTTGGCTGCATTGTACGCTATTTTTCTAAGGACTGTCAACTATTTTCAGGCAGTAATGCTCAATGCTGAGGTTTGCTGTGGTATGATAGGCTGACACCGCAATATCCACAACGAACAGTATCGAGTGTCACGATGAAACAATTGCTTTGCATTGGCAGCTATACGGCTGTTATGGTCACGAAAATCTATGCGCCTAAACCTCAACATCGAAAGCCTGACCGCTGACACAGCGCTTCCCCCGCTTTACCGGGTGCGCCAGCGCTGGCAGAATGCGCCCCTGGCTGATATTGCCGGGACGGTGCGCAACGAGTTGGATGCGCTTGGGCTGCGGGAACAAATTGCGCCGGGTGCGCGGATCGCGGTCACGGCGGGCAGCCGGGGTATTCGCGATATCGTTACGGTGTTACGCACTTGTGTCGCCGGGTTGCGCGATCTTGGCGCGGAGCCATTTGTTGTTCCGGCGATGGGCAGCCACGGTGGCGCGACTGCCGCCGGTCAGCTCAAGCTACTAGCAGAATTGGGCATCACGGAGGCACAGATAGGCTGTCCCATTCACTCCTCTATGGAGGTCGTCGAGCTGGGCCAGCTTGCGGACGGTACGCCGGTGGTGATGGATCGCTACGCCGCCGAAGCCGATGGCGTCCTGGCGGTTAATCGGATCAAGGCTCACACCTCCTTCAAGGCCGAGATCGAGAGCGGGTTAGCGAAGATGTGCGCTTTGGGCTTGGGTAAACGCCAGGGCGCCGAATATGTCCATCGTCGGGGCGTCGCCGGGTTGCGCACAATGATCGTGCTGATGGCGCGAATGGTTGTTGCGCGGGGCAAGGTGTTGGCCGGTTTGGCGATCCTCGAAGACGCCCGCGAACAGACCGCTGCGATTCGCGCGCTGCGACCGGAGGAAATCGGCGGCCCAGCCGAGACGGCGCTTCTCGAACGCAGCCGGCAGTTGATGGCCAGGCTGCCCTTCGACGAACTGGATGTGCTCGTTGTCGACGAGATTGGCAAGAACATCAGCGGTACGGGGATGGATACCAACGTGATCGGGCGGCTGCGCATCAATGGCGAGGCCGAACCTGATCACCCGCGTATCGCCGTGATCGTCGCCCTCGACCTGAGTGCAGCTAGCCAGGGTAACGCCAACGGCGTCGGGTTGGCCGACCTGATCCCGGCGCGTCTGGCCCGCAAGATTGATTTTGCCGCAACCTGTATCAACAGCCTGACCTCTGGATTGATCGGCCTGCGCAAGGGGGCGCTGCCAATCACCCTGCCCACACCCCGCGACGCGATTGCGACGGCGCTCAAGGTCTGCGGCCAGCCCGATCCAGACGCGATTCGGCTGGCGCGTATCCGCAATACCCTACTCCTCGAAGAGTTGCTGGTTAGCCCGGCGCTGCTGGCCGAGGTGGAGCGCAATCCCCATCTAGAACTCCTCGGGCCAGCGCCGTGGGATGGCTTAACCGAATAGGCCTGGTCTGTGCGACAAGCGGCTGGGGCTTCAGAGGCGTTAAATTCTGCACGAGAAAGCAGATGACGCGGATGGGCGCAGACTCGTCGCCGATAGATGTCCGTTGACGACAATCTTTCATTTTGATATAGGCTTAGAAGCTTAAATTTCGCTTGACAAAGCTTTATTCTTAGTGACGCGCTTCCATCGCCGCTTGCATAAGCTGGCCGACTGGTTAGCCTGCATCGCAACCACCGTGGGCGAATTGGGGCTGACCGGCGAGGTCTTGGTGATTGCTAGGGCGCCGCTGCCGGTCTGCCGCCGCGTGCGTGCGCGCCACGGGAAGCAAGTCCGTGGTCGGGTCGACGGTGGCTATTGCGCGGCTGTTTGGCGCCACAGCCTACAACAGTGGGTCGGACGAGGCGACCATGCGGGCAGAAACGGGCGTGCGGCGCATTCCAATCCAGAATACGAGTTACGCGGCGTCAGTTGCTCTCTCTAGATGAGGCCTGATTGGCCTCCGGCAGGGCGGAAGGGTCTCTTTTGGGTAGCGCGGGCGCGGCGAAGCCGCGCCCGCGCTACCCAATAATTGCGTGGATTCACGCGGCCATCGACAACCCAGTGTGTCATGCGTGGGTTCATGTGTGATTCCGCAATACGCTAGAACGTAACCGCGTAGCTCGTGTCATTTACAGGATGTACGCGGTCACCGGTCGGCAGGGAGGTTTGGAGGGCGGCAAGCCCTCCGAGAATCCTTTTTCTCGCCACGGCAGCGGCGGTACTGCCGCCGCTGCCGTGGCGAGAAGGAGTTTTCGGGGAAGCTGCGCCTCCCCGCCCCCTCCACCGCGTAAGCCCCACCATTTAGACAGCTTCTTAAGCAACATGTAACATCTGTGTTAGCTCGTAGTAAGGCAGCGGTGTTTCAATAGTATGCAAGGAGCGCAAAACTTATATTCGCCTTTAGCTGAACCAGCCTGTGCTGCGCTTCGCCAGGATGTGATCTGTACATTATTGCTCTGCTCGTTGCAATCAGCCGCCAAACACAGTAGAATGAGGTTAACATATGTTGAGTAAAGTGCATATAGAGGATCTTATGAGCGGAGAGCGCATCCTGGTTGTGGATGATGAACCGACCATCGTTGAGGTTGTCGAACTCTATCTAACCCGTGAAGGCTTCGAGGTCGTCACCGCTGCCGACGGTGACGCTGCTCTGTCCGCCATATCTCAGCAACGCCCCGATATGGTCATCCTGGATCTGATGTTGCCTCGCATCGATGGGTTGGAGATCACTCGCCAGATCCGGGCGGGCGGCGCCTTGCCGATTATTATGTTGACCGCGCGCAGCGACGAGACCGATCGGGTCGTTGGCCTGGAACTTGGCGCCGATGACTATGTAACCAAGCCTTTCTCGCCGCGCGAACTCGTGGCGCGCGTCAAAGCTGTGCTACGGCGCAGCCAGTCTGCTGCCGCGCCCGCAGCGCGTGACACCGCCCTATCGGTGATTGTTACTGGCCCGTTGCGGATTGACCCGGCAGCGCACAGCGTAACCCTGGCTGGCAAATCGCTTACCTTAACGGCCCGCGAGTTCGATCTGCTCCTCTTCCTGGTGCGCCATCCCAGCCAGGTCTTTACCCGCGAACAACTGCTCGATCAGGTCTGGGGTTATACGTTTGCCAGCGACGCCAGCACGGTCACTGTGCATATCCGTCGTTTGCGCGAGAAGATCGAACAAAACCCAACCAAGCCCCAGTTCATCCAGACTGTCTGGGGTGTAGGCTATAAGTTTGAGGCGCCGAAGTGATGACAACGAATGAACAACGCGCAACAGTAGATTTGAGTAATCTTGGCTCTCAACCCAATCACCTTTGGATCTTTGGTCGCTGGTCGTTGGTTGGCATGGTTGGATTGGTCGTCGCTTTCGCTATCGCTATTCTGCTAGCCATCGGGATGCTGGGTGCGCCACAGGCCGATATTCTTGATTTGCTGATCTATCTTGGCTTCTCTACCGGCTTGTCGCTGCTCTTGTTGCTGCCGACCTTTTTCTGGCTGCGCTATGGGCGCGGGCGCTTGATGTTCAAACTCCTGTTTACCTATATTTTGGGGCTGGTCATTTTCGCGATTAATATTATCGTCGCCGCCCAACGGATGTTTATCTCCGAGCACGACCGGGAGTTGCTCCTGCTGCTCCTGGCCTTTACAGCGGTGGTGATGTTTACTCTAGGCATTGCGCTGGCTAACCTGATGAGCACAAGCATCACCCGCCTGCGCGACTGCGCCCACGCCTTGGCTGCCGGCAACCTTGATATCCGTGTTGCGGTGCGGGGCGGCGGTGAGTTGGCGGACCTGGCGAACGACTTCAACCAGCTTGCCGCACAGTTGGCCGCCGCCGCCAACGAGCGCAAACAGATGGAGGAAAACCGGCGCGAGCTGTTCGCCGCCATCTCGCACGATCTGCGCACGCCGCTGGCTTCGCTGCGCGCGCTGACCGAGGCTCTGGACGACGGCGTGGTGAGCGACCCGTCAATGACTCAGCGCTACCTGACAACGATGCATAACCAGATCCAGCATCTCAACCGGCTGATCGACGATCTGTTCGAATTGGCGCAGCTCGACTCGGGGGTGCTGCGTCTAGAGCTAGAACACGCATCGCTGCAAGACCTGGTCAGCGATACACTCGAAGCTATGGGCGCCCAGGCCCGCCAGAAAGAGATCCGGTTATCCGGCGAGGTTGCACCAAGCATCGATACGGTGCTTATGGCGCCGCCCAAAATCGAGCGCGTGCTCTACAACCTGGTCTCCAATGCCATCCGCCATACACCTGCGCACGGCGCAGTGGCGATCAGTGTGCGTACTGGCGTGGAGCTGAATGGCGACGCGCCAGCAGATCAGGGCGCAGCGTCAAACACGATACTGATCGAGGTTATTGATACTGGCGAGGGTATTGATCCGCAAGATTTGCCGCGGATCTTCGAGATCTTCTATCGCGGTGAAAAGTCGCGTTCGCGCGCAACCGGCGGCGCAGGGCTCGGTCTTGCTATCGCACGGCGGATCGTCGAGGCCCACGGCGGGACGATCTGGATGACGAGCGAGCGTGGCATTGGCTCGCGGGTGAGCTTCACGCTACCGCAAGGAACGGACAACAGAATTCGTTGAAAAAGCAGAGTTCAAACCGGAAGAAACAGGTGTACCGCTAGAAATTTCTCTTGAACAGCGTCAGGCGCTGCGGCGCGGCGCCTGACGCGACTCGTTAACCTGCCCCAGCGCCCAGTGCGACTATGGCAAAGAAGAGCAAACAGCAGCCAAGCACACCCAGCACCAGGCCGATTAAAGGAAAGAGAACCACGGCCATAATCGCTCGCCCGATCTCAAGGCGGTGCGCGACACTCGTTCCTATGGTCAGAATAACCAAGCCCCATAGCGACGCGATCAAGCCCAGCGCTTGTCCAATGAATGGAATAAACGCGAGTGCATCGAGCGCGTGCGGCGCCACGGAAAGCGCACCCAGGCCGAGCATCTGCTGGATATTGCCCTGTCCGCCCAACCAGCGTGCCGCAATGTGGGTGAAGATCACCCAGAGCAGAAGGTTGCCTAGATAGGTAAGCGGTTCTGCGACCATCACGCCTAGGCCGCGAAATATCGCGCCAACAGGCCGAGGTAGCGGCGTTGGCAATTCGATTGTCGCTTGCCAGATTTCCAGGCCTGGTTCGAGGTTGTCTTCCATCAAATCGATCGCTGCTCGCTGCTCCGGTGTTGAGGAGAGCTGCGCTTGTTCTTCCACGAAGTTCTTTAGCTCAGTACGGGTTGTGGCGATGGCACGTTCAGGGTTGATGGCGTTGAGCATTGTTAGCGCGCCTTTGACCCCGCCAACTAACAAGCCGACCAACAATACAACCGCTAGCCCGCGTTGGACAACATTGGGTGATTCGTGCAAACCCAGCAGTAATGTCCGGTTCAGCGTCAGCGCGCCGTTGAAAGTATCCATCATTGTTCGTCACCTTGGCGTTATACGCTAGCAGAACCGACCAGCATGAAGAATAAAACACACCAACCACACGCAAAGAGGAGCCCTACAAGCAACGGCCCTGAGAATGTCGCCCAGAAGGCCGGCCAGGGTGCGAGCTGGTGGGCTTCGCGTAGTGCAACATAGTTGGCAATCAGGCTGAACAGCGGAATGGCCAGCAGGCTAGGCTGGGCGAACGGTACAATCTGAATGATGGCGAGGATATTTACTCCTGTTGCCAACGCGTAGTGGTATAATACGAGCTGGTCAAGCGAATCAGCTCCTGGAGGCATGATGATTACGGTAACGTGTAGGTATTGCGATAGTCCTACCATAATCACAAACGGTCGGACCAAATCAGGCCAGCAACAGGATCATGGTACGGCATGTTTGTTTTCTGGAACGCTTGATACGAAGGAAGAAGCGCGGAAAGAAAAGGAACACCTTGTCGAAAAGCTTCATCATGAGCGTGTATCACAACGTGGCATTGCACGTATGACGGGTTTCAATCGGAAAACAGTCGTCACACTCGTAAAAAAAAGTCGCTCACATCAAGCCGCTCGTCAAAAAGATCCTTCCTTCGCGCGAAAGGCCGATTATTGAAGGAGATGCAATGTGGTCATGTGTTCATGCAAAGACACAAGCGGTAGGGATATGGGTTGCTCTTGAACGACAAACCCGTACAATCGTTGGACTGGCCTGTGGTGATCGCGCTGAAGAAGCTTGTCGACACGTATGGCAATCATTGCCGCCCGATTAGCGCAAGCGTGGAGTCTTTTATACCGATGGATTGTCAAGCTATCACGCCGTTGTTCCTTCAAAGCGCCATCGTGTTGTGGATAAAAAGGCTGCTCAAACGACATGTGTCGACCGTTTTCATCATACACTCCGTCAAAGACGTGCTTGTTTGGTACGGACAACGCGGTCGTTCAGGAAGGATGAAGTGCTCCATGAAGCACGGGTGCGTCTCTTTGTCGATGACTATAATTCGATGCTGTCAGTTTAGATCGGGCCACTACGTAGATACCATATATTGATTTCCATCCTCATTATCAGTCGTCACAACCTAACAGCGCATTCGTCAGCGTGACTTTCACGCGCCAAAGGATAGATTTCGGACATGCGCTTTGAGAAGTATTGTTCCTAGATCATGAGCGTGACGCCTAGCCCAACGAGAGCGACATTCAAGAGCTTATCGAAGCGCTCGGAACTCAAGCGGCGCGTGAGAAAATACCCGAACGCTATCGCCAACGGCACGCTCGGGAGAGAAACGAGATAGAGCCGCCCGACCTGCCCCGTCCACAAGCCGCTCAATGCATGACTGATCATAATGAGCGCATAGGTGACCAAAAAGTAGGCTTGCAGGCTGGCCCGAAAAACTTCGGGCGACCAGCGGCGCATGCTCCCGTACAGTATCGCCGGTGGCCCATGCGTGTTGTATGCGCCGCCAAACAGCCCGCCGAGCAGGCCCAGTCCAATGGTCAGCATGGGATGTTTGAATGCCGGAAGTTGCGGGCGAAAGAGGCGATAGAGCCCAAAACACGCCAGCAACACGCCCAGGATCGGCAGCAGCCACTTACTTTCGAGCTGCCGTAACACAAACGCCCCCAAGGGAATGCCCAACGCCACGGTTAGCAGCAGCGGGCGTAAAGCGCTCCAATCCACATGTTGCCAGCTCGAGGACAGCATGGCAAGCGCAAGGGTGAACGACGCCAAAGCGACCAATGGCGAGGCTGTGGGTAATGGCAGCAAGAGCAATAGGAGAGGCATAGCAATCAAGGCATTCCCAAAGCCAAAGGTTGTTCGCATCAGTGCAGCGACGAACATGATCAGGAGCACGACGAATTCTTGGAACATTGTTTAGCTTAATCGAGCATGCAGGAAGCATGGGTTACCACAGACTGCCGGGTCAAAACGCCATCAACATCGATGAGCAGAGACCAGGTCATCGAACAGGCTCCCGCTTCGCTCGACGCAATGATGAGCCATATTCTGCTTGTGTCGCCCAGACGGTACGATACCACAGTATATCATAGGCAACACCAGATTCGCTGCTGCGAACGGCCTGAGGGATTGCACTCTCTCAATGAGATATGGACGTGAGAAGGTGCAAGGCACAGACTTATCCGCGCCATTTCGACGTTCAACAAGATCGAGCGTCGAAATGGCGCGGGTCGATCTACAACACCGGGTTGGGTGACGCGCAGGAGTTATGTGGTGCGTTGGGTTTGGCGGAGGAGATCACAAACCGCTTTAGTGTCAGAGATGTGATCGAATGCGGGCGACAGGCGTTGGTCCACCCTCGGCTATACGAGCCCTCAATATTCAATATAATGATCCGAACGGTATGCTGGGACCAAAGGTAATTCCACATTTGACAGCGTGGCGATTACCAGAGTAGTGTAGAATACAAATGGACAGGCTTCGATCGGCTCAGGGGTGACTCGAAGGTGGTCCAATACCTGCTTCAGCGGCATTCATGCTACTCTCAATGAAAGGCTACAGCAAAGTGCAACAGAATCGCTAGCTCGGGATATCGGCTACATGCACTTATCGGGCTTTATTCATTGCTCACCTTTTTTTCTTGCAATTGCATTCTTGCGGTCGTACACTAGAGATATCGACCACCACAGATCAGTGCATAGATGCCCAGCGCACTGACAAGCGATAGGCGGCCAAAGACCAACAGGATGCTGTAGATCGGTTCGTTTTCAAACGAGTACCAGGACCATCACAGACGTGTGGATCGGCCACCGCAAACTAGGGATGATTATGATAGTCCACATACATTGGGTAGAAGGCAAGCCAATAGAGTATTGTCAAACCTGCCCGCGCGAATCGCATACCCAAACGCGCTCACGCAACGAGGAACACGAGGCCGGGAATCACGAGCATTGTTAGCACAAAGTAACTATTATCTTCTTCTTTGTGCAGCCGTTGAGTTGCCGCAAACGGCGTGAGACTCGTTCCACAGACGAGCAATAGCACAAAGACGACCACCCACTCAATCGTTTGGGGTCGTAGCATACAACAATCCTATAGCGAGAGCGACGAGTGATCGAGACTGATAGTGTAACAGGTTTTCAAGAGTTATGAAAAGTAATGCGGGTTTGATGCAAGGCTTGTCATTGCTTTAACAAACAGGCGACTTTCGAGGGTTTCTTGACCCATAGCGAACTCTTAGAACCCTAAATAGTTAAAGCGATGATAAGCCTAGGGTGATGACCTACGGCCTAACAATGCTTCTAAAAAGTATATGGAAACTTCCAGATCAGCTCCCTCGGGTGATAGCGCAGTCAAGGCTTACCATAAAAAACAAATGCTCTGAAATGACGCCTGCTACTGGATCTCCCTCATGCTAGCCCGCTCACCCCAACTTCGCAATCTGGTTCGCCGCACCCTGCGCCGCAAACACTCCGCCCTGCATACCGCAAAAGCTGTGATCCTGTGGTAGAACCCATGGCCAAGAAATGACAACGGCTGCACGCCGCACAACTAATATCTAGCAACGACTAACACATGTCGCAGCCCATTGAGAAGAGGGTAAATCACTCTGACGTTCGTAGCGCCTGCTGGCAGCATGTCTTGAATGATCTGCGCTACGGTATGCGGATGCTGCCCAGATGGTATATTCTGAAGGATGCGAAGAGCGCCGCCTGGTTGTAGGAGTTCACGGGCCACTTGCATCCCCATTGGTGTCACGCCTATCGATAACGTCCCCGGTGAAGCATGAGGATTGATCCCCATCCTTTCTAAAAGTACATCGCTAAATTGTCCCCTGAGGCCAGGGAAATTCCGCAATGCGTCTTCAAGAGAAGTGAGATAATGCGGGTTGGTCGCGCGCGAACGATCCATTGTTTGGGGCCTGCCAACATCACGAAGCAGACTCCTTGAGGAATTTCTGCCTCTGCCAACCACAAGTCGTCGGTCACGACCGGTTTGCCTCCTATAGCGGAGTAGACGGTTTAGCGCCTCGCCCTCGCGCAGCCGCGGCGGGCGCGCCGGAACAACCGATGGTAGCGCACCTTCGGGCAATACATCAACCAGCACAACTCGATTGGCATTTTCGCCACCCATTCGATATACAACAGGTATGCCGGACATTATCGCGATGCGCGTGTTATAACCTGGTCGCGTTTGTCGATAATGGCGGGCGCGGTAAAAATCGCTGCCGAACAATTTGGGATTGAAGCGGGCGCCTATCGCATGTACGCCCTCATGAAAGCGATCGAGAAAATGCTGCGTGGGTAAAAAGCCCTGTTGCCGAAGGCGTAAGGCCAGGCGCCGCGCTGGATAGCGCCTGGCTTGACCGCGGTGGATCTCATAGTCGGCTGCCAGGAGCTCACCCAGAAACCGCTCAAGTTCAGCCTTGACAGTACTGCTTTGGAGCCTGCTATACATTGCTTTTTCCAGACTGATATGATGAACTGCCCGAGACTGCCTGCCGCTTTCTGCGAACTGGCGCTACGCAATCGGCCCACAGGGCTGTTCCCGTGTACGGATTTCAACGCGTCGATTCATCGCCCGACCGCTTGCGGTCACGTTTGACCGAATCGGCCTGGCTGGACCTGCTGTCGAGATCTCAATGATTATCTTGCGTTGATCGGCTGGTGAGAGCCGACTACCTAGGATGCTTAGGAGGACGCGCGTAACGGCGATGGCACGTTGCGCGCCGAGCCTCCTAAAATGTGCCGGATCACCCAACTCATCCTCATGCCCCTCAACCTCAATGAATGTGCAGTACAGCGGCGGCAAGCTTCGCACTCTGGCAATCACACCTGCCATAACTCTGCGTATGATAGGGTGGTGTTTTGAACGGACCCGTGAAGAGTCAGAAGAGAAATCGGTCATGAGCGTTGTGCCGCGGGGCGATGGAGAAGGATCAAACGCCTCGAACTCCATCTCTCTGTAAGGACTACGCACATAACGCACCCGAATCCGCGGGTGTTTGGGTATTGCATATTCGAATTCGCCGGATAGTTCATACTCCCGCCACGGTCGATCCCGATATTCCTTGCGTGGTCGCCGCCGTCCATAGAAGAAGTGCCCCGAGACCCGGCGGCCCGCTGCATTTACGACGTGATAGTGCGGCAATCCACGTGCCGGGCGCGGGTCGTGCGCGATGGAGAATCCCAACCCCATCTGCGTAGCAACGCGTAGCGCAGCTGCACGCGCCTGGCCCCAGCTAGGAAACCAGTAATTATATGCGCCGGGAATGCCAGGGTGTGTCACCTGCTGGCCACGCCGCCTGCGCCGCCTGATCCGTTGGGTTTGTACCGAACCCTGCATCGCTTGCCTCCTTCACTGACATCACACCTCAAATTCATACTCTTGCTCGGGTTTATACTTGCCATTACTAGCGGCAACACGTTTGCTCGCAGGTCGGAACGTCGAGCGCTTATCCCACGGCAGTACGCGCTCGGTTTTGCGCCGCTGGGCCAGGCCAAGCGATTGGGCGCTGGTCAGCCATTCTTCGGCGTATTCGGCAATGTCGACTAGCAGCGCCTCGAACTGCGCCCGCGACGACTGTAGGATGTGGGGCTGGGCCAGCCAGCGGATCACTTCGCGTCCGGCGATGGCCATACGCTGCCGCGGCGATGTGACCAGGCGCTTGTTGCAATAGCGGGTCAACACTTCCTCGATCACGTCCCAGGCGTTGTCCGAGCCGAACAAGCGCTTGATATCGTCCGAGCCCAGGATACGGAAGGCTTCATCGAGCAGTTGCATCACTTCAACGCGCAGCACATTGAGATGGCCATATGAAGCATGTTTCAGGTTATTGCGCAGATCTAGCCCGGCCCGGCGCACTACTGCCACGCTGCCAAAGCTCGGATCGTACGAGCGCTCGCGGATCACGTCTGAGACGCGCTTATCGCGCCAGTAGAGCGCCACCTGGTTGATGAAGTGGCCGAACATGTTGTGGAAGTCGGTGTTAGCCCGCGCGCCCGGCGGAATTGGCGCCGAGCCATAGCCTAACACCCGCCGGTAGGCCGCCAGCCGGTCGCGCTTGCCATAGCGCAGCACCTCGCGTCGATCGAACTGGTAGAGCCCGAAAGCGCCAGTCCCTCCCGACAAGCGTACGGTCCCGGCACGGAATAATTCCTGAAGCTTCTGCACCACCTGGAAAGCGCCAATGATCTCATGCTGATAGATGTAGTACAGGTCGGCCACGGCAATGATCCGTTCGGATGTGACGGTATCGTCGTATTGGGCGATGCTATGTGGGATGCGCGTCTTATCCAGGTCATCAGCGGCCTCGGGACCAATCCCGATCAGCTGGGCCAGGCCCTTGTCGGGTGGCGGCGACGCTTTTTGCTCGGCTTCGACTACCGAAGCCAATAACTGATCTATTTCTTCATTCAGCGCATCAGCAAGCTGCGGGTTCTGGATCAAATCCGACGCAAGTTGATCTGCCAGCGTTTGCCGCAGCGCAGCGATTCGGTCCAAGAGTTCTTGATATTGTCCAAGCATACCGGCCCCTCGCTTCCAATGTCATCTCTTGCGTAGATGCAGCCTAAGCCTCGCTCGCTAACTGCTCGATGAGTCTGGCCGCTTCTCCCAGATGATCCTCTAGCTCACCCAGCGCGCGCTGGACACGCGTCGTGCGATACCCGGCAGGAAGCTTGTACGCGTCCTGCGGCGGAATACGCGCGGCTCTTACCAGTTTGTGCAGCTTCTGTACCGTTGGCAGTAGCGCAGCGACACCGGCCTTGCCCGCTTCCTGGATCAGGTATGGCCCTTCTTTCGATGCAAATGTATCGACCCAGTCGAGCAGTTCGGCCACGAAAAGCGCTGGCTCTTCGGCGCAACAGAAGTCGAGCCGGATAGTCTGGCGCTCGGCAGCGTCCAGGAAAACCGAGTCCATTGCATAGTAGACTTCGCGCACCGCCTCAGCGACGACAGCGAGTGAACGCGACAACAGAACCAGTTGCGTGCCAAGAAACACATCATCGCCCTCCCGGTCGAAGAAGTCGCGCTGAATATCCCAACTCTGTTTCAATGAATTGACGTGATCGACGAGAATAAAGAAGTTGGTCAGATTCCGTTCCTCTTCGACCGTATTGACGTACAAGCGTTTCAGGCCAAACTCCTTGCGCAGATTACCCAATTGTCCGCCGACAGTTTCTGGATTGCCTCTTGCGTCAGCGCCTAGTATGGCAAAGAGTGTATCGACCCGCTGTACGCGCGGGCCTCCTTGCATGCCCAACTCATTGACCAATTCGCTCAAGTGCGAGCGAACGATGGCACGCGCTGCTTCGCTGTCCTCTTTATCGGCTGTGGAGAGCAGTGGGTACAACCCGTCCAGCAACGGCAGCGATTGATCGAGAGCCGCTTTGGCACGGGCATGGATGCTCGCCTGCGCGCCAGTGATCGCGCCCAGGTCGGCTTGAATGGCATAGCTACGCGGCGTCCACTTGCACTGCGTGCGCCCCTCAATCTCTTCGCAGCTGAAGGATTGGGCCAGGGCGGCCAGGAAAGCTTTCGGATCGTCGCGTTTCGGTCGCCAGCCTAGCACCTCGCGCAGTGTCACCTCGACAGTTTGCCCCAGCGAGCGGGCGCCGGCACTGGGTGCGCGGACGATGGGTGAAGAGACTGCTCCCTCGGTAAGCACTGGGTAGGCCGCCAAGTCGGCAACTGATGTCTGGAGTGCGTCAGCGCCGCGACCATCGCCGAAACCGTCGAGTGGCGTGCGGCGATAGCGCGTTTTGCCCACATTCGCAATCGAGTTAGCTTCAACAAGGCGCTGTTTTGGTGTAAGGATCTGGCCCTCGAAGGGCGGATCAGGAAACTTGACGACGAATGTACCCCGCTTGTCCTTGAAGGCATAGTTGCCTTGATCATCCGTGACTGTCGTATCTACCTCATTGCCGGCTTCGTCGCAGAGGGTCACAACCAGACCAACTACCTTCGAACCGTCATCGAACTCGACCAAGCCACGGATTTCGTGGAGTTCGGGCTGGTAGCCGGTTGGCGCAGCCTGGACTGTTTCACCAGCCACCGCGCGAATGGATTGAACTGCCGGGGTTGTGAGCGAGAGTTCCTCGCCATCTTCGGTCCAGATTGTGTCAGTAAAAGTCAGCCGATAGTGAGCAGGCGGCACATCGCGGAAGAAAAACTCGCCGTGATGGTTCGTATATGCCTGGTCAATTGTCGCTTGCGTTGCCGCGGTAATCAGAACAACCGGCACGCCCGAAATCCCCGGTTCCTGGCCAAAGAATTGTCCACTGGCGTCGTCGTCGCGAAAGACCAAGCCACGAATGTCGCTGCCGAGCCCAATGTAGCCAATGTTGTGTTGCACATCCTCGCCTGGCATTGTATAGAATGACCGGGCATGATTCTGGCCCATACCGCTAGGGATGTGGAGCTTGCCTTTGCCTAGGCCAAACTTGCTCGCGTCGAGGGTTGGCTCCGCGCTCAAGTAGTAATACCCTGGTGTGGGATCGTCGAAGTTAAAGGCGCCCTGAGCATCGGTCGCGGTTTCCTCTACAGTTTTGCGCGAGAGGTTGTGCAGGAAGACTCGCACATTCCGCAAACGCGGGTTTTTGTCTGGCATGTGGCTGCCATCCTGGTCGTAGAAGACAATGCCATGCACTGCTCCACTCAGCACTTCGTACCCAATTCCTGGCAATTCGAGGGTTAGCCCAGACGAGACGGGAACAATAATGGCGGCATAGCTGGGATCGCCCAGTTTGAGCCGGGGCAGTGGGGGCAGATCAATGATTGGTTGCGGTTCGAGCAACCACTTGCCGGGCGGCAGGCTGGAAAATTTAAATCTACCGCCCCCGTCTGTATATGTGGTGCGTGTCCACTCGCCACGTTTGGCCAGACGGGGATCATGAGGGGAGAGTTTGATCAACACGCCGTCGACACCTTGCTCGTCGCCCTGGCGGCTCGTGTCGTAGTAGCACGTACCAGTAATCGTGCCAGCAGCCTGCGGCAATGCCACCGTCAATCTGACTTCAGTGTCGCCCTCCCTGAGATTACACAAAATCTCGTGAGGCTGGGCGAGCAGCGTGTTACCGCGATAGAGTTTGAAATAAATGTCCGGCCAGCGATCAGGTTCAAGTTCACGGTAGTGTTCTTCGCGAAAGGTTATCTGAAAAGAGCCATCCTGGTTTGTCGTGTAACTGCCAACAAAGTCGTCGTAGGAGCCCCAAGCTGTATGCCAATCAGCACGCCAATCGCTATCCCATGCCTCAACCCGTATTCCGGCAACTGGCAGATCGAACTGATCGATGACATGGCCAGAGATACGAAAGTTCCTCTGCCCCTTGTTTGTTTCCTGGGTAGTCATGCGCTGCCTCCATCTCTGGTACGCTGGAATATCAAGATATACTTGTTTTGCTGCGGCCTGATGCGACGTACCCCTCACCAGGCAAGTCTTTTTGCACTGATTCTGCGCGATTGGGTATGCCCTGGATGGCGACATCGGCACTCTGGATGCGTACGTCTACACTCAGCCGCGCGACTTGATCGATGAGTGCCAACCAGCACGGCGTCAGCGTCTGGACCATAGCATAGAGTGGTTGTGGACAGCCGTTGAGTGCATCTTGTACACCGTGGACCCAGCGCGCCCACTCGCCGCCGCGCTGCCGAGCCAGGCCGTTCAAGGCTTCGTTTCGCTCGCAATCACGCAACTCTGTGTAGAAGCGAGCGACGATCTGCTGCATTACATCCTGACAGTTGGTCAGCGCGCGACCAACACGCTCCGCAACAACGAGCGCCGCCACTGGCGCAATTGCCGCACGCGCCTCTTTCACCAACCCGATCAATTCGATCGTTGCGCCTTCGTAGTAGTCAATCAACGCATGCCCCCGCATCGACGTTGGCTGCGCCTCGACTACTGCCCAGAGCAAATTGTCCAACGCCTGCTCGAACTGCGCGAGGCATTCGTCGAGCGCCAAGAGCGCCTGTTCCAGTGCCATCACTCTACCTCCGCGCCAGCGCCTTGTAGAAGTTTTCGGTGATTGTTGCCGGTCGGGCAAAGCGGTTGTCAAGCGCAAAGCGCGCCGCCCCGATCCCGAAGCGCTCTGGAATGATGCCAGGGTCAACACCGGCTGCCAAACGCTGCGCCGCCTCTTCGATCATGACTTGTTCCTTAGGACTAAAACGGAAGACCTGAGCCAGACTCTTCTTGCCGAGTGCGGCGTAGGGCTGATAACAGACTGTCTCCACCACCTGGGCAATGGCGGCGGGATGCGACTCGATCAGCGCCCGAGGGATATTTCCCGCGCGCGGGTTCGGATACATCCGCGTCCACATGTGCCGATAGCGTTGCGCCTCGTTGGAGAACCCCATCCGACGCAGCAACTCGATACTGAGGAACGCACGCAGGTACGGTGTTGGATGCACACCGTGCGATGAATAACCGAAAACAGTCGATGGTGAGCGTCCAATCACATCGAGCAGCGAGCCGACAACCGCCGGACCGCCCAACAGCAGTCCGATCACATCGGCAAAGAGTTCGCGGTTCCAGCGTTTCCACACCGCCGCGACCAGCGGATTATGTCCTTCTTGCACCAAGCGCCGCTCGATGTTGTGCGGGATGATCTGCGCCAGGCCTAGGTCATTGTGTAGATTGTGCCCAACCTCGTGCAGGATTGCACCTAAGGTCCATGGGTTGACCAAGCGGTGGTAGGGCAGTTGCACCAGCGGAAATGGGTTAAGCTGCTTGCCCAAACGCCGCAACGGTATGCCGCGCCGGAAGGTTGCCGGCGAGCGCCCCGTGCGCATATATGCAAACGGCGGCGGCGAGGGTATCGACCTGGCAACGCCGATGTTAGTAAAGGCGGCCTGATAGCAATCGAGAGCGATCCGGTCACAACTGACCAGCCAATCGCCAAACTCGGACTGGCGCTGCTTGAACAACTCGAAGTAGAAATCCCAGATCAATTCAATGCCCTGGACCCAACGATGCGCGCGATCTTTGCGCCGGACAACCTGCTGGAGATTCTGGGTCGATGGCTCGCTTTGGGCCGTTTCCGCCGCGTCTGTTACACGCCGCGCCTGCTTGAGCAGCACACGCCGGAGCGAACTGATCAGATCGTTCGCTGCCCGGATATGCGCCTCGGTTGGGGCGGCTGCACCGGTACCGAACTCCTCGCGCCGAAACGGGCGCAATGCTGCTGCATGCCGGGTAACGTTGATTGCCTGAGCGCGTAGCCAGGGCTTTTGCACCGCCGTCAGGCACGCCGTCGAACGCGCCGTTCCGTTGCGCCGCTGCCGCGTTACCGGCTCCTTTGCGGGAGTCGTCTCTTCGAGCAAAGTATCCATGTCGTCCTCACGCTGAGTCTCGCAATACGCAAAGAACGTTTGCGCTCATCGTGCAGCAACCATACGCGGGCGTGCCACCCGGTGATACCGGCGATCCAATGCGCGTGAGCGCCGCAACGCCTGCGCGCAACGCCGTGGATTGCCAACAACTCGCGCAGTCTGTCCGGCAAGTGCGCGCACTGCCGCCCGCGGTGTGACCCGCCGGCCACGGGCCGACTGACGCGCCAGATTCGCAGCAGTTCGGCGCATCACTGTCGGCAGTGCGCGCACAAGCGGGCGAGTCTGCGGATTGCGACGTAATGTGCGCGTAGCCTGCGACAACCCGCGAACAAGATGGGGCGCCGCTCGCGTAAGCGCTGAAGCTGCTTTGGGAATGAGGCGTGCCGCGAGTGGAACCAGCGCGCCGATAAAGGCTTCCGCCTCAGCTTCACGCTTTGCCTTCGTCGCGCAGTGCCCCAGATGCTCCATCACAGCTATCGTGCTAACCGGACGCTTCATCTCAAGTTCGGCCTCCCACTCCCACTCGAACTCGCCTTCGTCTTCCGATTCTGAGAGAAGACCTTTTAGCGCTGCTCGTCCGGCTGAAAGGGCCGCCCGCCGTAGCGTCGGCGACCGGATGGCTCGACTGGCGAGGCTAGCAAGGGCGCCGAAGAATTGCTCACTCTCGAGATCACCCTCCCATTCATCTTCCCATTCGCTCTCGTATTCGTCTTCTAGCTCTGGTAAGGCTTCCAGTTCATATGCATACATCAGCATCACCCATCCTTCCTAAACTAGGAGAACTGCTTGCCTCACCCCATCACTGTGCGTCGGACCATTGTGCGCTTGGCTACTTTGCTGGCGCGCACGTTTCGTTTCATCGCGGCAGCGCACACCCTGGGATTGCCCAGCACCCGCTGGGTCTTTTTCGCCATAACGCGTGCGGCGGCCTTGGGCGTAACCGGCTTGCCGGCGGCGGCGCGCTTTTTGAGCGTCTTAGCGGCGCTTTTTACAATGGTTGGCACCGTTCGTACGGCCGGTTTTGTCTTCTTGCTCTTACGCAAGACGCGCGTCAGAACAGCTGTACCACGGACCATGTGCGGCAAAACTCGTTTGAGGGCAGCACGGTCAGTGGCGGATAAAGTGGCGACCGTCGCCGCTCCGACCATTGCCTCAGCCTCAGCTGCGCTACGGGTTTTGGCGGCGCGTTGCGCCATAACTTCCGCTATAGCTTGCTGCGACGTGATCGGGGCGGCAATCACAGCCTCTTCCTCCATCTCGCCCTCGAACTCGTCCTCATATTCGTATTCGAACTCGTCCTCGAACTCTCCTTCGCGCAGAGCGGTAGAAGCGAAACGCCCAATGAATCCGCCAACGGGGCCGCCAATAGCAGTTCCCACAATCGGCGCAGCGACACGGGCAATTCGTTTCAGGGTACCGACATTACGCTTTACAAAACCGCCAATACGACGGAAGGCCTTGCCCAGGAATTCTTCACCCTCGAACTCGTCTTCGAATTCAAATTCGCCTTCGAGTTCGTACTCCTCTTCGAACTCGCCCTCGAACTCACCTTCATCCTCGAACTCGTCTTCGAATTCAAATTCGCCTTCGAGTTCGTACTCCTCTTCGAACTCATTTTCCAGTTCACCTTCAAATTCATCTTCCAGTTCCCATTCGGTCGCGCCATTCGTTGTGGGCAACATCGCGATGCCTCCTTTTAGGACTAGATGATACACCGGTGGAATAGTTGTAGTGCATGGAGGCTCGTTGCGCTAGTCCTCTTTTTCAGTGAGGCCTGGATGAGCTTCACATCGATGAGTGTCACTCATTTATGGTACTTGTCTTGCTGGAATGAGGCGCGTATCATGAGATTGGCTCTTCAGAATTTGCCATGAAAGCGAATCAAGGTCTACCAGATCAGAAAGACCAGGAAGAGTTTTTTTATTTCTTGACTAAATTCAGATAGTTTCATTTTTGGCACGAAGAATGTCTATATTCTCACGACAATTCCCGTACAGAGATCGTTATATTTTGAATAAGAGAATGCATTTGATTTTTATTGTTTTTCAGCATTCATAGTTATAGAGTTATAAGCATGTGCTAGAACTTCTCTCCTTAGTACTACAACGAGACATGTCATTCTGAACGAAGTGAAGAATCTCCTTACCCAAGGCAAAGGTGCAAGACCTTTCGCTTCGCTCAGGGTGACATCGACAAGTCCCGTTTCGATGCGGTGCAGGATGCAGTCTCGTTGTAGTATTAGATTCGGATCGCTTGCGATACTGCCCCTTATCAAATGAATTTGGTGTTATACTCAAAAAACAGCATCGTCTTCTTATATCGCCGAAGTAGCACATCCACGCGCAGAAATAAATACATAGCAGAGCGCACCACATAGCCAAATGGCAGAGTGAGGGAATAGCGTCAGGAAAGGCGGTTGCGTTCATGCGCTGTCTATTCGAATCGCCCTATTTGTCAGGGCGCTCTCCTAATCGCGAGGAGGATATAGGCATGGCTTCGCAAGTTGCTCAGAAGATGACAGATCAGCCATTTCCCAGAGGGGAGATCACGGCTCAGGCTGAAGACTGGTTCTGCTGCCTGGTAAAACTCATCGCGGCGAATACCGAACTCTTTCGAATCCGAAACCTCAAACGCACACCCCATGTTATCGAAGAGTCGCTGCTTGAGATTCAGATAGATGGCGCGCGCTATACGCTTATGCGCAGCCAGCCCCAATCACAAACACAAACTCCGCTCAGCCCGCGTGAACTTGCCATCGCCCAACTGATCGCGAAGGGACTGCCCAACAAATCCATCAGCGATATTCTCGAAATCAGTCCCTGGACAGTCGCCACACACTTGCGGCGGATCTTCGTCAAATTGGATGTCACTTCGCGCGCCGCAATGGTTGCCCGCCTCTCCGAGCAAGATTTGCTGTAGAATTGAAGTAGTTATTTTGTTGGATAATGCAGGAGAACGTTATGACCGCTCAGGCGGAACACCAACTCATTGCGGAACTATCACGCCGAGTCGTAGCAGATGTTGCGCCAGAAGAACGGCGCGCTTTTCAGGCGATTAGTGAAGCTTATTTTAAGAATCCTGAAAAAACGCTCAAGGGTGATGGCGGCGACGATCAACTTCTAGGCTGGGGGGTTGCAGAAATTTCGCTGCTGTTAACCCCTATTATCCTCGAAGTTGTTAAAGAAGTACTGAAGGATCTTCTCACGGACTCCCTCAAAGACTCTCTTAAAAAGAATAGCGCTACGCTTTTTGAAAAACTACACATGTTTATCAAGCGACTCTTTGGGTCTAAATCATCTCAATCAGACCAGCCTCCACCCACGCAATTATCTTTGAACGAAGGGCGTCCTCTGAGTCAAGAGCAGTTGAAGCAAGCCCGCCACCGCGCCCGTGAAAGCGCAATACAGCTGGGAGTTGACCCTGATAAAGCAACGCTCATCGCAGACTCCGTTATTGTCAGCTTGCAAATTCCGGTTATGAATGTTGACGTTCACAACCGGTAAGGGAAAGGCGCCTGTAGTTCTGCTTTTAGGCAGCGTGCCGCCTTGAAACCGCCTGCAAGCGGCGCTATGCTCGTTCAGCGCTGTCAATATGTCAAAACCATGAGGCTACCCTGAAAAGAGGTGATCGACGGCGCCGCCACCGCGCCTCTTTTCATTCGCTCTAGTGTACCGCAGGCTCATGATCAGCTATCAGGTGATTGTTATGAAAGCGAATGCTGAACCTCGGCTTGATCCATTTGCGTTCCCTTCAGAAACAACACTCCGGTTCATTTTGCTGATTGTCGCAGTTATCAGCGCCAGCTTGTTCATGTATTCCACCCTCTATGTGAGATACATAGAAACCCAGGGCAGATTAGAACCGATTGCTGTTTCGGCTAGAGCCTGTTGGGATCAATATGAACCCTCTTTTTCCTTATCGGCAGATGAATTGGCAATCACGGGAAATGCCTTTGCCCAATGCACTGAACCCTTATACACAGAGTTTCGCAACGCCGCATGGTTAGCGCTTGGCGGCATAGGGATCTTGCTGTGTATCGCGAGTCTCCTGTACAGTCTTTTTCCCATCTTGATAATGTGGCGAGAAGGGTTGACGCCCCTTGATATGCAAGCTGATATGGAAGACGTCGTTGTCTATCTCAAGAACCTTTGTCAAGAGATGGGCATTCATCCTCCAACATTTTTACAGAAACCGGCAAGCCGGGCGATCGGCGGCAGGGCATTTGGCGCTTTCGGTCGGTATTACGTCGTTTTGCCAACTGGACTACTTAACTGGTTCGATAACAATCGAGATGCTTTCCGTGCCGTGATGCTGCATGAACTCGCTCATTTGCGGAACAGGGATGTGGATAAAACCTATTTCGCTGTGGCGGTTAGTTGTGCATTTGTGATTGCGGCGCTCATTCCTTTTGCGTTCAACTTACTGGGAAACTCTAGCGCCCAACGTTTCATAGCAATTGTCCAGACCATTACCCTGGTTTTGCTCGTCTATCTCACGCTAGCTGCGGTTGTGCGAGCACGGGAATTTTACGCCGACGTTCGCGCCTCGACATACCCAGGCGCCCAAGCTCTGAGCTCTCTTTTAGCAACCACGCTACAACCTACATTTTCCGCTTGGCAAGCGACTACGATTGCTATGCTAGAGCGCTTGCCTCATTTCAAACGTCATCGCTGGCAGTTCGCTTTCTTACTCCATCCTGATGCATCAGAACGCCGCCATATCCTAGCAACAACCGATCGCTTATTTATCCTTGATCTTTGGGCGGCCTTCGGTACAGGAATCGCCGTCACCGCTGTTCACGACACTATTGCCGGTTTAAGCATTACAACATTGCGACCAATCTTAGGGCATATCGACCCATGGCTAGAATCCCTAGCTGCCAGCTTGGTTTTCGCCCTTCTCGTCGTCGGCATTATTGGCATTGGGGTGTGGCGCGGAACGTTTGCGACACTGATCCGTAATCAGCACTCTACGAGGAGTGGGAAACTAGGGATTGGCCTCGGCTTGGGGCTGATTTTCGGTCAGATTTTGTCTTTCGACCACATCGCTTCAATCCAAGACACCTTGGGCTTGGAGCAAGCTGATCGGGCGATGCAATTCACCTTAACTATTTTTAACCTTCTCTGGAGTGTTCTCCTGTTGCTCAGCCTTTACTACTTCTTCAGATGGATGGCAGCAGGCGCTTCTATCTGGCTGCATATTGCAATCTTTTCTCGCTCGCCTCGTCCATACTACATAGCAGGACTCGTCGTCGCCGGACTATGGATGACGCTCTGGTTTGAGATCATGTTTCTGATCCGGAATGCTGATGTTCTCCTGATCACGCCCAATAGCATTGCGGTGTTGTTCAACTTCATTTTCTTCTTTTCTCTTATTCTCCATGACATTACCCTGCAACCGCTCACCTTGATTGCGCTCGTTAGCCTCTGGGCATTCCCGCTGAGCGCCTGGCTGTGGCAGGTTCGTCGCACGAATTCGACTTCTGGGCCAACTTGGGGCTTTCTGGACCAGATACCTGATCAAGCTCACCTCCCAACTCAGCAACCGCTACAAGTTCATCCTGCATTTATGACAGGTCTTATGGGCGGGTTAATATACTGTGTTTTGCTATTGATTCTCCGCTTGGGGCTGCGCTTTCTTCTGCCTGAGTCAGTGTGGGAGGCAGATGAGTTTAAGCTTGTTTTATTCTATGCCGGTTATATTGGATTGGCGACTTTGATCCAAGCAGGAATAGCAATGAAGGTTGCCAGGCGAATCAGATCATTTGGTAAATTTCATGGTTTATTTGCTGCATTTACTGCAGGTTGCGTTATGGCACTGGGCGCATTAGTGACCAATCTTCTGTTTAGTGGTACAGTGAATGCTCAATTTGCATGGACAACTTTTAGTCTGACGGTCAACTGGGGCGCGTTGTTGGCATTACTGGGAATGATGATTCTGCCGAAACCAAGTAATCAAGCTAATTTGTCTCAGATAAAAGCAGTCCGTAGTCAATAGCCGCTGGTTCGACAATAACCTGCCAACCTACTAACCTGCCAATCTGCTAACCCGCCGCCACCCTAACTAGCACCGCTTTCAAATTGCCCTTGCTCCAAGCCCTTGCTGTGATGTACAATACCAACAATGGTTCTTGTCCCAGAGCTGCACTCGTAATTTGCCTCGGAGTAACCAGGTATGCCGAGCCTCTCGTTTGTCTACCCGGAAGCACTCTGGCTTCTACTGATCCTCATTCCCCTGATCGGACTGCTCTTCGTCGTCCCGCGTCGCTTGGCGCCCTGGCAGTTCTGGAGTAGTGCGACTCTGCGCACCATCCTGCTCCTCGCCCTTATCCTCAGTATTGCCGGAACCCAACTCGTCCAGCCAGTCTCGCACTTCACGACGGTCTTCCTGATCGATAGCAGCGACTCGATCTCGCCTTCGGCGCACGGCCAAGCCGAAACCTTTGTGCAAGCTGCGCTTCAGCAGATGCCCGAGGATGACCAGGCAGCCATCGTTGTTTTCGGCGATCAGGCCTTGGTCGAGCGCGCGCCAAGCTCACTGGCGGCGCTGGGGCAGTTGAATTCGGCGCCCGTGGCGGCGCGGACGAATATCGAGCAGGCAATCGAGCTAGGATTGGCGCTGTTGCCAGCCGACACCCTGAAACGCCTAGTGCTTTTGAGCGATGGCGGCGAAAATACCGGTACAGCTATGGCTGCCGCTCGGCTTGCCGCCGCCCGTGACGTTCCCATCGCTATCGTCGATCTAAGCGGAACCAGCCTCGGCGACGAAGTGCTGGTTGCAGACCTAGATGCACCCAGCCGTGTACGCGATGGGCAAGAGATCGATCTGACCGCCGTCATCGAGAGCAACACCGCCCAGAGCGCACGGCTGCGCGTCTTCGCCGACCAGTCGGTTGTCGGCGACGAGACCGTTGATCTTCAGGTTGGCCGCAACGAATTTCACTTCACCGTGCCGGCCCAGGGTCAAGGCTTCCAGCGCTACCGCCTGCAGGTTGAGCCAACGTCCGATGTCCGCGTCCAAAACAACGAGGCCGCAGCGTTGATCGAAATCCAGGGACCGCCACGGGTTTTGCTGGTCACGATGGAGCAGGGTGAAGCTATTCCGCTACGCGATGGCTTGCAGGCGGCGAATATCACTGCTGAGATCAGCCAGCCCGATGCGATCCCGACCGATCTGGCCGGACTAAGCGCCTACGACTCGATTGTCTTGATCAATGTTCCGGCACGAGCGTTGCCGGTCCAAGTGATGGCAGCGCTCCCTATTTATGTGCGCGATCTTGGTAAAGGGCTGGTGATGATCGGCGGCGAAGAGAGTTATGGCGTCGGCGGCTATGGGCGCACCCCTATCGAAGAAGCCATGCCGGTATACATGGATGTGCGCGACCGTGAAGAACGGCCTGATCTGGCCCTGATCTTTGTCATCGACAAATCGGGCAGCATGGACGCCTGTCACTGTTCCAACCCCGATCGGCGTAGCTCCCAATTCCGGCAGAGCGGCGAACGAAAGGTTGACATCGCCAAAGAGGCGATTGTACAAGCTTCGGCTCTGCTTCGACCGCAAGACACCTTGGGTGTGGTCGCCTTCGATGAAGGCGCTGACTGGGTATTGCCAGCAACCAAAGATGCCCAACTCGACCAGGTCGCAGACGCCGTTTCGAATATCGAGCCAAGAGGTTCTACAAATGTTCGCGCCGGGCTCCAGGCTGCTGAAACAATGCTCCAAGAGACCGATGCGCGGATCAAGCACGTCATTCTGTTGACCGATGGCTGGGGGGACGGCGGCGACAACCTTGATGTCGCCACCCGGATGCGCGAACAGGGCGTTACGCTTACGGTCGTCGCAGCCGGCAGCGGCTCGGCGACCTACCTGGAAAACTTGGCGATAACCGGCGGCGGGCGTTACTATCCCTCACAAACCATGTCAGATGTGCCGCAGATCTTCCTCCAAGAAACCATCACGGCAGTGGGCAATTACATTATCGAGCAGGTCGTAAGCCCAACCCTGGCTGGCGATAGCCCGATAATGCACGGCTTTGACGCAGGAATACCACGGCTCTACGGTTATAATGGGACAACCATCAAAGAAACCGCACGCAATATATTGATCACCGCCGATGAGTCGCCGCTGTTGTCCCAGTGGCAGTACGGCCTAGGCCGCAGCATCGCCTGGACGAGCGATATGAAGGGCAAATGGGGACGCGATTGGGTGAACTGGTCACAATTCCCGCGCTTCGCATCGCAACTAGTCGGCTGGGTCTTGCCGGTGCGCGGCGGGCAATATGTCGCCACCGAGCTCCAAGTGGAAGGCTCTGAAACCGCAATCCGCGTCCAGGTAGACGAAGAGCCGGGTCGTGCCTATGACAACTTAGCCCTCACAGCAACACTGGTCGACAACGACGGCGCAAAGACTGCTGTGCAGCTCAACCAGGTTGCCCCTGGCGATTATCGTGGGCGGCTTGCCAGCCCGGCGCCGGGCACTTACCTGGTGCAGATTGCCGGCGAAGACGGCGGACGCGCAGCGCTTCAGGAAGTGGCAGGCCTGGTTGTTCCCTACTCGCCCGAATATGGCCACGATCAGGATAACCCAAGCCTACTGGCCGAGATCGCGCAAGTAAGCGGCGGAACGACTCTGACCGAGCCGGAAGAAGTCTTCGCGCCAACCGAGCAATCGGTGCGCCGCGCCAAAGAGATAGCGCTGCCGCTCCTTTTGCTTGCGCTGCTGCTGCTCCCGCTTGATATCGCAGCGCGGCGCTTGATGCTACGCCGTCGCGATTTCGCCAGCCTCGGCGCCTGGACGCAGTCGCGCCTGACTCGGAATCCCCCCGCTCCTGTCATAGCCGATCCTTCATTGAACCGCCTGGCTGAAGCGAAGCGCCGCGCCACCCGCTCGGGCAAGCAATCGCCAGCGCTCAGCGCCCAAGGCTCAACGCTCGATCAGCGCGAACCGCAAACCGCAAGCCGCGAACCGCAAACCGCAAGCCATGAGCCGCAAGCTACAAAGCAAACCTCGCCAAGCTCTAAACCGGAAGCGCGCCCACCAGCATCGCCGCCTCAAAACCTCTCATCTGATGACCCAATAGAGCGCCTGGAACGCTTGCGCCAAGCCAAAGAGCGAGCCCGGCGACGAGCGCGGGGCGAAGAAGAATGACCCGCTCCGCCGATACGCAGGACTGGCTCAAACGCCTGGCATTGAGCTTGCTTATTGCTGGATTGGTCGGCGCGCTGGGCTATCTTGTCGCGCGAGCGATCAGCACAGCCTATCTCTTCTATCAACAGCAACAGTTCTTCCAGGAAACAGCTAGTCTTTTGCAGGGCGGCGGCGTGCCGGCATTGGCGGACAGCAACCTACGCGAGCTACGCTTCCTGGCGGAAGCGCTCAACGCCCAGTATCATCGCTTGAGCATCCAGTTGGGGTTTGCTGCTGCAGCTATCGGCGGCATCGGCTGCTTCGTCTGGTTAGAGAGGCGTGCCGCAAGGGAAGAAACAGATGATCTGTGGGAAGACGATGCCAGAAACCAACATCTGTCGCGCTTGCCCAAGGAGCGGCAAACTTGACTGAAAACGTGCGCCTAGAGCCTGTTACGCACTTTGACCTTGAGCGTGGTCGACTCAAGGCATGCCACGACAACCGTATCCGCGTGACGTCAGGGATGTCGAGTGGGCGTTCGTTGCGCCCTCCCTGACCTTCATGATCGACGATACACCCCGGCGCGACCACTCCTTGCGGGCAGTCTCCAATGGATTACGCTGGATTGTGCATACTGATGCACAGTGGCGGATGATGCCCAACGACTTGCCACCCTGGTATACCGTCTATCAGCAACCCCAGCGCTGGCTGAACGCTGGGGTGTTCGCGGCACTGGTTCACGATCTGCGCATGCTGCTGCGCGACAATGCTGATCGTGCCCCACACCCCAGGGTGGCGCTCTTTGCTGCCCGCACGCGTCAATCCCCTCCAGCGAGTGGCCCGCGAGCGGGCGCGGCTGGTCACACACGTCGCAACGGCCGCAAGGTGCATCTTGCAGGCGATCCGCTCGGCCCGTGGCTGGCGCGGCTGGTCACGCCGGCCAAGGAGCAAGCGCACGCCCAGGGGGCCGAGCTGGCGGCGAAAGTGCATGAAGCCACGGGCGAAACGGTTGAAATCGCCTGCGTTGCCCAGAGCGATACGGGCGAACCGCCAGCTCAAGCTGCTGCGGCGCAGGGCATCCGCCTGGACGTGGTCAAGCTGCTGCAGCGCAGGGCATCCGCCTGGACGTGGTCAAGCTGCCGCCGGCCCAGCGTGGTTGCGTGCTGCTGCCGCGCCGCTGGGTGGTGGAACGCCGTTGTGGCGTGCTGGCGCGCTTCCGGCGGCTGGCCCGCGCCGATGAACGCTGGCCCGCACCCCTGGCTGGCTGGCATTTTCGTGCCGTTGCGGTGCTGATGCGCAAACGTTTCATCACCTTCATGGTCCAAAGTGCATAACAGATTCTAGGAAGTAGCCCGCTCTCAATCGCCCCATCCCCTAAGAAGCTGTCTGAAAAGGGGTATGGAGTGCGGCAGCCATGCTGCCGCGCGCACGTATGGCTTGCGCCCTCCACATACCGACGCGCTTGTGCGCCGTGACATCCCAGTTTTTGAGCAAACGGCTTTTCAGACAGCTTCTTAGCACCCTGGAACAAGGTCGCCACTGGCGGAATGGTTTCCACGTACGACATACCGGCGCCCCTTCGCTTGCTAATCGATCCCATAGAGACGCTGAAATTCAGCGAAGAGTTGGCGCAACATCGCCAAACTGAGGGGCGGTTGGATCTGGGCGCCGCCCACCAGAACAGCGTAGGCCAGCATACCGGCCACTTCCGCGCGCGCAGAGTCGCCCAACAGTTCTGTACAGAGCGCTTGGACATAGGCAATACGCTGCGTGTCGATGCGGCTTTGCATCGCACGGACTTCAGCGTCTTGCAAAGCCCAGGCCCGCATCGCAGCCTCCAAATCGAGCGGTTCGCCGGTCACAATCGCAAACAGGCGCTTGAGCTTGGCGGCGGGGGTGGGTTCCTGTTCCACCACCTGCATCACATGCAAGGTGTCTGCGTGCTCGAAGAAGTGTAACAGCGCCGTCTTGTAGTCGGCCCAGCCCCCAAAGTGGTGGTAGAACGACCCTTTGGTCAGCTTGAGGGCTGCGGTGAGTCGTTCAATCGTAAGGCCACCGGCGCCATCAGTCCGCACAATGCGTAAACCTGCGGCCAGCCAGTCGCGTTGGGTTGTACGCGCCATCGCCTACCTTTCTTGTTATTTCTATCACAAGTATACCATACCGTATGGTATTTTCAAGCGAAAGAAGCCGCCAGCTCTTGGACGTCAGCCTTCAGCTTGAAAGCAGGTACAGACGTTGTCTGCGCCGCCTCCCGAGCGCTGATCATAGCTGACCACTTGCGCAGATCCAACAAATCCGCCTTTTGACCGATGGAAGCTCACGTAACGTCAGGGTCTATACTTCCCGTATGAGGTAATCGTGACACGACCAAAAACCTGTCGAGCGGATTTTCCTCGGCGTGGGTCAAAGGTCGAACAAGGTTTGTGCGTATACCACGCCCAGGGAGGCAACAATGCACTTTCAGATTCTTGATACCGAAGCCGCCTACCGCCGGATGCTGGCCGCACCCGACGCAGCGGCCCGCGCAACGATCCTTCGTGATCAACTAGCCGCGCCCTTCGCCGGGCTCGCCCGCACCATGGGCGGCGACGATGCAGTGGCAAGTTTTGCCCATTGGGGTATGACACCGGAGATGTTTGCTCCAGAGCGCCACGCCGAGATGCAAAGCCGGCTCGACGGGCTGTCCGCAGCCAACGCCTGGCAACGAGCGGCTCAGGCTTTGGAGAAGGGCAAAGCCGCCTTCGCCCGCTACGCCAAGCGCATCCCGCTCGACACCGTGGTCTTTGGGTTGCTCCTAGCCGATATCCCGGACATGCCAGGGATGGGCGGCTACACCGGCTTGGGCGGCATCCCCGGCTGGATTATGACCGTCTATGGGAGGCCGAATGCCCCAAACCTCGCCCGCATCGAGGCCTGCACCGTCCACGAACTACACCACAACGTGCTGGGCGCCGCCTTCCCCGGCAGCCCCATGATCGCGAATGTCGGCGCGTACATCGTCGGCGAGGGGTTGGCCGAGTCCTTCGCCGCCAAGCTCTATGGCGAAGAGCTGATTGGCCCGTGGGTCACCGAGTTCGACGCAGCGCTGGTGGACGACGCCCGCCGGATGATCGGCGACGCGCTGGATAAGACTGGATTTGATGTGGTACGCCAATATATCTTTGGGAATGAACAAGCGGGTGTGCCGCCCTACGCCGGCTACGCAATCGGCTACCAGGTCGTGCAGGCGTACTTGCGGCGCACTGGCCAGAGCGTTGTAGACGCAACCTTCGTTCCCGCCCATCGGATCATCGCTGAGTCGCGCTTCTTTGCGTGAGCATAGCCGATAGCCAACAGGCTGTTTTCATGCAGCGGCGTGCAAGCCGCGCCTAATGTCAAAATCGGTAACGGAAAAGGCTCTCGTAGTGCCGCCTTTAGGCTGCTGTGCTGCCGGAAAACCGCCTTTAGGCGGTACTACGGCAAATGAGCGCGGTTGATCGTCAAATTCATTAGAAGGCCCAAACGGGTGTAGATGCGGCTTGTAGCCGCACCTCAAGCTTCGCTCCGCATATTCATAGATAACTCCCCGCGTCGTGTAGGTACAG
>JAKSDJ010000411.1 GCA_022360155.1 Chloroflexales bacterium | reverse complement strand
CGGGGATCAACCCGGCTGATGTTGCGGTGTTGCTGTTTGCTCTGGAACGACGTCGCGAAAAACCATCCGGCCCCGTCGTGCAAGGGTGATTGGAGAATGGAGAAGAGATAACGTTCAAATGTGTTAACCTGCCAACCTGTTAACCTACTGATCTGTCAACATGCTAACGTTCCAACGTTTCCTATGCATTTTCCTGACGAAATCGAACTTCATATCGAGCGTATGGCTCAGGGCGGCGCCGGGGTTGGTCGTTGGAACGGCGCTGCCGTTTTTGCAAGCGGCGGGTTACCCGGCGAACACGTGCGCGTACGGATCAACAGCCAGAAGTCTGCTTATGCGCTTGGCACGGTGGCCGAGGTGCTGACGGCGGCGCCCGAGCGGGTTGCGCCGCGCCTGCCCAACGCCGATCATATGCCTTGGCAGCATATTGACTATCCGGCGCAACTCCATTTCAAGCGTGAGATTCTGCGCGAACAGCTTGGCAAACTGGCCGGGCTCTCCGACCCGCCGGTGGCGGAGGTCATTCCGGCAGCCCAGCCATGGGGCTATCGCAACACCGCCCATTTGCATGTCACGGACAAGCAGATCGGCTACTATGCCGCTCAGTCGCACACCGTGCGCGATCTCGATGCAGACCCGCTGTTGCTGCCGGTGCTCAATCTGGTTCTCGGTCGTCTGCGCCAGGCGCTGCCGGAAGCGGGAACAGCGCTCCAAAGCGTCACCCTGCGCAGCAGCGCGACCTATGGCTACGCGATTGCCGCCCTGCGTGGCGCAGGCGACCCGGCAGCAGTAAAGGCCTTGAACACCTTGGCCGAATGCTGGCGGTCGCAAACGCCCGAGTTGGCCGGGGTCGCCATCAATCCGCACCAGGCGCAACACGACGCCTCCGCGGTCACGCTTCACGAGGAACTGGACGGGGTCGTTTTTTCGCTAGGCACAGACAGCTTCTTTCAAGCCAACACTGCCCAGGCCGAAGTTTTGCTTGCCGAGTTGCGGCAGGCTCTCGCGCTCCAACCGGGTGAACGGTTGCTCGACGCCTACAGTGGCATCGGCACGTTCGCGCTGCCGCTTGCGCGCGTGGCCCGTGAGATCATCGCGATCGAAGAGAACCCGATCGCGGTGGCCGATGGCGAACGGAGCGCGCACTTCAATGCAATCGACAACGTTACGTTCGTCACCGCGCCGGTCGAACGCGCTCTGGCCACGCTTGAAACCCCGATTGGCGCTGCCATTCTCGACCCGCCCCGCCGTGGCTGCCACCCCGCCGCGCTCGCCGCCCTGACGACGCTCGCGCCCGCGCGGATCGCATATGTTTCGTGTCACCCCGGTATCCTGGCCCGCGATCTGCGCCCGTTTCTCGCTGCCGGCTATCAACTTGCGCAGGTGCAGCCGATTGACCTTTTTCCGCAGACGCCGCATATCGAATGTTTGGCGCTTTTGGTACGCTGAATGCGGAAATATGCCGCACGCGCCATGCAATTCGCGCCCGAGCATGCTATACTTCCTCTGGTCATTTTGTTCTTGCAATGATACACAAGACCAGGCAAATGTTAGCAGCGTTGACGACTGAACAGATCCTTGCTCTGGCCCCCGACGCGGCAGCAGCGAAAGCCGGTCAGGGGCTATCCGGCCCGCGCAAGTGGGTCACGCTGGGTCGCAATGAGCGGGCCGTGTGGGGCGAATGCCAGGGTGGCGGCAAGACGCCTTATCAGGTGCAGGTCGACCTGGCGAGCGGTGAGTTGGTCTACCGTTGCTCGTGCCCCAGCCGCAAACTCCCCTGTAAGCACACTCTGGGCTTGCTCTTGCTGTTGGCGGGCCAAGCAGCGGCAATTGAGCAAGCCGCGCCGCCTTCATGGGTTTCCGAATGGCTCGACAAGCGAGCCCAGGCTGCGCAGAAACGCGCCAAGAAGCGCGAGCGTGCTGGTCAACCGGTTGACACGGCGGCCCAGGCGAAACGGGCCGCCGTGCGTGAGGCCCGGGTCGCCAGCGGCTTGCACGAACTGGAAGAGCGGCTGACCGACTTGGTGCGCCAGGGCTTGGCCCAGGTGCAGAGCAAACCCGCCAGCTTCTGGGACGAACCGGCGCAGCGGATGTGGGACGCCCAGGCGCGCGATGTGGCCTTTATGATCCGCGATCTGGCCGATATTCCCGCTTCGGGCGACGGTTGGCAGGGTCGGCTGCTGGAGCGCCTGAGCCTGATCTATCTACTGATTGCCGGTTACAAGCGGATCGAGCAGTTGCCCGCCGCCACGCAGGCCGATCTCCGCGACTTGATTGGCTGGGACCAGAGCAAAGAAGAAGTTTTGGCGGGTGCGGGCGTGCATGACCGCTGGTTGGTTTTGGGGCAATACCAGGGCGCGCGGGCGCGCGAGTCGCTGCACTATCTGCGTACCTGGCTGCGTGGCGCCGAAAGCGGTTGCGACGCGCTGATTTTCGAAGAGACCCACGTTAGCCAGCCGCTTCCCCAGAGCCTGGTCCCCGGTTCTGCTATTGACGCCGAACTGGTCTTCTACCCTGGAGCTTATCCGCTGCGTGCGCTGCTCAAGACCGCCGACGCTGCGCCGCTGCCGCTCGACACGCTCCCTGGCGATACGATGGTAAACGATGCGCTTGGGCGTTATGCTGCCGCGCTGGCGCAGAATCCGTGGATCGAGGCGTTTCCGCTGAGCCTCTGTGACGTCACTGCTTTCCCGACCGCTGGGGGATGGTTGCTGTGCGACTCAAGCGGTTATGTTCTGCCTTTGGCCCCGCGTTTCGATGGCGCCTGGCATTTGCTGGCCCTGAGCGGCGGCCATCCAATCGGAGTGTTTGGCGAGTGGAACGGTGAACATCTGCACCCGTTGGCCGTGTGGGCAGAGGGCAGGTTCTTTCAGTGCTGAGGTTATGCGATGACCCAATCTTCAGCCCTTGACGCACAATCCTGCTGGAGCGATCTGGTTGCGACAGCGCTGGTCGGCGCCGGGCGGCTGCCGTTGCGGCTCCCGCCGTCGGGCGAGCCGTTGGGCGATATGTTGGGCGAACTCGACGCCAGCGATCCAGAGCGGACTCTGCTTGGCGCGGCAGCGGCGCTAACGCTCTACCGGCGGGCTGGGCGCTTGCCGGAGCGCTCTACCGGCCCGTTGCCCGAGCTATGCCCGCCCGATGAACTGGCGCCTTGTGCGCCCCAGGCGAGCCGCCACCTGGTGATGATGCTGTGCGGCACGCATCCCAAGGTTCTCCCGGAGTGGTTAACGGCGTTGGCGCAGACGGGGCGGCGCCTTCCCGCCGAGCATCTGGTTGCACTGCTGGAGTTGGGGCGCAGGCAGGAAGCGTTGCGCGAGGCGCTGCTTCCTGTTTTGGGGACGCGCGGGTGCTGGCTGGCAGCCCAAAATCCCGACTGGGACTACGCCGCCAGCGGATTGAACCAGGCGACACTCAGCGCGCAATCGGACATCCTCAAGACTCAATGGGAGACTGAGAGCCGAGCGGCGCGGATCGCCTTGTTCAAGCAACTGCGCCGGACGCTGCCGGATCTGGCGCGCGATCTTCTCGCCGCTACCTGGCCGAGCGAACAACTCGACGACCGCAAGGCTTTTATCGAGTTGTTCGCCGTTGGTCTCAGTATGGACGACGAGCCGTTTCTCGAAGCAAGCCTGGACGATCGCAGCATGGAAGTGCGCTCGGCTGTCGCGCACTTGTTGGGCCAACTTGCCGAGTCGCGCCTGAATCGGCGGATGTTCGAGCGTGTGGCGGGGAGTTTGACGCTACAGATAGGGCGTAAACCGCGCATCGAGATCGTCTTGCCGGAAGCGTATGACAAGGCTATGCAGCGCGATGGCGTCAAGAAGGATGCCCCGAAGATCTACAAAATCGGACCGAAAGCCTGGTGGCTACAGCAGATGCTGGGCTTCGTTCCGCCAGCGTACTGGTGCGACCAGTGGCGAATCACCCCGGCTCAGCTCTTGGAAGCGACCAAGAATAGCGAGTGGACCGACCTCCTGCGCGAAGCCTGGGTCGCGGGCGCGGGCCATGCACACGATCATGCTTTCATCGAGCTGCTGCTGCCGGTCTATCTGGAGCTGAATGATCACAACAAGCTCCATCTGCTCACCGAGCAGCTTCCTCTTGATCGGGTCGAAGCGCACATTGTCGACATTCTAGAGCATTCCATCCAGCCGTTGAGCGGCTATCATCCGGTGCTCACACTGCTACGCTCGTTTGCGCATCCTTGGAGCGAAAGGCTGGCGCGCGCGGTGATAGCGAACCTGGCGCGTTGGCTCGATACCCCGCAGGGCATCCTATTGCGCGTAGATTGGTATATTCACGATGCGCTGAACGAGTTCGCGCTGCATTTTCCGCCGCAGCTCGCCGATGAGGTTGCCGTCGCCTGGATCAGCAGGACAGAGAAGCAAAAAGATTGGGAGGAAGCGGTCGAGGTCTTCTTGAACGTGTTGCGCTTCCGCCAAGAGATACACGCTGCTTTGAATGAGACCGACGCCGGTGTGGCTCGGGCTATATCTCCTGCCGCCGATCTGCCATCCTAAGGAGATATAGCTAGGTCATCATTTTCTACGCAATTATAGACACAAATGAACGCGATGCACACGATTCAACATGCACACAAGATACGGCTCAACCCGACACCTGAACAAGAACAGTATTTTCGCCAGGCAGCCGGCAATGCCCGGTTTGCCTGGAACTGGGCCGTTGCTGCGGTGCGTCAAGCTCAGAAAGACCAAACAAAATTACCGCTGGTCGGCGACCTGAAAACGGAGTTTAACCGGATCAAGCGTGACCAGTTCCCGTTCATGCTGGATACCACGAAGTGTGCGTCAGAACAGGCGTTCGCAGACCTTCGCCAGGCGCTGGCGAACTACTTTAACGACATCACGAAGCGTAAGCGCGGCATACGACGCAAGGACGGGAAGCGCGTCGGATTTCCAACATTTAAGTCTCGTAAGAAGGGCTGCGGTTCGTTCGTGCGACGTGAAGTCGCATAGATTACTGCTTCACAAAGCGAAACGCTTCGATGAAGCCTATCGTTCCGTCGATAGCACCCTATGAGTTTAAGCAGCAACGCAAGACGCTGTGAGAAGCACTCTGACAATGTACCAATTATCGAAAGACAGCTAGCAAAACCGTAAGGAGATGCTAGTTCCACGAGCATCAAGGTGGAAAAGGGCTAGGGTTGTGTAGTACTGGTTAACACATGTGAAAGCTCGCCTAAACGTCGTCACGTAGAACAAGCCAAAGATGCTGACAGGCTTGAACCAAAAAGGTATGGTGGGTGGGCATAAGGTGTGAACGATACCTTATCACGGACAAACAACCCCACCGGCGAAGAGAGCTAACCTAACCTACACGGTCATTTATGTGAAACACGGTAAGCCCGTTACCCTCCTTACCAAAGGTAGGAACATCGTAAGATGAACCAACGGGGTAGCGGGTAGGGGAAAGTGGAAAAAGCGCAGGCCGACCTGTAACGGGTCGCATAGGAGTTGCAACAGCACTCCACGCGAAAGCGGGCAGACTTCCACTCGGTCGTTCATTACGAGATACCTTGAGAAACCGACAAAGGCCGGAACGCAGATGATAACGCAAGTTAGTGCCCCGTCCCACGATAACGTAGATTGGCACGCCATCAACTGGCAGGCCGTCAACGAGAATGTCCGTCGGCTACAAGCGCGTATCGTCAAGGCGGAGCAGGAAGGTAAACCAGGTAAGGTGAAAGCCTTACAACGGTTACTGACCCACTCGTTTAGCGGCAAAGCAATGGCGGTGCGACGAGTGACGGAAAACCAAGGGAAACGAACACCTGGCGTGGACAAGGAAACATGGGACACGCCGGAAAAGAAAGCGGCGGCCATAGGCACGCTCAAGCAACGAGGGTATTACCCCAAACCGCTCAAACGGGTCTACATCCCGAAGAAGCACGGCAAGAAACGACCACTCGGCATTCCCACAATGAAAGACAGGGCTATGCAGGCGCTCTACCGGCTCGCACTGGCACCCATTGCGGCAGAACGCGCTGACCCGAATGCCTACGGATTTCGACCGGAACGTTCAACGGCTGACGCCATCGCACAATGCTTTATCACACTAGCAAGTGAAGGCAAAGCCGAATGGGTGATCGAGGGCGACATCAAGGCGTGCTGCGACCAGATCAACCACGAATGGCTGGAAAACAATATTCCCATCAACAAAACAATACTCCATAAGTGGCTAAAGGCCGGATACATAGAACAATCCTCCCTCTATATGACGGATGAAGGAACACCACCAGGCGGCGTCATCTCGCCAACACTGGCGAATATGGCGCTAGACGGCATTGAACTCCTCCTAAAGAAACACTTCGTCCTTACAAGGAGAAATGGTACGTATTACAACCCAAAGGTGAACCTCATTCGATATGCGGACGACTTTGTTATCACCGGAGCGACAGAAGAGCTCCTTGAGAATGAAGTCAAAACGCTCGTGGAACAATTCCTCAAGGAACGAGGATTGGAACTTTCACAAGCAAAGACCAAAATCACCCACATAGAGGAAGGATTTAACTTCCTGGGACAGAACGTACGCAAGTACAAAGATGGAGCGAAGCGTAAGCTACTTATCAAACCATCGAAGGAAAACGTGAAAACGTTTCTCGCAAAAATACGGGAAGTCATAAAGGCGAATAAAGCAGCAACAGCCGGAAATCTGATCGGACTACTCAATCCCATAATCAGGGGGTGGGCGAACTTTCACCGGCATATCGGTGCAAAAGAAACCTTCAACTATGTAGACAACGCAATCTACCAAATGCTAGGGCAATGGGCAAAACGGAGACACCGCAACAAACCACGAACTTGGATCAAGATGAAATACTTCAAGAAACAAGGCGGGGACAACTGGATGTTCTCTGGCGAAAGAAACGGCAAAAACCGATACCTTCGCAATGCCGCCAAGGTGACACTCAAACGACACCCAAAAATCAAGGCTGAAGCAAATCCATACGACCCTCAATGGGAACCTTACTTCGAGAAGCGCCTCCGCGACAAGATGGAAGGAACCCTACGTAGTCAACGACAGACGTGGGCGTTATGGAAAGAGCAAGACGGAAGATGTCCAGTCTGCCAACAAAAGATAACCAATGAAACCGGATGGCACGACCATCACATCATCTGGAAATCAAAAGGCGGAACAGACACACTGGATAACCGAGTATTGCTCCACCCGAACTGCCATATGCAAGTTCATTCCCAAGGAATACACGTGGCGAAACCGCGT
>JAKSDJ010000065.1 GCA_022360155.1 Chloroflexales bacterium | reverse complement strand
TAAGCGCGATGGAAGACCTTGAAGGTCTTGATATCGATGCTTTCGAAAGTCTTCCTCAAGACCTTGAAGGTCTTATTTGAACCGTATTGGGTTTAGCGCACCTCGCCCATCGCGAAGAGCAGCGTTCCTTCACAGGCCAGCTGATCGCCGACAGTCGCCTTGCCGCTCCCTTTCCCGACCCCGCGGCGTATCTTATCGAGGCTGACCTCCAGGCGCAGCGTATCACCGGGGCGTACTGGCTGGCGGAAGCGCACCCCGTCAATCCCGGCAAAAAAGGCCAACTTTCCCTTGTATTCGGGCAAACTGAGCGCCGCAACCACGCCCGTCTGGGCCAGCGCTTCAACGATTAATACGCCGGGCATGATCGGGAACTCTGGGAAGTGCCCCTGAAAGAACGGTTCATTGATTGTCACCAGCTTCTCCCCAACTGCGCGCACGCCTGGCTCGAGCTCCAGGATGCGGTCGAGCAACAGGAAGGGATAGCGGTGCGGAATAATCGCCATGATTTCTTGTGTCGTGAGCATTGTTTCTCTCTAGGATTGGGCTCGGGGAACAGTTCGCGTATCATACCATCGAGGCGAGGCAGGTGCAAGACGCGGGCCAGATTCAGCCCAAAGACCGATTTGATCTTGCCCTGCTGGTATGTTATGATCGGGGCAGTACATCAATATATCTGCGAAAGCGATGACGAGGACGAGTAGTTTGGCTGCCGCCTCCAGGGAGGGCGCGTCACTGACTGCGAGCGTGCCCGGTATGGGGCCAGACGAAAACCGCCTCGGAGCAGTTCCCTCAACGCCTTATAGGTCAGTATGGGAATGCGGGTTGCGCCCGTTATAGCGTCATTAAGAAGTGACGAGCATCGAACAAGGTGTAACGAAGAAAAGGTCATTCGTACCCATTATTCGTAACTCATAACTTGAAAGTGGGTGGAACCACGGAGCAACCCTTCGTCCCATTGTGGGCGGAGGGTTTTTTGATTTTGTGGAGCTGGTGATGAGTTATCGTTATCGTGCGCGCCGCCACGGCGAGCGCATCTCATGCCTGCGGTTGATCGCACTGCTGGGGGTGACGCTGGTCCTGTTAATTGCGCTCTATGCAGTGCTGCTTCGCCCCTGGGTCAGTAGCTTTGTCGGGCAAGAAATCGCTCGCGGGCTTGGAACATCTGGACAAGTCGGGGTGCTGCTGCCAACAGTGATCGCCGCGCTGCCGGCAGGCGAGGTAGTCATCACCGATGCTCAGGCAAACGCATACTTGGCGGCGAACCCCGATATGATCGCGCCGCTCGATAGCGCCAGAATACGTTTTGTTCCTGGCGAAGTGCAAATCGACATGGATGCCTTTGGTTCTCAGAGCCAAGTTCGGGCTGGTCTGACGGTTCAGGAGGGGCGGCTTGTGATTACCGATCCGCACCTCGATGGGCCGTTGGGCCTGGCGCTCTCCGGCGGGGATATCCTCCATTCGGTCGAACAGCAACTGAACGATCATCTGGCGAACCAAGCTCAGACGATCAGCGCTGTACGAATCGAGCAAGGACAGATGTTCATAACGGTCGAGTGAAATGGAAACCAAGCCACTTGACATTCGGAACTCGGAATTCGAAATTCGGAACTCGAAAGAGGTGACATGATGCCAGTCAATCTTGATAGTGATCCATACTACCGTTTGCGCCACTCGGCGGCCCACGTGATGGCTGAAGCGGTGCTGGAACTCTTTCCAGAGGGTAAAATTGCAATTGGGCCGCCCATCGACAAGGGCTTTTACTATGACTTCGATCTGCCTCGCCCGCTCACGCCCGATGACCTGGACGAAATCGAACAACGAATGCGCCGAATTATTGCCGGCAACTATCCATTTGTCTATCGTGTCGTCAGCGCCGACGAAGCGCGCGAACTGTTCAAGGATCAGCCATATAAATTGGAACTCATTGACGGCTTGGCCCAGGGACAAGATGAATACGGCGAAGCCGGCGCCGAAAGCACAGTCATCTCGACGTACAAACACGATACGTTCGAGGATCTTTGCCGCGGGCCGCATCTGGAGCATACGGGCCAGATCTTGCCGGATGGATTCAAGCTGTTGAGCATCGCCGGCGCTTATTGGCGTGGCGATGAGAAGCGCCAACAACTCCAGCGTATCTACGGCACGGCCTGGAATAGCAAAGAAGAACTCGATCAATACCTTTGGCGACTCGAAGAGGCGAAAAAGCGCGATCATCGTAAACTTGGCAAAGAGCTGGATTTGTTTAGCGTTTCTGAAGATGTTGGACCAGGGTTAATCCTGTGGCACCCGAAAGGTGCGATGATCCGCGTCATTGCCGAAGATTTCAGTCGCCAGGCGCACCTTGAGAGCGGTTATGAGTGGGTCTTCTCGCCGCACATTGGCCGTGCCCAATTGTGGAAAACGTCGGGACATTTGGATTTCTACAAAGAGGATATGTACGCGCCGATGGATATCGAGGGCGAGGAATACTACGCCAAACCGATGAACTGTCCGTTCCATATACAGATCTATAAGAGCCATATTCGCTCCTATCGCGATCTGCCTCGACGCTATGCCGAATACGGAACGGTGTATCGTTTCGAACGGAGCGGCGTCCTTCACGGCCTTACGCGGGTGCGCGGCTTTACCCAGGATGACGCCCACATTTTCTGTAGGCCCGATCAGGTCGAAGTGGAGATCGGTCAGGCGTTGGACTTCTCTTTGTATATCTTGCGCTCGTTCGGCCTGAGCGATTTCAAAGCCTATCTTTCGACAAGACCCGAGAAATTTGTCGGTGATCCCCAAGATTGGGACAAGGCAACAGAAGCGCTCCGTCGAGCAGTCGAAGCGCACGATATTCTATATGAAATCGACGAAGGCGGCGGCTCATTCTATGGCCCGAAGATCGACTTGAAAGTAAACGACGCGCTTGACCGCGAGTGGCAACTCAGCACGATCCAGTTCGACTTCAACTTGCCGGTGCGTTTTGGCTTGGAATATATTGGTGAAGATGGCCAACCCCGCCAGCCATATATGGTCCACCGTGCGCTGCTAGGCAGCATGGAGCGTTTCTTTGGCGTGTTGATCGAACACTTTGCCGGGGCATTCCCAGTCTGGCTTGCGCCGGTCCAGGCGGCAATCATCCCGATAACGGATCGGCATATGGAGTATGCTCAGGCTGTACAGCAGCGCATGGCGGCAGCGAAGCTGCGGGTTGAAATTGACGAGAGCAGGGATCGGATGCAAGGAAAAATCCGGCGTGCTCAGTTGCAGAAAATTCCCTATATGCTTATAATCGGTGATAAGGAGCAAAGTGCTGATTCTGTTGCGGTTCGGCTCCGCTCGGGCGAAGACTTAGGGGCGGTTCCAGTTGATCTCTTTATCGAACGGGTTCACAGCGAAGTGATGCAACGTTCATGAGGTTAGGCAGCGGCAATAACTCGCGTAGTTATTGTCGCTGCTCAAATCAGGGAAAGCTTTTGTGGATCTTGTGAGGGGGGGCATGATGGGTTCGTTTTTACTAGGCTTTGTTGTTGGTGCGACGCTCAGTGCAACCGCTGTGCTGCTGTTGACACCCTCGTCTGGAACGGATACACGCCAGGGGATCACAGCGCGCCTCAATGTCGCAATCGAAGCCGGACGGAGAGCAAGCAGCGCCCGCGAACAGGAGCTATGGAGTGAGTTTCGCCAGCGTCTGGAAGATGATCGTCTCGCTGCAGCCAATCGTCAGAATCAGGCGTGATTCACTGCCGCTAGGGTTAGAATTCCTGACAATCAGGTCTTGTTTCTGGATTGCGAACAACGAGCGCCCCTATGAAAGCTGAGATCATTGCCATTGGCTCCGAGCTATTACTTGGCGAAACGATTGATACGAACAGTGCATACCTCGCTCGCCAGCTTGCCGGGGTTGGCATCAATCTTTTTCGGAAGACCGTGGTTGGCGACAACACCGAGCGGATTGCAACGGCTGTTGCAGATGCGTTGGCGCGGTCAGACTTGGTGCTTTGCACCGGCGGTTTGGGGCCAACCAAGGACGATGTGACCCGTGAGGGTATCGCCCAGGCGACCGGGCAAGCGCTGGAGTTTCGCCAGGAACTGCTTGACCAGATTGCTGCTCGTTTTGCCGCTTTCAAGCGCCAGATGAGCGAGAGTAATCGACGCCAGGCCTACGTGCCGGCGGACGCCCGCGCCATTGAGAATCCGCGGGGTACAGCGCCAGCCTTTATCGTCGAGGATGAACGCGGCGTCATTATCGCATTACCCGGCGTTCCCCACGAGATGCGCTTTCTGTTTGAGAACGCGGTTGTCCCTTACCTGCGCGACGAACGCGGGGTGCAAGATGTTATTCTGGTGCGCACCCTCCACGCTGCCGGTCTTGGCGAGAGCGTTATTGGCGAGCGAATTGCCGATTTGATGGAAGGAAGCAACCCGACTGTCGGCATTTCAGCCAAGCAAGCTCGCTACGAATTGCGGATTGGCGCCAGAGCCGATAGCGTTGTCGCTGCCGAGGAAATGATCGTCAAGGTTGAAGCGACAATCCAGGAGCGCCTAGGCTCCTACTTGATCGGCGCGGAAACCCTTGAACAGCAAGCCTTTCGATTGCTCGAAGAACAGTCCTTGACCTTGACACTCTACGAGGGCGCCACCGCCGCGCCTGTCTATCGCGCCCTCAGCGTGTCGCCTGCCGGCCTCGCTCGCCTGCGCGGCGTGATGATCCATCCACTTGACCGCCCCGCCGATGAGCACGCGGCGGCGGCGCTGGCGTTCTCCGGGGCCATTAGCGCCAGTGATCGCTGGCGGAGCGATTTGGGCTTAGGCGTGCAGGCGGCAACCTTGCCTGACGAATCAGGATTGACTGCTGTGAGTGTAGCGTTGGTCTTTCACAATGGAAGCCATCAAGTCACTCGTCACTACGATCTGCGCCAAACTGAAAGTTGGGATTTTGTCGGAACGTTGGCCTTAGAATTACTGCGCCGCCACCTGCTTGGTGCAGAAACTTGAGTATTTATATGGATTCCGCCATGCTGCGTACTGCGCTTGCGACCCTTCATCGCGATCGCAATTGGTGGTGGAAAATACCGCTAGGCGGAATGTTTGCGCTGACCATCGTAGGCTATCCGTTGGCTGTCGGACTGGTCATCGAAAGCATGGATAACACCCGTCGCGGCTATCCTACGCCGTTGCCGCCCTGGCGTGACTGGAGCACCCGCTATATTCTGGGGCTCTTCGCCTCGTTAATTGACTTCGTCTTTTTCGGTTTCCCCCTTATCATTGCTGGGATGCTGACTTTTTGCGTTAGCCTAGGTTCTATCGTTAGCAGTCCAGAGTTTAATCAAGCTTTGCCACTGATAATAATGGGCATTGGCGTTCTCACAGGACTGTTTTGGCTCACGCTGTTTTTCAGTAGCGTCGCTCCGGTAGCGCGTCTGATGTATGTCAACGAGGGACGGATCGAAGATGCATTAGGGAGCGCTCCGCTACGCCGCGCGCTCGATCCGCGATACCGAAGCGACTACTTCCAAGCGCGTCTGCTGTCGCTTGTTGCCTATATTCCGGCAGCACTACTGGGATTGATCCTTGTTGTCCTCCTCCAACAATCTTTTGCTGGCGATACACTGGTCATGAGTTTGTTGGCGTGGCTCATCCTCAGTGCGATACTGTATGCGCACCTGGTCGCAGTGCAACTCTACGTAGCCGCTGATCGGGGCATTGCCCAAGTACACACAGGATGACCAAGTCGAGGTCGCAGTTTGGCGATCGCTT
>JAKSDJ010001036.1 GCA_022360155.1 Chloroflexales bacterium | reverse complement strand
GCTTATGAGCGGGCGCAACCCATCCGTAGCCCATTCGACCGCCGCTTCCAGGTTTAACGGCCCAGTTTGTCAAGACAGCTGGTTGAGCAGTTATCCGTGCATCTTGCTCCGTTCCTGGTTCAGAAACGCTTAGGCCGATATAGCGAAATAATTACCCCGATGGCAGGGGTAAAGGTTGGATCGAAACAAACCATCGTTCAAGTCCCGAAAGTCGGAGGAAGCGCTGCTCGAGTTGGCGCATGGCTGCCTGCGAGAGTCGTTTGCCAGCGGCATCGATGCGATCCACCCGTTGCACAAGTGGGGACTGAGCGCGCCACGTCACTGTCTTGGCGAACGGCCTGCACTTCAGCCGCGCCGCTGGTAACATTGATAGACCGAGGCAAGCGATGGCGCGCGAGCATTCGAGCAGACGCCCAGGTTCAGGGCCGCGCAGCAGCGTCCGTGTGCAAGGCGTTGTTGGGCGGCGCGGGCAGGCTTTACAGCTCTACCGCTGTTGCTTTATGGAGAAGGGTTACGATACGCTGTATTATTTCGGTTTTAACTTTCCCGAAGACGCGCACGGCAATGTGCTGCGCAATGGTGTAAATCTTATCGGTACGCACTTGCCCTGGTCGGTTCAGCGATCCTGCCACGAGATCGTCATTTGTAATCGTGAAGCTATAAGGGGTCTGCGTTGGGTTTGAGGTCATTGCAACGACAATCATATCGGGTGTCGTCGTGATATACTCATTGCTCGCTATCACAATAACAGGGCGGCGCTTGGTCGACGAGAGATCGGTAAACGGAACGGGAATGAGTGCAATGGCGCCTTGTTCAAGCATTATTCCAATCCTCGTCGTCAAACGGGTTATCCCAAAACGTGGTACTGCTTGTTGCAGCATGCGTGAGATCAGCAAACATATCGTTCTCCTCCTGCGTTTGGAGAACAAAGATAACCACCCGTTTTCCTGGTGCAAACGGTACACTGAGTTCAATACGGCCGTTTTCTTGAACGGTCGCTTCATACTTTATGGCAGATACACTTTGTGAAGTAATAATATCCACGCTACACCTCCAAGTAAGGTATGCCTGTGTTGCGCTATACCGTCCTGACATTTATTGTAGCATGCCGAAATAGGAAAACAAGCGTAGGATACGGGCTGTGCCATAGGTGATGTCAACACGACATACACAATGGGCATTCCACGCGCGCGGCGTTGAAGAGTGGCAGTAGACCATTGGCCGCCCAACGGCCTGCGCTTTAGCCGCGCCGCTGCGCGTGGATGGGTTCGATAGGTCTGTAGTGGTGTCAAAATGCCAACGATCTCGAAAAGCAAGCGGAGCGCAGCGGGTTGGCTGCAACGAGTGTTGGGTGCGGCGGCTCGGTTGGCTCCAGCGGGTTCGCACCTGTTCATTGCTGTGGTATGCGGAATCAGATATAGCGAAGTTGATCTTGCATTAGTCCATTAGCTGTGTCATCGGGAGATTTCGGTATATCTGACGAGCCATCCTGCTTGTTGGACCATATTCACTATCCTGCGTCGCAAGCACTATTCCATCCGTACGGAGGAGGCGTCTGTCTTCTGGATCAGGCGCTCCATGCTGTTCTCCCAGAAACGCCACCCCAGCGAGATGGGGGCAATTGAGCTCGAATCCTCCCTGACGTATCTGGCCATGCACGGGCAGGTCGCCGCCGCAACACAGAACCAGGCGCTCAGGGCATGGCTCTTCCGCTCTGCGGAGGTGCTGCGCCAACCCCTGGACGACGCCATCAAGGCCGCCCGTGCAAAGCACCCGGAACACCTCCCCACCGTCTTGAGCCGCGACGAGGTGCGCCGCCTCCTGGACGCGCTCAACGGGACGTACCGTCTGATGGCGCAGTTCCTCTACGGCAGCGGTTTCCGCTTGCTGGAGTGCCTGCGGGTGAAAGACCTGGACTTCGACGACCAACAGATCACCCTCCGCGACGGCAAGGGCCAGAAAGACCGCCGCACGATGCTCCCCGCAAGCCTTGTAACCCCGCTCCGGCAACCCCTCCACCAGGGACAGGCGCTCCATACCGACGATCTGCGGGAGGGCGATGGCGCGGTGTCCTTGCCCGATGCCCTAGCCCGCACGTTTCCCAACGCCGAACGGGAGTGGCTTTGGCAGTATGTCTTCCCTGCCCACAAGCGGTCATCCGACCCCCGCAGTGGGGTGGTGCGCCGCAGAGCTAAACATATACTGTCAAATAATCTCTAAAATAGCGCTCTGCGGATCGTGGTAAAATGCCTCAATCAGCGGGTAATTCCGCCGGATAATCGCTTCAATCGTCGCGGTTGTACAATTGCCGACCCGAATCCAAATCACTTTTGGCGGCGACCTACGGAGTGTCACCACGTCGTTAAAATCCGAGTCTTTTGTCACAATCAGATAGTCGCCACTGCGGGCAAAACTCCAGATATCGATGTCCTCGGCACGATCTAATCCGTGAAACACCACATGACTCGATTGCGGAAACAGATCGGCGAGTCGGGCGACGAGTTTGCGTGAAAGATGGTGATCAAACAGCAGTTTCATGCGGGTATCACCATCGCAACCCGCTCACGATCAGCAGCATATGCCAGACATGCCTGAATATCTTCGGGGGTTAAATCGGGAAAATCATCCACGATCTCGGCAACACTCATCCCTGCGGCGAGATACGATAAAATATCATACACCGTATAGCGCAGACCGCGAATAGTCGGTTTTCCGCTGCGGATCGCCGGATTTACGGTAATAATCGATTGATACGGTTTGTCCACAAACACCTCCTTCGAGTTAGATAGACCGCCGTATGCAGCATTTTCATCGAGCGTATTGTAGCATAGGCAGCATATTGGGGGATATGACCGCAACGCCCAACGTTCACGATCACTGGGCCGCCAGAGTGATCGTTCCATTCAAGGAACGCGCTGTCGGCGGCTCCGCGTGCAGCGTGTTGTTATTCAGCCCACCATGATCATGTATGGTTGGTGTTAGTGCAAGTGGCGAAATGAGCAAGGCGCCCGTACAATCCGTGCATCGTTCTGCCGTCTCTGGACAAGGAACGGAGTACACCGATGCTGGATTTGAATATCGTTCGGACCACATTGTACGTGTTTGTCGACGATACCGTCCAGCAACTGCCAACCCGCCGGCGCCATCCCGGTCCGTAGGGCAAGCTACGCGAGCGTGCAGTCGTGACGTTGGCTATGCTTGCGCCATGACAACTCTTGAGGAGCGAGCGGATGGTTGCCCGCTATGCCAAGCGTCATCTGCGCGCGGCCTTCCCGAAACTGCCCAATCGCTCGCAACGCAAGCGCGCCATCCACCTCCTCGAAAGCGGCTATAATATTCGCACGATCCAGGAGTTATACCAATTCGACTTTAGCTCCTCTGCATCCTGTCACCCTGAGCCCTTCGGCGAGCTAGTCCTGAGCGAAGCCGAAGGGCTCAGCATTGACATGCGTCGTGTGTACGTTGAATTGGTATTATTGGGGCACAAAGACGTCAAAACCACAATGATCTCTACGCATGTCCTCAACACAGGCGGGCGCGGTGTGCGCAGCCCACTCGATGATCGCGGATAGAGCGGGAATGGGCGCGCGGGTTCCACAGTTCCAGCTTCAGGGTGAAATCGTGATCGCGGCGCGCAACAAACAGCAAACCCGGCATCACGCCGAGGCCGTGTCAAAGCAGACCATGATCTGCAAGCTACTGATCATCTGCCAGATTGTCTCAGATCTGCGGCAAATCGGCGTGCATTGGCGGCATCAGCGTTCCATTGCAGACTTTAAATACAGTGCTATACTGCCCGAATCGCGAACTGCAGAGCGAGATTGTGTGGTATAGTGCGCGTGGCGCCTTGCGTGGAGATATAGACCGCCCATGTTTGACTTTGACAGCGGCCCACGACTCCTGGCCTGGGTCGAGACCCCATCCGGGTGCGCGGCGCTGACTCCGCTGGTGCGCCAAGACGACGCGCTGCACGGCGAGATTGTCGGTCTAGCCGGCTGGACATGGCGCGCCGTGATCCGTCCGTTGGACAACCGGATCGGGCGTTGGCGCTGCGAACTGGCCATCCAGGCGGGCACGGGCGGTGCGGCGGCGCTGCGCATCGCGCTGGCGGAGCTTGGCCCTGCGCCGCGCTGGCTCATCCCTGCTACTTTCTATGACGAGAACCGCCCATCCGACTCGCCGCGCCGCTACCCGCGCTGGGGCGACGAAACCGACCCGTGGAGCGCGACCGCCTGGCTCGTTTCCGCCGAGCGCGCCGCCGCTCCATTCACATCGGTCCGCACTGACAAACTGAGCGCCGCGCTGATTGCCGACGCAACCTACTGGATGAACCAGCCGGTCGGGCTGGGTCTCGACGCGGCAGACGACAACAGTTTGCTGCTGCGTTTTCCGTACGCCGAGTGGCCCCGCTCGAATGCGCCGTGTCGCGGCGACGACTGCGCCGCCGATCGACGCTGGGCGCAGCTGGCAGCGGGCGACGAGCTATCCGCCGCCTTCGAGGTGCAGATCCAGCCGGGGGAAGCGCCGCTCTACCCGGCATTGCTGCGTGCGTCGTATGCGCGCCACCGGGCGGCCAGCAACCCGTGGATGCCCTTGGATGCCGCCGCCGCGCTGCTGGCCGATGGGCTGCTGCGCTGGCATTACGACCCGCAGCACGATGTCCTCGCCGAAGCGTGCGCGTTCGACCACTACTTCCGCCCAACCGACCGGCAGACCGATCGGGCCGCCATGCACGTCGCCTGGCTCTCGGGCATTCCGACGGCGTTCGCATTATTGCGGCAGGGCGGCGCCGCAGCCGAAGCTGGACAGCGGGTCATCGATCACATTTGCCGGGACGGGTTTGCGCTCTGCGGTGCGTTCTGGGCGCAGTGGACGCCGCAGGGCTGGGACACCTGTTGGTATGGCCCGCCCGAGGACGCGCCGCTCTGGCTCCAGGCGACGACAACCGCCGAGGCGACGCTCTTTCTGCTCCAGGCAGCCGCGCACGAGCGGGCGGCTGGTCGCCCGCAGCCCGCGTGGGAAGCGGCGGCATTGCGCAATCTACACTTCGTGGCCGCGCGGCAGCGCGCTGATGGCAACCTCGGCGCGTATTACGACGCCACCACCGGCGCTGTAACCGTCTGGGCGGGAACCGCCGGCCTCTTGTGGATCGCCGCGCTGGTCGCGGGCTGGCGGCTTACGGGCGAGCGGCGTTGGCTAGAGACTGCCGAACGGGCGGCTGCGTACTATGCGCCATTCGTCCTCGATGATCGGCTGCGCGGCGCGCCGGAGGATGTGCCGCTGGGTCCGACCTCTGAAGACGGCTATTGCGCGCTGCGCGCCTATTGGGATCTATACGCCGCTACTGCTGAGGCCCGCTGGCTGCACGTGGCGCGCCACGCGCTGGACTGGACGCTGACCTTTCGCTGGCAGTACAATGTGCGCTTGCCGTCCCAGACCTTCCTCGGCAGCATGGACTTTCGCACCGTCGGCGGCGATCTGGCCTCGCCTTCCAACCAGCACCTGCACATCTACGGGCTGATCGTGCTGCGCGAGCAATTGGAGCTTTGGCGCGCCACCGGCGACGACTTCTATTTCGCCACTGCGCGCGATCTGCTCGGCTTTGCGCGACAGACGTTGATCCGTGTGGATGGCGAATGCAACGGGCGACGCGGCATGCTCACTGAGCAGTGGTATCACGTCGACTGGACCCATCCCCAAGGGTCGATGCTCCAACTTGCCCACGCCTGGTGCAACGGCCTGGCGATCTACGCCTTTCAGGAGGCCGCCGCCTGGGGCGAGATCTGGTTGGGCGAGCGCGTCTGGGCGCTGGAGCCGACGGCGCTAATCGACGCGACCGATGGCCCCCAACAACTGCGCTTGCACAACCCCTTCGTGGAATCGCTGACGCTGCGGGTGCGGCTGCTCGCGCCGTGGAGTGCGCTACGCTTGGATGATGTCGAACTGCTGCTTGAGAATGACGCGCTTGGTGTGTCGGGCGTTTGCATCCTCGCCCCATCCCAACGGGCCACCCTCGCCGCACGGATGAATTGAGGAGCAAAAGAGATTGCTATTTCGTCTTCCTTCTCTCCTCGGCTCTCCATCTCCCCGTCTCCTCGCCACATCAGACGGGGCGAAATAAAACATACCACATTTGAGGGATGCTTTATTGGCTGTCTAGTGCTATGCTTGATGGTGTACCTCGATCCTTTATTTTGTCCCTGTAGGACATTAACCTGCTGACATTGGTACAGTAGCCTTGTGGCTATCCTTGGGGCGTGCTCGAAGCTTGCCCATCTAATGTCGGCAGCAATAGGTATCGTATGTTTGAGCATCAGCCTGGAGGAAACGATAGCAGCTCTGCGGTGCGCCACGCGCAGGAAAAGATCCGCTTAGCGGCGATGTTCGCCTCCCGGTGATATTTGAAAGGAACTGCCTATGCCAAATATTGACGAAGCATCGGCGAAACAGCCTTGCAGTGGGAAACTTGGATGTGGCGCTGATGAGGATGAGAGCAATCTTATCTTTATAGAGCCCTAGAAACGGAAGTTGTCTTTGGCTCAATTGTAGTGTAGTTCAGTGTAGTGTAGTTCAGTGTAGTGTAGTGTGTAGTTTTGCGCAATGGTTGTTTGGTTCGAACTGCGCAAATGTCGTTCAATAGAATGGTTCAAGATCACTGTCCCATTGACCGGTACGATACAGCAAAGGCGTACTAGTTGCGTCGCAGCGCATCGTGTATCTACAGGGCAGCGTCAAGCTGGAACGACGCGATCTGGATCATATCTAAGCTGGTAAACTCTCAGTAGCTAGTAACCTGAGAGAGTCGGTATGGCCGGGAAGTCTTTTAACGGCTTCCTGGCCTTGTTTTGTTTGGCGTGTTGTGCAGAGTGATGCGGATCGACGGTGCGTCTGGTTCGATTGCAGCGCCAATGCCTGCTCCGCACTGGTTACTTGTCGCTTATCATTGGGATTATTCAGCACGTATAGCTAGTCAGGGAGGAGCGAATGATCCCTTTTAACGGACTCGGCATGCATCTTGGCGCCCTCTGGCGCTTGTCGGCGGCGCAGACGCGCTCGATCAGCCCGGAGAATGTGAGCGGCGCAAAGGGACAAGGCGGTAGGGCCACAACCGGAACCGGCGTGCATTGCGCCCGCGACCTGGGGCAGGGGTGGAAGATCTCGCCGTCGATCATTATTGCGCCCGGCGAGGAGCGAACCCTGGCCGACATCGACGGCGCCGGCGCGATCCAGCATATCTGGATGACGCCGACCGGGAACTGGCGCTTCAGTATTCTGCGCATCTACTGGGATGACTCTCCGGCCCCGGCAGTCGAGTGTCCCGTCGGCGATTTCTTTGGCTGTGGATGGGGGCGCTATGCCCAAATCTCCTCGCTGGCCGTCTGCGTCAACCCCCACAATGCCTTCAACTGCTACTGGGAGATGCCGTTTCGCAAGCGCTGCCGCATCACGATGACGAATATCGCTCTCGAGGAGATGACGCTGTACTATCAGGTCACTTACACGCTGACCGATGTCCCGGACGATGCCGCCTACTTCCACGCCCAGTTTCGGCGGGTGAATCCTTTGCCGTACAAAACGGCGTACACCATCCTCGATGGCGTGCGTGGACAAGGGCACTACGTCGGCGCAACGATGGCATGGGGCGTCAACAATAACGGCTGGTGGGGCGAGGGCGAGATCAAGTTCTACCTGGACGGCGACGAGGAATTTCCGACGATCTGCGGCACCGGCACAGAGGATTACTTCTGCGGCGCGTACAACTTCGACGTTGGCAAGGAGCACGGCGGCTACCGCGAGTTCACCACGCCGTACAGCGGCCTGCCATTGGTGATCCGCCCCGATGGCCTGTATCAGTCACAGACGCGCTTCAGCCTGTATCGCTGGCATATTACCGACCCGATCCGCTTTCGCAGCGATCTGCGCGTCACCATTCAGGCGCTGGGCTGGCGCAGCGGCGGGCGCTTTTTGCCCTTACAGGACGATATCGCATCGGTAGCCTACTGGTACCAAACGCCGCCGGCGGCAGCGTTTCCGCCGCTGCCGGATCGCGACGGGCTGGAGATTATTTGAGCTGCGCGCTTACTCTTTCATGTAGGGATCGAGGGCGTCGCGCAGCGCATCGCCAACAATACTCAACGCCAGCACGGTCGTCGTAATGAAAAACCCTGGTATGAAGACCAGCGCAATCGATTTGTAGAAATATTGGGTTGCGTTGGTCAGCATATTACCCCACGATGGGGTTGGCGTCTGTACGCCAAAGCCCAGGAAGCTGAGCGCGGCTTCGACCAGAATGAAGCTGGGGATCGCAATCGTCGCCCAAATGATGATAATATGCAAGATGTTGGGCAGAATATGCCGCAGCAAGATGGCAGTGTCGCGCACGCCGATCACCCGCGCCGCTTCGACATAGTCGCGCTGTTTGACCGAGAGGATCTCGGATCGAACCAGGCGCGACAAGCCAAACCAACCAAGCAGCGCGATGATCAGCGCCAGTGTCGCCGGCCCCACCCTGACCAGCGAACCGATCAAGATGAGCAGGAATATGGTCGGGATGGAGAGCATCAAATCGACAAAGCGCATCAATATGGTGTCGAGCAAGCCGCCGTAGTAGGCCGCCATCGCCCCAACGAAGGTGCCAACGGTCAAGGCGACGATAACCGACAGCACGGCGATCCCCAACGACACACGAGCGCCAAAGGCAATCCGCGTCAACACGTCGCGCCCCAATTCGTCGGTGCCGAACCAGTGCTCTGCGCTCATCGGCGCGAAGTTGTTGAGCAGACTCTGTTCGTTCGGACCGACCCCGGTGACATAGAGTGAGATGAGCGGAGCGCCTAACGCAAGTAGGGTCAACAGGATCGAGACCGCCAAGGCGACAAGCGCCAGCTTATTGGTACGAAAGCGCCGCCACGCTCGCGCGAACCTGCTCTCTGAGTGGCGCCATTGTCGGCGTGCAGCGGTTTGGGAGAGCTGTTGCAGTGTCTGTTGGGTTTTCGTTTTAACGCTCATCGTTTTTCCTTGTTTGAAGACGCTGCTTACGCTTTAGGAAGCGCAATTATGAGTACTGCACGCGGGGATCGGCAATGCCGTAGCAAATATCGGCTAACAAGTTTGATAACACCGTTACAACCGAAATAAAGAACACTGTGCCCATCACCACCGTGTAGTCGCGGTTACCGGCCGCATCGAGCGCCAGGCTGCCGATCCCCGGCCAGGAGAAGATCGCCTCAACGATCACCGAACCGCCGAACAGGTTGGGCAGCGTTAATCCAATCAGGGTGATCAGCGGGAGGATCGCATTCCGCAGTGCGTGAGTGGTCATAACAACCCGCTCCTGCAATCCCTTCGCTTGTGCAGTGCGCACATAATCCTGGCGGATGACTTCGAGCATCTGCGAGCGGATGTAACGGGTCCAACCGGCGAGCTGGGCCAGGCTCAGGGTGATAACCGGCAAGATCAGGTGCCTGATCCGGTCGGGCAGGTCGCCGCCGTTGGGCAGCGTCCGGGTGCCGCCGGAGGGCAGCGATGGCAAGCCCCACTCCTTGAAGGTGACTGCGAAGATAATGATTAGCATCAGGCCCAGCCAGAATACCGGAATCGAGATGCCCAGCGTGGCGAAGACCCGGATGAGATTGTCAATGAATGAGTTGCGGTTCAGCGCGGCGAGGATGCCGATCGGCAGCGCTACCGCCAGGGCAAGCACAAGTGCGCTGGTGGTCAACAGCAGCGTATTCGGCAAGCGCTCGAAGATCTGCTCGCGGACCGGCTGGTAGGTCTTGAGCGAAATGCCCATATCGCCTTGCAGCATCTGCGTAATCCAGCTCCAGTACTGTTCGTGCAGCGGGCGACCGATACCTAGGGTCTTCTTGATGCTTTCAAGGTCTTCGGGCTTAATTTCCGGGTTGAGCGTCAGGTTGTCGACTGGACTGCCGGGTGTCAGGTGGATCAGCAGAAAGGTGACGATCGTAATGCCTAGAATCAGGGGAGGCATACCCAGGAGGCGGCGGAAAATATACTTGGTCATAGCGGCTTGTTTCTACATTGTCTCATGCCAATTCAACGTACACATGCCGCATGTCATGCTGAGCCCTTCAGCGAGCCGGTCCTGAGCGCAGCCGAAGGGCTCAGGATACACTCCGCGAAGCATTTCGGCTCGCTGCTGCTGAGACCCTTCGCGTGCGCTCAGGGTGACATGATGCACAGTATCAAACCAAAATTGATATCAGGTGTCTATGTGCATTGTTGCGCCGCCAGCAAACGCTTGTCGTGCTATACAACGGCCCGTTGGCGGCGCAATGGCTGCTGATTGTCAATTGTGTGTGCGGCTGGCGCGCTGAGCAGAAGAGACGCCGCCGCGTCTCTTCGCCTCCTCGCCTCTTCAGGGCACAGCGCTAGCTCCCATCCGTGACATACCACTGATGCGCGTTTGCGGTGATAGTTACCTCATTGGGGATCAGGTTTTTCACACGCGTGTTGACCCCGGCAAGCGTCTTGGGAAAGTCGGTGATCAGCGCCGGCGCGTCGGCCAGAACCAGATTCTGCATCTGGAGATAGAGCTCCTTCCGCTGCTCCTGATCGAGCGTCTTCGCCGCATCATCAATCGCCTGGTCAACATCGGGGTTGCTATACTTGAACAGGTTGAAGCCGGATGGATAAGAACTCGAGTGCCACATCGAGCGCTGATCGGGGTCGGTATCCCAGCTAAAGCCAACGATAAAGACCTCGAAGTCGAAGGTCTTGGTCAGGCGGGTAATGAACTGGCTAAACTCTTCTTGCGAAGGTGTCATCTCGACGCCAATCTGCTTCCAGTTTTCTTGGAATACCGCCAAGAAGCCATCAATGATCTTGCTGCCGCTCTGAGCGTTGACCGTGAATGAGAGTTTCTGCCCGTCTTTTTCACGAATGCCATCGGCGCCCATCACCCAGCCGGCTTCATCGAGCAATTGTCCGGCCTTGTCAGGATCATACTCGTAGCGGGACGTGATTTGATCCGGCTGGTACGCCCAGGAGAGGATTGGCATCGTCCCATAGGCAAGGGTGCTCAGGCCATTACGCACGGTCTTGATGATGCCGGGGCGATCAATCGCGTGGAAGAGCGCCTGGCGCACCTTGACATCTTGGAAGATGGGCGAGCCTTTTTCAGGATCGAGGTTGTAGCCAAAGAACGTAAAGCTGAATGTGTTGTAGGCAAATGTGGTGAAGTTGTCTTGGGCAATCGCCTCTTCGTAGAAACTGGGATCGAATGCTGCGAAATCGACCTCGCCGGTTTTGAGTTGTTGAAACAGGGCGGTTGGATCTTTGACAAACTTGCGAATATAGCTTTCCAGGGCCGGTGCGCCCCGGTGATAATCTGGATTTGCAACCAGCGTGACCAGTTCGCCGGTCCTGAATTCCTGAAACTTAAACGGCCCGCTCCCTATTGGACTCGTAGTGGTGAACTCGCTGGTTGGCAGGTCAACCGGATTGAGATCACCTAGGATGTGTTTTGGCACAATGCCATAGCTCAACTCACTCACCAAAAAGCCCGCATTGACATCCTTGAGCGTGAAGACGACGGTTGTATCAGCAGGCGCTTCGACCGACTCGACAATCGCGTTGAGCGCACCGGCGCGTGGCGTGCCGCTGTCTGGGTTCATCAACAGATCATAGGTGAACTTGACATCGGCGGCGGTCAGGGGTTGGCCATCGTGGAACGTAACGCCATTCTTGATCGTGAAGGTGAAGACTGTGCTGTCGTCGGAGACCGTCCATGATTCGGCCAGGTTGGGGACTGGTTCGAGCGTATCGGGGTCGATATCAACCAAGCCGTCGAAGACAAGGTTGGTAATGCGACTAGACGCCGTATCTGACATCAGAACCGGATTGAGCGTCCGTACATCGGCGCGATGATTGTGCCGCCCGGTGTAATCCGGGCTGTGTCAATCTGTGAGGCGAACGTTGTAGGTTCTGTCGATGCAGTTGCTGTGGTTGGGGTGGTCGCGTCTGCGGCGGGGGCGGAGACGTCGTTCGGGTCCGTGCCGCCTGGGGCGCTGCCACATGCGGCGAGCAGGGTTGCGGTTCCAGCGACGCTCGCCATACTGGCGAGAAAGCGGCGCCGACTCATACGCTCTGGTCGCGCTGTCATATCCAAATCCTCCTTCCAATAATCGCTGTTTATCCTCTGATCGCGCTCATGAGATTGGATGCCCGAAGCACGGATCATTCGCTCGACGTGGAGCTAGGTTGCATCTGGCGACATCAACCCTGGACGGCGCCAGCCAACTTCACATTTCTTGCATGTGGGGACGACCATGCGTTCTAGGTTTCTATCCTGCTCACGCTTGCAACGACTGATTGTGTCAGGTAGCCGCTGCTACTCCATCAGACAGTACATCATTCCACCGTCGGAAGAAGTTGCTTCGTACTGCATGTCGGATAGATCCAGCAATCATCTACGGTCTGATCGCTGTCACAGTCAGGTATGCGGAAACGCCACGCTAACGATTTCGTGTACGAGAGACAATTATTGTCCGAACGCGTTCATCGCACACGGTGGAGTGATCTGCATCACCACATATTGATTAGGATAGTTTGGCAAGCCTAGTATATAAAGATCATTATACCCGAAATTGATCCTTTGTATTGCAGGGAAAGAGTCTAACGTAGGGCTGAGGCAAAGTTTTGCAATGGAACGCTGATCACGCCAATGCGCGCTGATTCACCGCAGATCGGAAGCTCGGTGCGACTATCATACAGTCGGTCAGACATACATCTGCGACGGATAGTCCATTTTGACGTAGCCCTAGAGTCTAATAAAATTAGACAAGTAATAGAGGTGATCTTCTGAGTACCGCCTTATGAATTTTGACAATCCACCAGGGAGTGTGACGTAGTGCCGCCTTTAAGCGGTTTGAAGGCGGTACTATGAGGCTCTTTTCCGCTTGCCGATTTCGAATAAGGGCTATACCGGCGGGAATGCTATTGTTTTTCCGCTTTCATCTGTTTGGGCGCAGTTTTGACTCGAGCCATTCCCACGGTGATGCGGGATACACAGAAGTACAGCACCCGGCCCCCGACCCTCAACCTTATCGCGCCAATAGTGAAATGCACACGCAGCGATTCCAACTCGATACCATTTTCTGTGATCTGCTAGTGTATACTGTAACAATGATGATGTTACATAGTTGCGCTCCAGCGCGCTGCAAACGCAAAAAGAGCTGGTGACCGAGTATCAGTTCGCCATATCAAACCTGCAACTGTGTTGGAGCAAGAGGAACTGTGTTCTCTTGCTTCTTTTTTTCCAAAATGAGAACTCCCATGAAACCATTACCCACAGATACAGCAGATGGAGCTCCGCTCTGGCACACCCTGCCGGGCGATGCAACATTTTCCCGCTTGCAATCCACACCTGACGGATTAACCACGACTGAGGCAGCCCGGCGTCTGGCCAAATACGGGCCGAATGAACTGCAAGCTGCGCGCCGCATCTCGCTATGGACGATCCTGCTCGAGCAGTTCAAAAGCGTGTTGATTATCATTCTGCTCGTGGCGACAACGCTCTCAGCATTCCTTGGGCACGAAATCGAAGCCATCGCAATCGCCGTCATCGTGCTTTTTGCCGTGCTGCTAGGCTTTGTCCAGGAATACCGCGCCGAACGCGCTATCGAGGCATTGCGCCACATGGCCGCACCAACGGCGACCGTGCTTCGTGATGGCCAGGAAGTCGAGACCCTGGCGCGCGACCTGGTTCCCGGCGATGTGATCCTGCTGCGCGCCGGCGACAAAATCCCCGCCGATGCCCAATTGATCGAGGCGGTCAATCTGCAAATCGATGAGGCTGCGCTCACGGGTGAGTCGGTTCCGGTGGGGAAACGGGCCGAGCCGCTGGCAGACGATGGATTGGCCTTGGGCGACCGCAAGAACATGGCGTATGCCGGAACAGCCGCAACCTATGGTCGCGGTCGCGCGATTATTGTCGCCACCGGCATGCACACCGAGTTCGGCAAAATCGCCCAAATGCTCCAGACGGTGGAAACCGGCAAAACTCCGCTGCAAGAAAACCTGGATAAAGTCGGGCAACGCTTGGCGCAAGCCGCCTTCGTGGTTGTTGCAATCATTGTAGCCCTGGGCCTGTTTCGCGGGCAGCCCTTCATCGAGATGCTCATTTTCGGCATTGCACTGGCGGTTGCCGTCGTCCCTGAAGCGCTGCCGGCGGTCGTCACAATTTCACTCGCGATCGGCGTGCAGCGGATCGTCAAGCGTCATGCGCTGATGCGCCGCCTCTCAGCGGTCGAAACGCTCGGCAGTACGTCGATTATCTGCTCCGACAAGACCGGCACGCTCACCAAAGACGAAATGACAGTCCGCAAAATTTTGGTCGCAGGGCAGGTGTTGAATGTCTCCGGGTCGGGCTATGAACCCAACGGCCAGTTTGCGCGCAATGGCCGCGCCATTGATCCCTCCAAGCCCTTGGAACTGTTGCTGCGCGCCGCCACGCTTGCCTCCGACGCATCGATTACGTATAGCGAGGCGGAGAGTCGTTGGCGCGTCAAGGGCGACCCAACCGAGGGCGCGTTGGTGGTCGCTGCAACAAAAGCTGGCTTGAACAAAGCCGAATTAGAGGCGCAATTCCCGCGCGTACACGAGATCCCGTTCACCTCTGAGAGCAAACGCATGACCACCCTCCACGCCGGGCCAGACGGTATTGTGGCCTATTCCAAAGGTGCGCCGGAAATTCTCCTCGCTTCCTGCACGCAGCAGTTGACGGCAGAGGGGACGACTGAGCTCGACAGTTCCAGTCGGGAGGCGATCCTGGACACAGCGCACCAGATGGCAAGCGAGGCATTGCGCGTTCTGGCATTGGCGTTCAAGCCAGAGACAACACAGGAAAACGCCGAGCACGACATGACCTTTCTCGGCTTGGCGGGCATGATCGACCCGCCGCGCCCCGATGCAAAAGCCGCGATCCAGACCTGCGAACAAGCCGGGATTAAGCCCGTGATGATTACCGGCGACCACCCGTTGACCGCGCAGGCGGTAGCCCGTGAACTCGGCTTGCTCAAGACGGGTCGCGTTGTCACCGGCACAGAATTGGAGGCGATGAGCGAGGCTGAATTCGAGCGCGAGGTCGAAAATATCGAAGTCTACGCTCGCGTTTCCCCAGCGCATAAGTTGAAAGTAGTAACGGTGCTCCAGCACAAGGGGTACATTGCAGCAATGACCGGCGATGGCGTTAACGACGCACCTGCGCTCAAGAAAGCCGACATCGGCATTGCGATGGGGATTACTGGCACAGACGTGACCAAAGAAGCCGCAGCCATGACCCTCACCCAAGACGACTTTGCATCGATCGTGGCGGCGGTGGAAGAAGGGCGGGGCATTTTCAGCAATATCAAGAAGTACCTGACCTACCTGCTCTCGTCCAACATTGGCGAAATTGGCCTGATGGCCGGTGCGACACTGCTGGGTCTGCCCTTGCCACTGAGCGCCGTGCAAATCCTCTATGTCAATCTCACCACGGATGGCTTGCCCGCGCTGGCGCTGGCAGTCGACCCGTACGAGTCCGACCTGATGAAGCAAAAGCCGCGCAACCCGCGCACCGGTATCTTCACCCGCCCGATCGTGGCTCTAATGGTGGTGGGCGGGGTGTGGTCAGCCATCATCAATCTGGGCTTGTTTGCCTGGGCGTTGAGTGCTGGCCGCAGCATCGCGGAAGCAATGACAATGACCTTCGTCTCGCTGGTGCTGATCCAGTTCTTCAAGGCCTACAGTTTCCGCTCCGAACGGCATTCGGTGTTCAACCGGCCCTTTGCCAACAAATGGTTGAATCTAGCGATTGTTTGGGAACTATTGCTGTTGTCCTTGATCGTCTATGTGCCTTTTCTGCACGAACCGTTCGGTACGTTCAGTTTGCCTCCCGTGACCTGGGTCATTGTCGCTGTCCTGGCTTTCACGGTATTGCCTGTGCTCGAGTTGGCGAAGTGGATGGTGCGGCGTGGCTGGTTGGGTAATGTAAGCTAATCAGCAGTCGGTGATCAGTGAGCCCGTGGGCGGCGGTTCCCGATACGTCGTCGCTGCGAGCGCGAACCTCGCCCAGATGGTATGATCGACTCCAATATCGTGCGGTTGCCAACTCCGCTCTATCGCGTGTATCATGAAAGGAGTGCAACGTCATGGACCTGCCGCCATCCGATTTCGACGGGGCTTGGAAGTACGCCTTGGAGCAGTTCTTTGGACCCTTTTTGGAGCTCTTTTTTCCCGCGGCGTACGCTGCCATTGATTGGACCCAGCCAGTAACATTCCGAGAGACGGAACTGCAGCAGATTGCGCCCGAGGATCAGGCAGGGCAGCAGCGGGTCGACAAGCTCGTGCGGGTCCGGCGTCGCGATGGAGACCCAGTCTGGGTGTTGGTTCATGTGGAGGTCCAGAGCCAGCATGATGCTAGCTTTGCGGAGCGGATGTTCCGCTATCACGCGCGCCTGTTTGATCGTGACCGGATTCCCGTGGTCAGTCTGGCGGTGTTGGGCGACGAGGCGCCGGGCTGGCGACCGGATCGGTTTGGGTATGATCTCTGGGGTTGTGAACTGAGTCTGCGCTTCCCGACTGTGAATCTGCTCGATCTCGATCCGGTGATGCTGGCAGCGACTCCCAATCCATTTGCGGTCTTGACGCTGCTCCACCGCGACGCGCAGGCGACCCGCGATCAGCCCGCCGAGCGGCTACAGCGCAAGGTGGCGCGCTACCGAGCGCTCTTGGAGCAAGGCTATACAGCGCAGGACGTACGGGCGCTGCTGCGCTTGATGGAACACGTGCTCCGGCTCGATCCGGCGCTCGCCCGGCGCGCATTCGATGAAATGCGCCACATAGAACTGGAGGTCTATGGGATGGAAACGTTTGTGACCAGTTTCGAGGAGATTGGGCGAGCCGAAGGCCTGGCCGAAGGTTTGGCAAAGGGTCGCGACAAGGGCCTGGCTGAGGGCCTGGCTGAGGGGCAACTGAAAGGTCAGCGCGAAATCGTCGTGCGCCTGCTCATACGCAAAATCGGCACGCTCCCGGAAGCGGTGCAGGAACGGGTCAGCGCCCTGTCCGCTGATCAGATCCTGGACTTGAGCGAGGCATTGCTCGACTTCGGCAGCCTGACCGACCTGACCACATGGCTCGACGCAAAGAGCGCGTGATTAGTTAGCGGGCAGGGCGTTGTACTGGGCCGCCCAGCGAAACTTAAGCCGCCGCCTGGCATGGGCGCTGATGCCCATACGAGGCGGCGCACCCTGTCACCGCTCCACTTCCCAGATCTGGGCCCCTGGGCCGGCTCGCCCCGCCAACGGGAGCCGCCCGCCTTCGACCCGCATGACACTCCCGCTCAACAACTCGCGGCAGCGTGTACTATCGGCAATACCGCCGTGCTGCACCGGAAGCGTAGTCAGGTCGCTGGCAGCGCGGCGCGCGAGCACCAGTAGCCGCTGTTCGGGCGCCTCGCGGAGGAAGGCGATTGTCTCGCCGGCGGCATACAGCAACTGAAACCCGCCGCGGATCAGCGCCGGGGCGGTGCGCCGCAATCGAATCAGCTTCTGGTAGTGGGCGCGCAGGTCATGGCGCCATGTTGCGGCATCCCAGGGCATACAGCGCCGACAATCGAGACTATCGACCCCTTCAAGCCCGACCTCGTCGCCATAATATACAGAGGGGACGCCGGGGAAGGTGCAGAGGAGCGTCACTGCCAACTGCAGCTTCGCCAAGTCGGCGCCGAGCACGCTCATAATTCGAGGAGTATCGTGGCTGCCAAGCAGGTTGAACTGCTGGATGGCGACCTGCCAGGGAATGGTGGTGAGAAACGCCCGCCACTGCGCAGCCAACGCCTCGGTCGGCAGCAGGGTCCGGTCGGCCCAGGGCGGGGCGTTGCGATCAAGTGGATATTCGCCAACCAACCAATGCAGCAGCGGGATCTGAAACCCCTGGTAGTTCATTGTGGCATCGAGTTCGTCGCCCTGGAGTTGTGGCGTCCCATCGAAGAAATGTTCGCCGAGCAGGTAGGCGTCGGGGGTTTCCGCCTTGACCGCGCGCCGTATCCCCCGCCCAATCTTATGCCCCAACTGACTGTCCCCCTGACGGGCCAGCATATTCGCCACATCGACGCGCCAGCCGTCGATCCGGTACGGAGAGCGCAACCAACGCCGCATAATGGCGTCTGGCCCGGCATACATGATGGCGCGCAGTTGCTCGGAACGATAGTTGAGCTTCGGCAAGCTTGACACGCCGAACCAGCTCTCGTATTTCTCGGAGTGCTCGTGAAAGGTGAAAAATTCCGCTGTCGGCGCGTTCGCATCCATTTGAGCGGTTGTGAACCAGGAGTGTGTCGAGCCGCAGTGGTTGGGTACGATGTCGAGCATCAGCCGCATCCCGCATGCCTCCAGCGCCTGGCGCAACGAGGCGAGCGCGGCGTTGCCGCCGAAGTGGGGGTCGACGTTGTCGTAATCGGCTACATCGTATTTGTGGTTGCTCGGCGCCATAAAGATCGGGTTCAAGTAGAGCGCCGAGACGCCAAGATCGGTCAGATAATCCAGGCGTTGCTCAATTCCAAGCAGATCGCCGCCAAAGAAATCATGACCCTTGGCCGGCGGCTCGCCCCAGGTCCGGGCTTGTACCGGGCGGCCATAGCAGGTGTATTCGCCCGTACGCACATTGTTCGCCGGATCGCCGTCCGCGAAGCGGTCAGGAAAAATCTGATAGAACACGGTGTCTTGCAGCCAGGAAGGACCATCAAAGCGGCGCAACAGCACAAAGTCGCCAGCGTCGGTTGGTATGTGACGGGCGGGACCAGCGGCGCTGAACCACCAGGCGCCGTCATTGGCGAGCAGCCGGAAGCGGTAGGCGGTGCGCGGCATCGACAAAGGCAGCTCAATCGTCCACCAGCGGCAGACCGCGTCGGTGGAACTGGGATGCATTTCGGCAATGTGCTGTTCGCCATCAGGCGCTGTCCGCACGAACACCCGCTCGATCGGTGCATCGTGGCTCATTCGCAGCCGCAGCGTGGCTGTCTGATCGTTTTGCAGGGTTACATAGTGCGGCGAACCATCGTGGTGTACGGCGTTGAGCCACGCGGGCATCTGCTCCAAGGTCATTCGTTTCTCCTATTTATACGGTGATCTCTAGCCGAGCCTTGCTCCTCATGAACATCATACCAGGTATATCAGTAACGAGTGACGAGTTAGGTCTCTGCCATAGTCTGCAATGGAACGCTGATGAAGCAAATACGCGCAGATGAACGCAGAGCGGCGGACACCTAAGTTCATCGTGCAGTTAATCTGCCTCCGATGCTCTCCTTTGATGTAGACCGCTCGATGGCGGCATTGAACTACCGGCGCTATACATTTCGTGATATACTAATCGTGTTTATAATCAATCAAATGATGATACAACTATGGCACACTGGACATTTCTTACCAACCACACACAAGTGCTGCTCTGCATTGCGCGCAACCCCCGACTGACGGCGAAAGAAATCGCTGCGCAAGTCGGTATCACGGAGCGCGCCGTTCAACGCCTCCTCGACGATCTCGCCAAAGCCGGTTACATTTCCCGCACGCGCGACGGACGCAGAAATGTGTACGAAATCCATCCTGAGCTGCCCATGCGCCACCCAGCGCAGCACGGCTACGCCATTCGCGATCTCCTCAATGTGCTGGCGCCGCCAGATTCTTCAGACCAAGGCGAGCCGTCAGCAACGGAGCCTCCCGAACCCCCTGAGCGGATGCTGTGATTGTTGCTAATCCAATCGCCTAATTCAAGGGCGCTGGGTGCAGCGCCCAGCGCCGATATACTGTACCTTCTCTATTCTTCGCTTCTTCATCTCCTTGTCTCGTCACTTCGTCGTCTCCTCGCCTCCTCGCCTCCTCCTGTCCGAAACAACATGTCCGCCCCATCCTAAAGGAGAGGCGCAGGCTATTCTTTTTTCTAGATTAACGAAAAATTTTTCGTGATATATTATTCGTATTTTTTGTGATCTGGATCTTCGAGAAGGGAGAGGGATGGATACTGTTGAAATCTTACGTACGAACCTGTTATCACCGCTGGTTCTGGCTTTTGTGTTGGGAATGATCGCCACGATCGTCAAGAGCGACATTGAATTTCCTGAACCAGTCTATAAGTTTATCTCGATCTACTTGTTGCTCGCGATCGGTATCAACGGCGGCGTCGAGCTTGCCGGTACATCGCTGGCTGAGTTTCTGCTGCCCGCCATTGTGACAATCTTCTTGGCAGTCGCAGTCCCCGCGTGGTGCTACCTGATTTTGCGCCGCGTCGGTAAATTCGACCCCTCCAATGCGGCGGGGATTGCCGCGCACTACGGCTCGGTGTCATCCGTGACATTTATCGCCGCTGTGTCGTTTTTGGAGGCGCTTGACGTCCCAAGCGAGGGCTTCCTGCCCACCCTGGTGGCGCTCATGGAGTGGGGCGTGATCGTTGCGCTGTTCATCGGGCGCTTTGCGTTAAAGCGCTCCGATACGTCGCTGCGCGAGGTCGTTCGCGACACCTTGACCGGGCGCAGTGTGATCCTGCTGATGGGCGGGCTGCTCATGGGGTTTACCATCGGCGAGCCGGGATACGAGCGGATCGAGCCGGTCTTTGGCGATCTATTCCGGGGCGTGCTGGTGCTGTTCTTGCTGGAGATGGGGATGGTGGCCGCGCGCCAGTTGCGCGAGTTCACGAAGGTCGGGCCGTTTATGGTCGGGTTTGGCATTGTGATGCCGATTATTCATGGCATCATCGGCGTCACCCTGGGCCAGTTGATTGGGATGTCGGTCGGCGGCAGCTTTGTGCTCGGCGCAATCACCGCCAGCGCCTCGTACATCGACGCGCCGGCAGCCGTGCGCGCAACGCTCCCACGAGCTAACCCCAGTGTCTACCTCACATCATCGCTGGGCATTACGCTACCGTTCAATCTGATCATCGGCCTTCCCTTGTACTACCAGTATGCGCGACAATTACAGTTGTGGCTCTATCAAATCGGAATGTGATCAATCGCATAAGCGGTCGACTATGCGCAATCAGTTGTGAGGAAGATATGCCCGACGGGCGTCATCTTTGCTGCTATGAAGAGGAATATTATGGTTACAACGACGATCAAACTGGTGACAATTATCACTGAAGGCATATTGGAGGGGCGGATTATCGACGCAATCACACGCCTGGGAGCGAAGGGGTACACGCTGAGTGAAGTGCGCGGCCACGGCACGAGCGGCATAAGCGGCAATCAGTGGTACGGTCCGCAGGTCAGAATCGAAACCCTCGTCGGCCCTGAAGTCGCCGATCGCATCTTACACCATCTGCAGGATCATTATTTCACCGACTATTCGATGGCAGCCTACGTCGAAACGGTCGAGGTCGTGCGCAGCGAGAAGTACCTGTGACGAGGTGAATGAGTGATTTTGATATAATAGGCGTTATACGAGTTACGACATGATCTGTCCAGCGCCGGACGCTCGCCTACAGATACATCTCGGTTTGTCTGCAGTAAGTCGTTGGGCGATTTTATACCAATTCGACTTAGATATTCGGCATCCTGTCACTCCTTCACGTTGTTCAGGACCGGCTCTGATTCCTTTGGCTGCTTGCCCTGAGCCCTTCGGCTGCGCTCAGGACAAGCAGCCGAAGGGCTCAGCATGACTGCGGCATGTGTACGTTGAATTGGTATTAGCAGGTCAGCCTGTTGGTTAGGTTGGGAGTCTATATCACATCAGGTGTGAGGAACGTCATGACGAAAGACCAGCATAGTAAGCAAGCGCCCCATCAACATGCAGCGATCACGGCCATCCTCGAGTTACTCACGCTGGCCGAGCGCCTCAAGTGTGAGCTACGCCATAGCTGGCTCTCCGATGGGCGCCGAGAGAGTGTCGCCGAGCATACCTGGCAGATGGCTTTGATGGCGGTCGTGTTGCACCCGCACCTGGAGCACCAAGCAGACCTGTGCCGCACTCTGAAGATGGTGTTGATTCATGACCTCGTTGAGGCTGAGGCGGGAGATGTGCCCTTCTTTGAGACCGGAGCGCGGAAAGAGGCTAAGGCCGCGCGCGAGCAAGCTGCTATCACACGCATTCGCGATCTCCTGCCGGAACCGAGCGGCCAGGAGATCGCCGCGCTGTGGTACGAATTCGAGGCGGGTGAAACAGTCGAGGCGGCATTCGCCAGAGCGTTGGACAACCTCGAAGTGCAGGTGCAACACAACCTAGCGGACCTGAGCACTTGGCAGGAAATTGAGTACGATCTGGTTTATACGAAAATGGACCGGCACTGTCAACACGATGCGTTCCTGGCGCTGTTCTGTAACGCAGTCAAGCAGGAAGCGGAACGGAAAATGAAATCGGCGGGGCTGGACATGGCGGCAATCCGCGCCCGAGCCGACGCATCCTGACCCCAATCCTTGGGGGTTGCACGAAGCGCCCGCTACCGCTCGCCTTCCCACTCGTGAAAAAACTGGTCGAGAAACTGCTCCATAAACGCATGGCGCTTGGCGGCGATAGAGCGGCCTGTTTCGGTGTTCATGCGGTCTTTGAGCAGGAGCAACTTCTCATAGAAGTGATTGACTGTTGGGCTGGTGTTATTCTTGTATTGCTCGAAATTGGCGTGCCGCTGCGGTTTAGTTGTGGGATCGTGGATCGCGTGGCCCTTGTATCCGCCATATGTGAAGGCTCGGGCGATGCCGATTGCGCCTATGGCATCGAGCCGGTCGGCATCCTGCACGATCATTCCCTCGCGGGTGCGCATTGTTGTCGCGACATCGGCGCCCTTGAATGAGATATCGCCAATGATCGCGCAAACGTGCGCGATCACCGGCTCGTCGACCCCGAGCTGTTCGAGCCACATCCGCGCCGCGCGTGGTCCGGCATCCAGGTCGCCGCCATGAAACTTCCAGTCGGCAATGTCGTGCAGCAGTGCGGCGAGTTGCACCACAAACAGGTCAACATCCTCGTCCTGAGCAATCTGTAGGGCGTTGCGCCAGACCCGTTGAATATGCCGCCAATCGTGTCCTGAACATTCGCCGGCGAGTGTTTCCTGAACATAGGCCCAGGTTTGGTTGAGAATCGCTGTTTGATCCATTGTTGAGCTCGAAACACGCCTAACTATTCGTTGTTTGTATATATTCTGCCATCACTAACAGCGCCTGGGCGATCAGAAAGATCGAGGTCGCCCCAGGATCTTGGTGGCCGATGCTGCGCTCGCCCAGGTAGGACGCCCGGCCCTTGGTTGCGAGCATCGGAATGGTCGCCTGCATCCCGGCTTCGGTCGCAGCAACGCCTTTGCGCAACGCGACCACAAAATCGTCGCCTGTGGCATGGGCTTGCTGGAGCGCCTCAATGCCTGGCCCCATCGCATCGAGCATAGTCTTATCGCCGCGCTGAGCCTTGCCTCTAGTTTGAATGCCTTCCATCGCGGCTTCGAGCGCTGTGATCACGTCGGCGGGAGCGAGTTCGAAGCGGTCTACGGCGGTCGCGCCGGCGCGGAGAAAGGCTGTCCCGTAGAGTGGACCGCTCGCCCCGCCGACGGTCGAGACCAGTGTGGAGCCGACATTCTTCAGGATCGCACCAATATCGTGATCGGTCATGCCTGGCAGTTTGGTCAACACCGCGCTGAACCCGCGATCCAGGTTATTGCCATGGTCAGCATCGCCAATTGCTGCATCGAGCAGGGTCAACTCGTCGCGCTGATCCTTGATTCTGGCGGCGACTTCCTCGATAAAATAAATGATGTGCTTGGCAGTAATCTGCATGGCTTACTCCGCAGTATGGGAGCATAGGCCGGTTGAGGACGCAAAAGTTTGCTGGCCCCAAACTGCTACATTCCCCAGCGCAGCGCCGGCGTATGCACTGGCGCGTCCCAGAATCGGGTCAGTTCATCATCGAGCTTGAGCAGCGTGATCGAGCACCCGGCCATCTCCAACGAGGTGATGTAGTTGCCAACCAGGTTGCGGGCGATTGTGATCTGCTTGTCCTTGAGAATCCGGGTCAATTCATTGTAGACGATATACAGTTCGATCAAGGGTGTGCCGCCCATTCCATTGACAAAAGCCAGAACCGAGTCGCCTGCTGCGAAAGGCAGGTCGGTCAGGATTGGCATGGCGAGCAATTCAACGACCTCGGCGGCGCTAGCGAGCGGCATGCGGATGCGCCCCGGCTCACCGTGGATGCCGATGCCAATCTCCATCTCGTCCTCGCCGAGGTCGAAGGTTGGCCCACCCGCCTGGGGGACCGTACAGGAGGTCAGGGCCATGCCCATCGATCGGCCTTGGGCGTTGACCTTCTCGCCGAGTCGTTGGCATTCGGCCAGTGTGGCCCCTGCTTCCGCCGCAGCGCCGACGATCTTCTCCAGCAGCACCGTGACGCCCACGCCGCGGCGCCCGGCGGTGTAGAGGCTATCCTGAACCGCCACGTCGTCGTTGGTCAGAATGCTCGCGACCTCAATACCTTCGGCGGCGGCCAGTTCGGCGGCCATCTCGAAGTTCATCACATCGCCGGTGTAGTTCTTGACGATATAGAGCACACCTGCGCCGCCGTCAACCGCTTTGGTCGCAGCTAGCATCTGGTCGGGCACAGGCGAAGTAAAGACCGCGCCGGGGCAGGCTGCGCTCAGCATGCCTTTGCCTACAAAGCCGCCGTGCATCGGCTCGTGGCCGCTGCCGCCGCCGGAGACAACCCCGACTTTGCCGCGCATCGGCGCATCGGCGCGAACGATCATATGTGGATTGGTATGAACAACCAGCAAGTCAGGGTGGGCTCGGGCCATCCCGACCAACGCATCATCAATGACACGTTCTGGCGAATTGATCAGCTTCTTCACTGATATACCTCCTTGCAATCCAGCGGTTTTGATAGATTCGGGCGAGCCCGCACGAGCATAGTGCTTGTCTACAATGCATTTCTTCCGTGGCGCTGCCGCATTGTACCACGATATTGACAGTATTTTGAATTGCCAGTACTCTTGCGTTAGTCACTAGAATGGTTCAATCTAGATATCCTTGCGCGAAGTGCGCTGTTATCAATCGCAGGAGTTGGCCCTGTATGATCATCGACGCTTTCGCAGTCATGGGAAAAGTGTATGCATTGCAATGGTGCGATGCGCGAATACTACAACCAAGGAGATGCGGCTATGTCTGTCAATCCCAACCTGCTGAACTCGCTCGAATGGCGTTGTATCGGCCCGCCGCGCGGCGGGCGCGTCGTCGCGGTCGCCGGTGACCCATACAACCCGGCGCTGTTCTATTTTGGGGCTTGCGCCGGCGGAGTCTGGAAAACCGATGATGGCGGTACATATTGGACGAATATCTCTGATGGGTTTTTCAAGACGGCGGCGGTCGGCGCCATCGCGGTTTCGGAGGCAGACCCGAACGTGATCTATGTTGGTACTGGCGAGACGACGATTCGGGGCGATGTTTCGCACGGCGACGGGGTCTACAAGTCTACCGACGCCGGCAAGACCTGGGTCAACCTAGGGCTGGCCGATACGCGCCACATCGCCAAGATCCGGATTCATCCCGAGAATCCCGATCTGGTCTATGTTGCCGCTTTGGGTCACGCCTTTGGCCCGAATGAGGAACGGGGCGTCTTCCGCTCCAAAGACGGCGGCCAGACCTGGGAGAAGATCCTCTATCGCAGCCCGGACGCCGGTGCGATTGATCTGACGATGGACCCCGGCAATCCGCGTATTCTCTATGCAACGCTCTGGGAAGTCCGGCGTGACTTTTGGAGTCTGAATAGCGGCGGTCCTGGCAGCGGCATCTTCAAATCTACCGATGGTGGCGACACCTGGACTGAGATAAGTGACAATCCGGGCTTGCCCAAAGGGATCAAAGGCAAGATTGGCATTGTAGCGGCGCCGACCCGGCCCGACCGGGTTTGGGCGCTGGTCGAAGCCGAAGACGCCGGTCTCTACCGCTCCGATGACGGTGGGGCGACCTGGAGCCTGATCTCCGAAGACCGCAACCTGCGCCACCGCCCTTGGTACTACATGCATATCTTTGCCGATCCGCAGGACGCTGAGACGATTTATATCCTTAACCTACGCTGCTGGAAGTCGATTGACGGCGGGCGCACCTTCAGCGAGATCTCCACCCCGCACGGCGACAACCACGATCTCTGGATCGATCCGCGCAATTCCCAGCGCATGATCGAGGGCAACGATGGCGGCGCATGTGTGAGCTACAACGGCGGCGCGTCTTGGTCGACCATCTACAATCAGATGACGGCGCAGTTCTACCATGTGGCGGCTGACAACCAGTTCCTCTATCGAGTGTATGGCACCCAGCAGGACAATTCGAGCATTAGTACGCCGAGCCGCACCCACACTGGTGCGATCTGTTGGAATGATAGCTATCCGGCGGGCACCGGCGAGAGTGGCTATATCGCGGTCAAGCCCGACGACCCGAATATCGTCTACGTCGGCGCCGTCGGCAGCTCGCCCGGCGGCGGCGGCGCATTGCAGCGCTACGATCATCGTACTCAACAGATCCGTCTGGTGACGGTCTGGCCGGAGATTTATGGCGGCTGGGGCGCAAAAGATTTGAAGTATCGCTTTCAGTGGACATTCCCGATCCTGTTCTCACCCCACGACCCGAATGTCCTCTATACTTGCGGCAATGTTGTGTTCCGCTCGACCAACGAGGGATCGAGTTGGGAGCCTATCAGCCCCGACCTAACCCGCAACGATGAGAGTAAGCTCGGGCCATCGGGCGGGCCTATCACCAAAGACACGACTGGCGCAGAGCACTACTGTACGGTTTTCGCCTTCATCGAGTCGCTCCACGAAAAAGGCGTATTCTGGGCCGGCAGCGACGATGGCTTGATCCACCTCTCGCGCGATAACGGCCAGACCTGGGAGAATGTCACGCCGCCGGATGTGCCCGCCTGGTCGCTGGTCAGTATTATCGAACCGTCGCCCCACGACCCGGCGACAGTCTATGTGGCGGCGACTCGCTACAAGCTCGATGACTACCGGCCAATGCTCTACAAAACGAATGATTACGGCCAGACCTGGTCACAGATCACTGACGGCATTCCCGATCATGACTTCACGCGGGTGATCCGTGCTGATCCAGCGCGGCGCG
>JAKSDJ010000840.1 GCA_022360155.1 Chloroflexales bacterium | reverse complement strand
GCCCGGATCAGTGCTCTCGAAGTTGACCTGCGGGTCTGGCTGGCGAATACCGGCGCCCGCGAAGATCAGCGTGTAGGGCCCCTCGGCGATCTGAATCTGACCAGCATTGGGATTGAATGCAAGGATTGAGACGACAAGGTCGTCATGGAGGGGCGCCATCTGTTCACGCAAGCGGGTCAGCCGCGTCTCGTATTCCTGCATCAGATCGTTGTAGGCAGCAAGCCTCCCGACTATATCCGCTAGAAATTGATGATGCTCGATGACCGATTTGCCGGCGTCGAGGACGATCGTCGGCGCAATTTCTGACATCGTGTCGGTAAAGATATCTGTTTGGGCGCTCAGCGTTCCGATAATCAGATCGGGCTTCAGCTGTACAAGTGTTTCTAAGTTTGGTTCGCCGATCAGTCCGACAGACTCGACGCGACTGACATCGTAGTCTTCGACAAAACGAAAGGCGCCATCTGCTGCCGGATGGGCGGCTGAAGCAATCGGGGTGATACCAAGGTCGAGCAGCGGGCGCATGACTTGAATATCATGCAGTGCCACGATGCGTTGGGGTGTGGCCGGCGCCTCAACGCTGCGCCCAAGGTCATCGGTGATCGTGCGCTGCTCTGCGGTCGGTTCCTGTGCGGCGGCGCCATCTCCAGATTCGTCGATGCCCGCGCCGCACGCGCCCAGGGCTGCCGCGCCGAGCAAGCCACTTGCTCCGATAATGAAGCGGCGGCGGGTCAGGCGTTCGGCCAGTTCGATCCGCTCGATTGCTCTCAGGTGTGCCGCACCGTGGGTCTGAAGCCAGGCGGCCAGTTCGAGCAGATCGGCGGTGGCCGGTGCGCAGCGGGCCAGGCGGTCGAGGTCTACGGCGTCGGTCGTGGTCAGGTTTCGGGTCATCACAATGTCACGCTTGTACATAACGTGTTCTCCTTGTCGCTACATGTGCTTCAACATCCGACAGAGCGAGCGGTTCCTTGGTTCTCGCGACGGACTTCCGCCGTAGCTTGTCCCCGCACCTGCCCGCAGGGGTAAAACGACGGCGAGGGCGGGCGTGGCGCTTGTGCTTGCTGGCATCTACGCGGAGGGGCGGCGCGCCGCTCAGGAAGTCTCGCCTCCTCTGGTGGCCCCCCTTCCCTCGATGAAGAACCTTTCGAGGTCATCGAGGACGAAGTTGGCATAGAAGCTCGCGCCCTCCAGGTACCACTCGCCGTTCGTGGCCCTGTGGAAGTTACCTTGTCGTACCGCCTCGAGCCCCTCCCACAGCGGGTTGGAGAACACCCTCTCGGTATCCACCTCTGTGTCGCCGTCGGTCTGAAACTGTATGATGTGGTCGGCGGCAAGGTCGGGGATCTCTTCGCGGCTGAGTGCCAAGAGGGGAGAGTTCGAGGCCTCCTGCTGCCCCTCAGGCCGGGACAGGCCGACCTCCGCCATGATCGACCCGGTGAAACTGTTGGGCAGATACACGCGGATCGCGTCCGGCCTGATGCGGATGAGCGAGACCGTGATCTCGTTCGGCGGCCGTCCGGTGGCCTCGCGCACCCTCTGGCCGAAGCCTTGCACCCGCATCTCGTACTCGTCCAGCAGCTCCCTGGCCCTACCGGTCTGGCCCAGCGCGCCGGCGTAGTTGAGAAATAAGTCTTTCCATTCCGGTCCCAATGCACGGGCAAAAGCAACTGTCGGCGCGATCTGCGAGAGCTGATCATAGATGCTCGAGATGAAAACATCGGGGCCAAGGATCAGGTCGGGGTTCAGCGCGGCGATCTTTTCCAGGTTCGGCGCTGACCCGAACCCAATCGACTCGACGCCGTCCAGGTCCGCGACGCCCGCCAAGGGCTCGATATCGCCGTCGGGCGTAGCGATGGGTGTCACGCCCGTCGCCACAGCCGACTGGGTCGAAGCCGGATCCAGTGTAATGACTCTCTGCGGGTTCTGCGGAACCTCTGTCGTCCCAAGTGCGTGCTCGACAGTGCGCGTCGCCACTGTCGTCACGGTAGAATCTGCCACTTGCTCACCCGTGCCGCACGCGCCCAGGGCTGCCGCGCCGAGCAGCCCACCTGCGCCGATAATGAAACGGCGACGGGTAAGGCGTTCCGCTAACTCGATCCGTTCCATCGCGCTGAGGTGGGCGGCGCCGTGGTCGTATAGCCAGGCAGCGAGGTCGTCCACCTTGATGGTATCCAAATCCAGGCGTGCGAGTGCAGTGCGGTCCACACCGTTGAGGTTCAGTGCGTCGGTCGTGTTTCCGGGCAATAGCGTTGGGGTCTCGTTCTGGATCATTTGGTTGGATCCTTTCGTTTCGTGGTTCTGGTCTTTCACAGATAGCTTCTCGCTGCGTCATACCCGCGCAGGCGGGTAGCCCTTGTCACCTACGGATACACAGCCGGGTCGATCTCGGTTGTGCTAAACCACTGCTCCAAGTCGGTGAGGATTTCGCCGAGCGTGTCGTAGCTATTGCCCCACCAGTCGTCGTTCCACTCGAAGGCCTGATCGGCCTTGACCGCGTTCAGGTTCTGGAACAGCGGGTTGCCGCTGTAGTCGTTGTTCGGCCCGGCTACGTAGTAGAAGATCACGTCGCCGTCGAACTCCGGCAGCGTCTCCAGACTCTGGCTGTCGAGGCAACAGGTCTCCACCGCTGGACCACTGGCCTGGTTGGCGGGATAGGACGTAAAGCTCAGATCCTCGAACACCTCGCCGAAGCTAAACCAGCCGCGTCCGAAGGTATTGATCTGGTTGTTGTCCTGCATCTGGATGACCGAGATCGTCACATCATCGAGGTTTTCCGGTAGCAGCGTGCGCACCTCGGCCAGCCGCGCCTCGTAGGCGCTCCGCATCGCGTCAAGCTCGGTTCCCGCGCCGAGCAGGTCGGCAAAGCCTGCCATCACCTCAGCGACCGATGCGCCCGTCTCCATGTAGACCACTGGCGCGATCGCCTCTAGCTTCGCGGTGAAGTCCGGCTCGTCGTAAATCTCCCCCTGGTACGTGTAATTCACGATCAGATCGGGGTTGAGTGCAGCGATCTGTTCGAGGTTTGGCGCGTTGTAGTCGCCCACCTCCGCCACGCCGCTGAGGTTGTAACGGTCGGCCAGTTCGAGCGTGCCGTTGCGGGTGGTCATACCCGCCAGGTTCCCGCCAAGTGCGAGGATCTGCGCACCGCCGTTGCTGTCGTTGAGGACCACAATGCGCTGTGGGTTCGTGGGGATCTCCATGCTGCGCCCGGCGGCATCGGTGAAGCTGCGGGTAGCGCTACGAGCGGGGGGGGCGCTGGCGAGCGGCGCGCCTGTCAGCTTTAGCATGATATCGTCAATGACCTTCACCGATCCCAGCGGCCCGTCGTCGCCGCGATAGTAGAGCCCCGACGGTACAATGAAGACTTTGCCGTTTTGCACTGCGGGCACTTTTTGCCAGAGCGGATTCTTGGTCAACTCTTCATACCGCTGTTG
>JAKSDJ010000231.1 GCA_022360155.1 Chloroflexales bacterium | reverse complement strand
CTTGGTTCGGTGGGGGAGCTTGTCCTGAGCGGAGCCGAAGGAACCCGTGGGGCGCGCCGCAATCCCCCCTTCGTCCCCCGCACGCGGGGGAAATGACTTGCTCGGCGCCTTCGGCTTCACCGGCGAGCTGCAGGACGGCGAGACGAACCTGGTCTATCTGCGCGCGCGCTGGTATGATCCCGGCAGCGGGACGTTGACCACACGGGATCCGTTTGCGGGCTTTCCCGAAACGCCGTACAGCCTGCACCCGTATCAGTACGCCTATAGCAATCCGGTAGTGTGGACGGATGCACGGGGATTATGCGTGCCCGGGACGCCTGGGTGCCCCAAACGAGAAAACCCGGTGGATACAGGCCGACAGTGGTGTATGAATGGTGTCGATCAAACGCCGACCGATGGTATTGATGATTGTGCGATTGCCCAAGATACAACCGACTTTTGGGAGACCTTCTGGCAACGGGTTGGGTCCAACGATGCCCAATACGATCGGTTGCTCAGGCAAAGTACGCCCCGCGCGCCAAAGATTTCGGAGAATCCCTTGTGCAAGATAAATGGGATGGAGTATCTGTGCGACGTGCTGTGCCTCGAACCAGCGTCAACGGCCTGTTGCGGCCCTCAAGTGGATGACTGGTTTGCCAGAGATATACAAGCCCATTGGAGCTGGGTGCAGGGGGCGAGGATCGCCGCACCGGCAGTCGGCGCAGTTGGTCTCGGCACGATCGCCGCAGTTATCGGGGGCTTGCGCGGTGGCCCAGCGGGCGCAGGGATTGGCGGCGTTGTTGGGGGCGCTGCCGGTACGCTGATGGGCTGGCTCGGCGGGTTTGCGCTCTATGCCAGGGGTATTCCGCATAAAGCCTACGATTTTCCCCTTATCGATTCGTGTGGCGCCGGTACGTGTCAAGGTACCGTCACCTTGTGCAGACGCTGTCTTGATCGTTCGGAGCTCGGCAATATGATGTATGGCATGATGGCGCGGGAATGGGGCATTCCTTATGCCCTAACCCTTGCGGCGGCGTGGCAGTTTGGGGGGATGGATACAACCGCTGATGAGGCGGCGATTGCGATTGGGTATCGCGCCGTCAGGATTAGACCGCCCAATGGTCAGCGCTTGTGCGCTCAAATTTGGCAATGGCCGCGCACGTGGACACACCACGCCTCAGATCCCTGGACGACTGGGGGCTGCAAGCCATGTGCTGCGGTCCTGCCCGCCGGCACACCGCATACCCGTCCAGCATTTGGCGATCAGCTACCCTGAAGGAGCGGAATCGAGATGAACCGCTGGGTTGTGCTGCTGGTTGGGGTGCTCCTGGGGTCCTGGGTGTGGGTCGGCATCAATCGCCCACACCTACTGGCCGCAGACGGCCTGTCCCGCCCAGAATACGCAGGACGCGGATGATGTCTGCTTGATAACCCATCCCTACCAGACATCGTCGAAT
>JAKSDJ010000508.1 GCA_022360155.1 Chloroflexales bacterium | reverse complement strand
GTCCTGGTAGATCTTATTATCGAAGTTCTCGATCATCTTCCCTGCACCCCGCGCCACGCAGGAGAGCGGATCTTCAGCAATATAGACCGGCATCCTGGTTTCAGCAGCAATGCGGCGATCCAAGCCGTGCAGAAGCGAACCGCCGCCAGCCAGCGTAATACCATGTTCCATAATATCGGCGACAAGTTCTGGCGGCGTCTCTTCCAGAGCAGAGCGGACTTCTTGCACAATAGCATTTACTGGGCCAGCAACACCCTCCCGCAGTTCAACACTGCTCACTTCAATCGCTTTGGGCAGACCAGTGAGCAAATCGCGCCCCCGCAACACTACCTTGATTTCTTCATCGAGCGGATAAGCGCTCCCGGCGGCAATTTTGGCTTTTTCGGCCATTCGCTCGCCGATCAGCAGATTGTACTCGCGCCGTGCGAACTGGATCACTGCTTCATCAATCTCATCGCCTGCGGTGCGGATAGAGTGATTGATCACGATGCCGCCGAGTGAAATAATGGCGACTTCTGTCGTCCCGCCACCGATATCTACGATCATACTGCCCATTGGTTCCTCGACAGGCAAGCCGGCGCCAATTGCCGCAGCCATCGGCTCTTCGACGACATAGGCTGCGCGGGCGTTGGCGTTGAGCGTAGCATCACGAGCGGCGCGCTTTTCGACCTCGGTCACGCCGGAGGGAACGCCAACAACAACGCGAGGGCGCGGCGGCAAGAGCCGAGACATCCGAGCATGAGCCTTTTTAATAAAATAGTCGAGCATTTTCTCAACTACTTCGAAGTCGGCAATGACCCCATCCTTGAGCGGACGCACCGCAACGATATTGGCCGGGGTTTTGCCGACCATAGCTTTGGCTTCAGCGCCAACAGCATGAACTTCTTTCGTCTTCGTATCAATCGCGACAACCGATGGTTCGCTAATCACGATTCCTTTGCCGCGCACATGAACCAGGGTATTGGCTGTTCCCAAGTCGATCCCCAGATCACGGCTAAACGCGCCAAACAATGAGTTGATTGGATTAAATAGGGCCACGCAGTTGCTCCCAAAGGGCTAATCCAGGCAGGATATGCTACGCTATTATAGCATACCTACGGTATATGCTTATGTGATAGAAAGCTGATACACGATAGACGGTTATTGTAACCCTGTAACTAGCCCCGCATACTTCTCGACAAGAATTCGGGCCTGTTCGTTGTTGCTTCCTTCAGCATAAACATGGAAAAACGGGCCATCGGGATCGGGCAGGATCAGCACCCACTCCTTCCCTAAATCAATTTTAATACCATCGACCTGATCGAGTTGACGCTCTTGGTACTGTTGGTTGAGGATCCGCATGACCTTGCCTTTACTCTCCCAGCGACACGGAACACGAGTACGATGGAGATAATAGGGCGGAAGCAGACCGACGACATCGCTCAACTCGGTATCATTGATTGTTAATAATTCCATGAGCTTGACAACCGCAAAGAGCCCATCAGCGATAGGATAGAACGAGGGAAAAATATAGTTTCCTTCGCCATCGCCAAGCAGCAATAGGTTGGGATCGGCGGCGGCGGTTTGCATCAATGCGCCAAGGTTGGCCCGGGTGCGAATGATCTTTCCGCCATATTGTTCGGCGATTGTTTCGAATGCACGTGGCGCTGTCACCGGCACAGCGACTGCACCCCCGCCATAAGCTTTGAGGACGAGTAACGTCATTGCAGCTAGAGCCTGAATGCCTGGCAACCGATTGCCAATATTGTCCACAATGAAAATCTTCTCGCCGCTGCTATCGAGTCGCACGCCGACATGGGCGTTGAGGACCGGCGTAATTTGGGTCAGGCGGTGCATCCCCGCCTCGATCTGCTGATTAGTCTGAAAAATCCGGTTCTCGTCCGGGTTGGCGTTGAGTTCGACCACATCGGCCTTGATCCGCCGTAGAAGTTCAGCCAGAAAGGGGCTGGTATTAGTGTTGGCATAATCGACAACCAGCTTGAAATCACGGGCGATACGTTGAAGCGCATCTGGTCGTAATGCGCGCAGAAATGCCTGTGAGTAAATTTCGGCAACGTTTTGCCCATATGTGATTCGCCCAATCTCGTCGAGATATGCCCGCCGATAATCTTCACGAAAAAAGGTGTTTTCGATTTTACGTTCGCTGTTTGTATTGATATCGAGGCCGCGTTCGTCGAAGAATTTAATCTCAACAACGCGATTGTCGAAAGGTGAAAGCCGCACATGAACGCCGCCAACCGCATCGGTTGCCGCCGTGAAATAACGGGTGACAGGGATAGGAACGCTTTGTAGATCCATGACATTGACCCCGGCGGAGGGCAGACCAGCAATAATCGCTCGCTTGAGCATGCGCGGCGTATAGTGTGCATCACGGTTGATCGTCACCATCGAGCCGCGCGGTAACGTTGCGCCGAATGCAGCGCCAATCTGGGCGCAGAGTTCCGGGGTGATCTCAATATTGACCAGACCGGTGATGCCATAGCGCCCAAAGAGCACCCGTCGACCTTGGCTGCCCCAGATGATGCTACTGGTAACAGTTGCGCCATCTTCCACTTCTTTGCTAGGCCAAATCTTGACGTTGGGCTGAATCACTGCCCCGTTGCCAATTTGCACTCCATCGCCAACAACTGCGCCCTCGAATAGCATCGCCCGACTACGGATGTTGCATTGGCGCAGCACAATAGCCCCACGGAGCTCAACGCGCTCGCCAATATAGGAGTTGCGCCAGATGAGCGAACGATCAACATTTGCCCGCGTGTCAATAATTGTGTAGTCGCGAATAAATGAAGGACCGTGAAGGATGACGCCGTCTTTGATCTTTGTGCCATGGCCTAGATAAATTGGCCCGTGGAGTTGCGCGTTGGGCGCAATCTCAACGTCATTGTGGATCCAAACGCCGCCGCCAATATGTTGCCCAACTCGGGGTAGGTTGACTTTGCCGGATAAGTAGTCGCCGCAGGCCCGCATATATTCTTCAATTGTGCCGACATCGGTCCAATATCCCTGTGCGACGTATCCTTGGATAACATCCTGCTTGCGCAGCATCCGCGGAAAAACATCCTTCGACCAATCGACCATCTTGCCCTTCTCGATGTAGGCCAAGATTTCAGGGTCGAGCACATAAATGCCAGTGTTGACCGTATCCGAGAACACTTCGCCCCAACTCGGCTTCTCCAGGAACTGGCGTACGTACCCTTGTTCATCAGTGATCACAACCCCATAATCGAGCGGATTGGGCACTCGGGTGAGGGTGATGGTCGCTATTGCCTTGCTATTCATATGATGCCCGATGATCTGATTCAGATTGAAATCAGTTAGGGCGTCGCCGGAGATTACCAGGAATGGTTCCTGAAGCAAGTGTTCGGCGTTTTTTACACTACCGGCTGTGCCGAGCGGGATTTCCTCCAAAGAATAGGTGATATTGACGCCATAATTACTCCCGTCGCCATAATAGTCCTGGATCACGTTAGCAAGGTATTGAACCGTAATAACAATGTCCGTAATCCCGTATATCTTGAGTAGTTCAATAATATGGTGGATGACATGACGGTCCACCATGGCAACCATCGGCTTGGGGCGATTAATTGTGAGTGGACGCAGGCGGGTGCCCTCTCCTCCAGCCATGACGACGGCTTTCATGGCGTCTCTCCTCATAAGGTGATCACGATGCGCGGCGGGTGAAAACGTATAGACGACAACCCACGTTGGGAGTACGGGTTACACCCATATGATGGATTGGGATGCGAGTAATCAGTATAACATGGAGCTAAAGTCAGGGCAAGGTTGCTTGCAGTTGTTGTATGAGTATGCTATACTCGTGGACGGTTGGGGACGTGGCGAAATGGCAGACGCGCATGCCTTAGGAGCATGTGCCGCAAGGCGTGTGGGTTCAACTCCCCCCGTCCCCACCACACCTCAATATCCGCTGGTTATCCTCAAAATACGTTTTCCCAATCAACAAGAGTGGTGTTTGTCACAGCGTGCTGTACAGCGTCGTCCCAGCAGGCCTATATTTGTGTGATATATATGCAGTTGACATGATGCTTAAGGAGCTATATACTTAACGATATTGAATATTTAAAAGCTCTAGCAATTGTCAGGGATAGTACATGGCAGTCTTGCGTCGCGAACAGCAGAGCCTTGATCGGGAAACACCCCGCAGCTCCCTCGAAGAGATTGAGCGCGCCATTCTGCAGATTAGCTGGCTCAGTCAGCGTCAATTTATGCAACTTCTAGATGAAGAGCGCTTTCGGATTACGGTGCCTCAATTTTACACACTACTCCATCTTCATCAAATGGCTGAAGAATGTAAGATGTCGGACTTGGCCGAGGCGACGCAGCAATCAGCGGCCTCGCTGACCGGCGTTATTGACCGGCTGCTCGAGAAAAACCTCGTCGAACGAACACGTCACGAGCGCGACCGGCGCCAGGTGATGGTTGCAGTAACGCCGCAGGGCAGCAAACTGATCGCGGCAATTAAAGAGGCTCGGCGCGAGCAGATCCAGGCAGCTTTAGCTCATCTGCAATTCGATGATGTTGATACGCTCATGCGTCTTTTGAATCGGGTTCTTGAAGGCATGCATCGGGTTCTGGACGGCGGAGAGAATGGGCGATGGGCCTGATGCAAGAACGGGAAACACGGATGGGCCGTCAAGGTCAAAGCAATACGAGTGTAACCCAGACAGCTAGCGATACAACGCAGACCCAGCCTCGGCTTCAACTTGCCGATATCCGCGATGTGAATTGGCGGCGTCTCTTTGGTTATGTTCGCCCTTATCGCGGACGCTTGCTTATTGCCGTTGTTGCACTTGTTATCAGCAGCAGCTTGGGATTAGCTCTGCCGCTTGCGGCTGGTCAAGTTATCAATGCGATTGCTGAGGGTGGAGCCTTGATCCTGTTGAACCAGATGGCGCTGCTCTTGGTTGGCGTTGTTGCAATTCAATCGCTGTTTAGCCTGGTTCAGAGCTATCTGCTCTCATTTGTCGGCGAACGAGCGGTCAGCGATCTCCGCCTGCGAACCTATGAACACCTGCAAAGCCTCTCGCTGAATTTCTTCAACAATCGACGGGTCGGCGAGATTACAAGTCGAGTCACAAATGATGTCACGCTTATCCAAACCACAACGACGACCAATGTAGCAACTTTCCTCCAGGCGCTGATCCAGTTTGCAGGCGCTTTGGTGTTGATGTTTATCGTATCATGGCAATTGGCGATTCTGGCATTGCTTGTTGTTCCGCTTGTCTCCATTGTAAGTATTATCTTCGGACGTTGGATTCGCCGGATTTCGACCGATGTACAAGACCGCCTGGCCGACTCGGCCAGCGTTCTAGAAGAGACGGTCGCTGGTGTACGGATCGTGCAGTCGTTTGCCCGCGAACCATATGAAATAGGCCGTTTCCGTGAGACGATCGAGGCGACGTTTAGCGCCGCCATGCGCCGGACACGAGCCCGCGCATTCTTCCAGCCGCTGGTTGGCATTGTTGTCTGGGGCGCAATGGTTGCAGTGCTCTGGTTCGGTGGCAGGCTAGTCTTGACTGGCCAGCTTCGCGCCGGTGATTTGATCGCATTCTTGTTATACGCTGGCAGTATCGCTGGGACAATGGCGACTTTTACTAACCTGTTCAGCCAACTCCAGGAGGCGCTTGGCGCGACGCAGCGGGTCTTTGAGTTACTCGATATTACCCCTGATATTGCTGATGCCCGCGATGCATATGCACTGCCGACAACCCAGGGGCGAATCAGCTTTGAACACGTAAACTTTGCGTACCAGGTTGAAGATCTACCAGTGCTGCGTGATGTGAATCTGACAGTCGAACCAGGGGAAGTGCTTGCATTGGTTGGCCCAAGCGGTGCGGGGAAAAGCACTCTGGTCAATCTTATCCCGCGTTTCTACGATGTTCAGGACGGCAGTATCACTATTGATGGTCATGATGTCCGGTCTGTACAAGTACGTAGCTTACGCGAGCAAATTGGTATTGTGCCGCAGGAGACCTTGCTCTTCAGCGGCGCCATTCGCGACAATATTTGTTACGGCAAACTCGATGCCGATAACGCCGCTCTCGAAGCGGCTGCTCACGCAGCCAACGCCCACGAATTCATTATGGCCTTGCCGCAAGGGTACGATACGCTGGTGGGAGAGCGTGGCGTCAAGTTGAGCGGCGGTCAGCGCCAGCGGATTGCAATAGCCCGAGCGCTTCTGAAGAATCCTCGCATTTTGATCCTGGACGAGGCAACCAGTTCGCTGGACAGTGAGAGTGAATATTTGGTTCAGGACGCATTAGAGCGGCTGATGTTGGGGCGAACCAGCATTGTCATTGCCCATCGCCTCAGCACAGTGCGGCGCGCTGATC
>JAKSDJ010000271.1 GCA_022360155.1 Chloroflexales bacterium | reverse complement strand
GTGGAGTAGTCTCTACTGGAGGGGGCGTATTCTCAGCTTGGGTTGGCGTAGCCTGGCTGCTCGCGTCGGTGGCAATCGGGAGTGGAGTAGTCTCTACTATAGGAGTAGGGGTTGTGTTATTACGTGTGCCAAGAAAGCTGATTACGATACCGACTATAACCCCAACCAACGCTAGAGCAACTGTGATAAGCCAATTCTTGGAGAGCCGTTGTAAAGGTCGTGGTGGAACCGGTGGTTCCGAAACCGGAGTCAGAGATTTAGACGGCTCAGGTTGAGGTCGATCGGATGGTGGCGTTGTGAGCTTATTCAAATCGTCTTCCAATGACGCAATTCTTTTTTTATGTTGTGGAATTAGTCTCTCTCGAAGATCATTTGCTTCTATTGTGATATGTGCTGGTGTGTTGATGCCAAACTGCGCTTCTTTTATCTCCAATGCATGTAATAGCTGAAGCCGTTTCTGCAACAGATCATGCTCGCGTTTCAGATCATCACGAATGTCTTGCTCACTCCTTTTCATCCCTGGAGTAGAAACTGCTGTATATGCTGGGTTTCCCACCTCAACAACCAGAAACATCTTGGCTACCCGCATTGAACTGACCTGGAGCGCAGAAGTGTCGATGGTGGTTTCAAGTGGAACCTGGCCAATAACCGTTTGATCAAGCCGATACACTAACACATCGATCCGAGCCTGACCCAGCATTTTTGCTTTGAGTAAGAACGAAACCCGCCGCGAGTAATCATCCTGCGGCACCTCGATGATCTGGGAATTTGGACCTTGAACTTCGAAGTCAGGCGTATTAATTTCGATCCTCAAGCGTGGTGGTACCACCACGCCGGTGTTGGGATCCACCGGAAATTCCAGCCTAACGTTATCCGCTGCCTGTGCGATTGCATCTGGCTTTGTGCGGGTCGGCCAGTCCGCGATACCTAGCTGTGGGGAAGCAGGGAAACGCACCTGGACTAACAGATCTATCGTTTTATTGAGCTCTACCGAACTGGGAACCGCTGCATCGATGCGGCGCTCGATGCGCGAGGATTGACGTGCCTGTATGCCAAGTCGATCTTTGGCCTTTGTTATGCGCTGTTGGGCATCGCGGTAGGTAGGGGTGTCGTCGATAATCTGGTACAAGTAGTCGATAACCCGTTCCCAATCCGTGCTCTGCTCTCCGATCAGCGCTTCAGCGTAAAGTTGCGCCAGATGTTGCTGACGCTCTGCTTCGGCCAACTTGTTCTTAGCTTCACGATCGTCAGGATTAAGTTTCAGCGCCTTGTGAAGGGACTGGATGGCCTGCTCCCACCTCGCCAGGCTGGGATTCTTTACAGCCAAATTGTATAGTTCCAACGCTTTCTGATAAGCAGCATATGCCTCGGCAAACGCGCGTAGTTTTTCATTCCCAGGAACCGCAGCGCGGGCACCCCGAATGAGCTCCTCCATCCATCCCTGAGCTTCCGCAGTCTTGATCAACTGAAACACGACCTTGGACAGAGCATCCCTTTTGACGATATGCTCAAGGTCTTTTTCCAGCTTAATACGAACCATTCGGGCTAGATCGTCGTAGTCTGGAAAGGCGCTCTCGAGCGCTTGCTGAAGTTGCTCAAATTGCTGACCATTTAGCTTGCTCATAACCCACCATCGGAATATAGTGTGAAGAGCAACGACGAACCATTAACACCTTATTGCGCCGATTTTTCACATCCGGCGCGTCAAGCATGAGCGCTGCTTGATCGATAGTACTGTGCCATCTCCTGCCTAACTTGGACAGTGTGTAGGCTAACCGTACTCTGACCTTGGTTATTACTGCAACGAGACTTCCAACCACAGCGCTTTGGGACGCCGTCGAGGATGTCACCTTGAGAGCAGCGAAGGGTCTCACATCTGTTCGCGAGGAGATTCTTCACTGCGTCCAGAATGACATGGCTCGTTGTAGTTTTATTGAAATGCGCGAGCAAGCAACTCCTTGAATGTTAGGGATTATATCCTAATATGGTTAGGTTTTAAGATGTAAGGCGATCACTGGTGGTGAAGTTTCGTTCACTGGTGGTCAAAGATGTGTTATGATCGGCATATAGCTATAAATGCGATCTTAGATCGAGAAGGTGACCTATGCGACTGACTGGGCGGCAGTTCGAAGAGTTTGTTCAGGCTCTCTGCGATGCCTTCGATGCAAGGAGCCTTGAACGGACGCTGTTATTCCGGCTCGATAAGAAGCTGGCCATGATCGCTCCACCCGGTAGTCTGATGGACATCACCTTCGACCTGCTGCGTGCGGCTGAGGCTGAAGGCTGGACCCTCGATCTGCTGCGCGCCGCGCGCGAGTCGAATCCCGGCAATCCGCTGCTGCTGGCCTTCGCGCAGCAGATCGGCGCTGCGCCTGCGACTCCGCCCCGCCCCGAGTTAGAACGGATTATTCGGGCGAGCAACAGCTTTCTCGATGTGAACCAGTGGCGTGCCAGGCTGGGTGCGATCGAAGCGCAGGTGTGCCGGGTCGAAGTAAGCGCTAACAAGGGGATGCTCTACGGCACCGGCTTTCTGCTTGGGCCAGATGTGGTGATAACGAACTACCACGTCGTTGAGGCGGTCATCGTCGGTGAGCGAGGTGCGACGACAAACAGCGGGCTGAGCGCCAAGGTGCATGACATTGTCCTGCGCTTCGACTACAAGCGACTGGCCGACGGCAGCACGCTCAACACGGGCGCCGAGTACCGTCTGGCCACCGATTGGCTGATCGACGCCAGCCCAATGAGCGGCTTCGATATTCAACCGGAAGCCGGAGATCCAGACCCGGAAGAACTCGACTATGCGCTGTTACGCGTCGAAGGGATGCCCGGCATCCTGCCCATCGGAAGCGGGAGTGAGCCTGATGCGCCGCGGCGGGGCTGGATTGAAGTAAGCGCGAGGACAGAACCGTTCTTGCCAGGTGCTGCGCTCTTTATTGTTCAGCACCCACAGGGGACTCCGCTCAAGCTTGCACTCGATACCGATGCGATCATTGGTGTCAACGCGAATGGCACACGAGTTCGCTACAAGACCAACACGGAGCCGGGTTCATCGGGCTCGCCGTGCTTTAGCAGCAACTGGGAACTCATCGCTTTACACCATGCTGGCGACCCGAACTTCGCCCCTAACGACAAGCCCGCCTATAATCAGGGCATCCCGTTTACTGCCATATTGGCCTTACTCGATAAACGCGGCCTCAAAGGCGTGCTCGGCAAACCACCAGTATGAGTATGAGTATGGACGCAGTTGTGTGCATCGCCTGATGCTTCAAAGTTGCTCAGATGCGCGGAATATAAAGTGGGGAAAACTTCGGCGCAGGCAAACAATCTGAGGCTGAGGAATGATCAGTTATTTTTCATGACAAGAAGTCGGGATTTTAGGAGTATCAAATGATTAACGCATCTAGGAAGGGCCGAACAGAAGTTACTGTTGCAATTATTGGCGCAATCGCGGTTGTTGTTGCCGCTATAATTGGTGTTGTTCCAACTTTACTAAGTAACAACACATCGAATTTGCCTGAGACATTTCACTATCAAGTGCGGGTTCAGGCAGCCACAAGTGGCGAAAACATATCAAACGCACGAATCACAATTGAAACTGGGGATTTAGCGCCAATTGATGTCTACACTGACAGTAATGAGTTTTCTCAAATCAACATCGATGCTAATCGAACGAATACTTTGGCCAGGGTTGTCGTAGAAGCTCCAAACTATGTAACATTCACACAGAATATCATTCTTAGGCCTGATGAGTTGCCAGATGTAATTCGCCTTCGAACGAAGTAGATTTACGTAGCGGCATGATACTAACTGATCAAACGAATCAGCTCCTGGATGCATGATGATTACGGTAACGTGTAGACACTGCGATAGTCCTAACATAATTAAGAGCGGATTTGCCAAATCAGGCCAGCAAAAAATCACTAGCAAGGCATGTTTGTTCGTAGTAGTAAAGAAAAAACCGTAGTGGTATAATACTAGCTGGTCAAGCGAATCAGCTCCTGGAGGCATGATGATTACGGTAACGTGTAGG
>JAKSDJ010000865.1 GCA_022360155.1 Chloroflexales bacterium | reverse complement strand
GTTCAAACTCTGGTCGGCAACGAATTGGGCCAGCAACTCTGGGCCAATCTGCAACGTTGGCGCTATGCGCTACCAGAAGGCAGCGCCAATTTCGACAGATTGAATGGTACAGGCAGCGGCCTCTATGTTGCCGGCGACTCGCTGACTGGCATCGGGCGAGTCCATCTGGCAATCGAGAATGGCTGGCGCATCGCTGATCTAATCAAGGCCGAAGTTGCGCGCTAGCGATCCAAGCTGCCTGTTGCCGAGATCGTCGACTTCTGATAGACTCTAGCCATTGGCTCCATCGCGTATTCCTGGGAAGTCTCTGACACTTCATACGTCGTCATAGAGGTGAACAATGTCTGTTGCTTCAACACCTCGCATTCGGCTCCTCACGTCGATTCCTGGCCCGCGTTCACGTGAACTTCTGGCCCGGCGCGAGAGCAGTGTAGTTGCTGGTTTGTATAAGGCCACACCGGTTGCTGTCGCCCATGCGAGCGGCGCGCTGGTAACCGATGTGGACGGCAATACCTTGATTGATTTCGTTGGCGGAATCGGTGCGCTAGCCGTGGGTCATTGTCCGCCGCAGGTAGTTGCCGCTATCCAGGAACAAGCCGCGCAATTGATCCATTTCTCGGCGTTGGTAGGAACCTACGAGCCCTATATTGAGCTGTGTGAACGGCTCAATGCAGCTGTACCAATCAGCGGGCCGTGCAAAACCTTGTTGGCGAACAGCGGCGCAGAAGGGGTTGAGAACGCCGTGAAGATCGCCCGCGCAGCGACCGAACGTTCCGCGATCATCGTCTTCGAGGGCGCCTACCACGGGCGCACGCTGCTGACCCTCTCGCTGACCTCTCGGACCGCTTTCAAAAAGAAGTTTGGCCCCTTCGTACCGGAAATCTATCGCGCACCTTTCCCCTACGCTTACCGGTACGGGTTCGACGAGGCGACCTGCGTTGAGCAGTGTTGGCAGGCCTTTGAGCGGTTGCTAGTCGCTGGAGTAGACCCCGATAACGTTGCTGCGGTTGTGATCGAACCGGTTCAAGGTGAGGGCGGGTTCATTCCAACGCCACGCGAGTTTCTGCGCCGTCTTCGCGACTTCTGCGACCATAATGGCAGCGTACTGATCGCCGATGAAGTCCAGAGTGGCTTTGGGCGTACCGGCACGCTCTTCGCTATTGAGCAGCTTGGCATCGAGCCCGATATCATCGTCAGTGCAAAGAGCTTGGCTGCAGGGATGCCGCTCAGTGCAACGACCGGGCGTGCGGCGCTTATGGATACGGTGCATGTCGGCGGGCTCGGTGGAACCTATGGTGGCAACCCGCTTGCCTGTGTCGCCGCCATCGAAACCCTCAAGCTGATCGAGCGGGAGCATTTACTGGAGCGCGCTTGCCGCATCGGCGCACGGATTCGTGAACGCATTGCTGAAGTCCCGTCATCAGACAAGCCGCCATATCTTGGGGAAGTACGTGGCCTGGGAGCGATGCTTGCCCTGGAGTTGGTGCGCGACCGCCAGACCCGCGCACCTGCCCCGGAAGAGACTCTGCAAATCCTTGACTGCATGTTGCAACGTGGGGTGATTGCGATGCGGGCTGGACTCTATGCCAACTGTATTCGTCTGCTTGTCCCCTTGCTTATTCGCGACGAGGAGCTTGAGGAAGGGTTGGATGTATTGACCAGGTTGCTCAGTCTGTGATACCGGGACGACCATTCTAGCAACGTCATCAGAGACCGGGCAATCCAGTCGTTTGATCAGGATAATCAAGGGTATTGATACAGTGCTCATTACGAACACACAACCCAAACACTTCGCTGCCTTGGCTGAACATCAACGCACCTGTTTCCCAACGCTCGATCCGAGCGAATGGCTGACCGAAGAACATTTTGCTGCTCATCTGCGACTCTTTCCCGATGGTCAGCATGTCGCTCTGGATGGCGACCGTGTTGTTGGGCAGAGCAGCACCTTTCGCTGCCGTAGCGACCAGGCATTTGCGGTGCATACCTTCCACGACATTCTGGCCGGAGGATATTTTACAAATCACGATCCGCAGGGTGAATGGCTCTATGGCGCAGATATGAGCGTGCATCCCGATTACCGGCGACAGGGAATCGCCCGTAGCCTCTACACGGCGCGCAAGGCGTTGATCCGGCGCTTTGGTATGAATGGAATGGTCGCTGGCGGCATGCTTCCCGGCTATCGTCATTACCGCGATCAATTAGATATCGAAGCCTATGTTAACGCAGTCGTTGCCGGACAACTGAGCGATCCGACACTGACGCCGCAACTACGCAACGGTTTCGTTGTCCGCGGTGTGCTGCGTGATTATCTGCATGCTGGCGCTTTGGGCAACGATGCAGCGTTGATAGTGTGGGAGCGCGACCACGACGACGCGAGCTGATAGAACGCTTCTATCGAAAATGACGTGCGGCTTTCAGGCAATGCACAGCAAGCGCCTGAAGGCCGCGCGTCGTTGTTTCTTCACCCGTTGAAGATTGCGATAACAGCAAGAGTCTTCCATCAATAGGGCTTGTCGCCCATCATCGAGCTGTTCCATTGCCCAGACGTGCGTGCATTGAGCAGCTCTGTTCCCAGCAAGCCAAGCAACACTGGCGATCCGGGTAGTTCGGTGTGGTGCTCCATCCGCCGGCGTTCAAAGTATTGGACGGTACCCGTCCATGTACCAATAGTCTCCGTCATCTGCTCGGTGATCGGATAGCCGAAGTGCTCAAGATCACCATTGTATTGCCAGTAGCTCAGAAATGGCTCGCACAGGGTGTGCCCCGTCTCCGCGAAGAACGCACAGCCTGGCGGAGCGTTGGGTTGTTGCGGGAAGGTGTACCAGGGGCGGTCCTGCTCGCTGAGCAATTGTGCGCCAAGGTGTTCGCTCGTGACCTGCCCGTCGATTTGAATGGCCAGCTTCGCCCGTTCGAACCATTGCACCTGCAGCTCTTGCCCGTTACTATGTTCACTGTGCTGTGTGGTGATAGGGTATCCAAAAGCGAACAACTCGCCATGCTGTTTCCAATAATCCAGCATAACACCGGATATACAGTAATCCGTTTCCATAAAGCAGCGTTCATGCTCTTGGATGAGAGTTTGGCTTCGAAAGAGTTGCACAACCCCGCGCACGTGCGTAATATAGTTCGTTGTATTATTCTCGAAAGCCGGGGCATAGATAGGCACAATCTGTTCTACCGTCGTGAGTCCCCACTGATCCATATATGTTGTTCGGATAAGGCGAAACCAGTCTTCGATGCCTTCCTCCCAGGAAGAATAGGCGCGCCAACGACCCTGACAGGTGGCGTAGCCAGCGCATGCGATGTTTCCGACGTTATATGTCGTTGTACAATGCCCGCCCTTAATAGCGAGACTATTCTCTTTGTTAAAGAAGGCCAGGCCCCAAACAGGATCGATACCGTATTTTTGCCCCATCATGAACCAAATAGAACCAGTTCCTGTAGCGGGTGAATTATAGTGGGCGAGGATTGCGTCAATTTGTTGAGCCGTGAGGCTTGGCGGCCCACGTAGATCGGATGCAGAAATATATGGGGAAGATGTAGTGGAAGATGCTTTTAGGAAGCGAGGGGTCATAATAATAAGCAGACAAACGAGACCGAGACACACGGTGAGGATTGCCTCCAGATATTTTTTGGAGCGCATCCAGTTCTTCTCCTTAATGATATAATAGTAATCCGAATGAGTTTTAACAATCAACGCTGGTGCTTGGAAAGATTGCTCTTAGGCGATTGTACTGTCGTGAAGCTGCCTAAATGATATGATGCGCTATTGATTTGATTGTCAAATTTCACAAGGAGCCATGAAACTGCTTGGTCAGACTGCTGCTTCGCGATATAAAGCAATTACCTATCTATACCTATGAATCGATAAAACATGTAAGATCGACCAACAGAATTTTTCTTTCCTTGATCTGCTACAGACATGCGCCACAAAAGGAGTGCAGTAGATCCTCTCATCTGCGTCTTGCTATGTTGATTTAAAGCTTTATATTGTCCCCCTTTGATCGTGATTCTCTGCGTTTTCTTGTTTGAAGCGACAGGGATACCATGTGTGATCCTACATTGAACCAATACCTTACTTGAAATATTTAGTTATAGTGATTCCTTTTGAGATGAAGTGTCATCTTTAGAGGAGATTAGGTGTTGTTTCGGGAAAGGTATTACATAGCTTTTACAAAAATTATAAGATTACTATAGTATTAATGTAAGTCAAAAAGAAAACGATATCTACCTCACTACAGCCAAAGTCATGTCACTAGTATAGCAATCTATTAGAAAATAGAAATAGCCATAAGATTACGGATTCATAACATGCATTCCTTGAATACGATACATTATTACGATCTATTCTCGCCTGAACAGATCCGTTTATGGAACAGACCTTTCTCGATGCCACTTTTAATGACAGTTCCTTTGACGGATTTATTCGAATCAATGGATTATGAGCGCTAAATAACCGTTAAAAGAATAACGGTGCAGATGAGATTGAGTGATGAATCTGTATTTCAGATTGAGGGAATTGGACACCTCAATAAAGACAGCCATTGCAACACGTTTCATTATCAGGCAGGTTAGAACAAAGAGTTCTGCCTCCTGCCTTACTGTCACTGTCGCCGGCATCGCACCATCAAAAATGTGATGTTATTCACAGCGCCCTGGAATTCACCGCTTGACCAGTACTCCATCAGCCTGTTATAGTAGATGTAGCCATACCAATATGAGTGATGACCAACAATAGTAGGATCGCGTTCCACGCTCATTCTGGCGCTGTATAGGAACGCTACCGACTTATACCCCTAGCAGCTATTGGGTGAGGGGCTGTGGTTCGCAACCCCTAAACTTACAGCAATGGTCATACTCAATCGATATTGCTAGGCCTGCCGTAGATCTTGCGGCTGATCTAGTTGTTAGACCGGTATTGAGGAGGGAGCGTACAGATTATGGAGCTAGCAGAAGAGGAGCAATCAAACTCGAGTGGCCCGCCGATTTACGTCGTCTCTGGCGGCGCTGGAGGGGTTGGCGAGTTGGTTGCGCGTGTGGCAATCGCTCAGTTTCAGGGCGCTAACGTCCCGGTGATCATCATACCGCAGGTACGCCAACTCGATCAGCTTGATCAGATTATCTATCAGGCTGCGACCAACAAGGGCCTGATCCTTCATACCATGGTAGATCGCACAATGCGCTTTGCACTCATCCGTCGCGCCCGCGCCCGGAATGTGGTGGAGATTGACCTCATGGGCGGTGTACTGGCGCGGCTGACCACAGTGCTTGGTCGGGAGCCGATTGGTCAGCCAGGCCTCTATGTGACACGACGCAGCGCGAATTTCGAGCGTCTGGAGGCTATTGAATATACTGTCGATCACGATGACGGGCGGAGACCTGACGAGCTAAAACATGCGGAGATGGTTTTGCTCGGCGTCTCGCGGGTGGGCAAAACTCCATTGAGCATGTACCTGGCGGTACTGGGCTGGAAAGTCGCTAACATACCGCTTGTCAAGAATATCGAGCTGCCGAAGGAGTTGTTCGAGGTCGACCGGCGGCGCGTTATCGGTTTGACGATAGACCCTGAACACATTGTGGCGCGACGGCGCTGGCGTCAGCGGCGAATGGGTATTCCCCTGGGCGAAACCTATACTGAGCTGGAAGCGCTGAGCGATGAGATAAGCGAGTCGCGACGGATATTCCGGCGGCATGGTTTTGCTATTGTAGATCTCACCGATAAGCCGATTGAGGAGAGCGCCGATGAGGTCATTAGCCTGGTCACGCGCTGGTTCAAACACGCGAGTGACGAAGAAGACACATTGGTGTAGGGTGCGTGAAGACATATCGGCTAGCTAGGTTTTTGCTCTGTGGGTGTCTATGTGACAGTTCGATGCTTATGCTGCTCCATCTGGCTATGCCGCCATCGTACTCCCAGCTATCCAGGCGGGCGCGCTAACTATCTACCAACTCTATGATGTTGGGGACTCGATCGATCTGGACCGTGTTCAAGATTGCCTGACAACGCCAACGGCGCGGCGTCAACCTCCGCTACGGATGCGGCAGTCTGAAGGTATTCAGATTGCCCAACCGCCGGTTGGGGTCGATCTGGGGACAATCCCAACCGAACTGGGAGGGATTTCTGATACTGGCGCGCTGCGTGCCAGCATCTACTATCTGGGCGCAGTGGCTCTGGCGCTAACCTTGCCGTTGCCGTGCGCTACGAGTTAGGGAGCCATTGCCGATCTCCTGGCTGCGACCTAGTCCTTGCCGTCCGCGCTGCAGCAGCAACTCCTCGCAGCGCTGGACGAATTGGAGGCGTTGATTCGCGCAGCGATCAGCCAGCCTGAACGAGCGCCGCTCGTTGAGGATTATAGCGTCTTACGGGTGGAACAGTTGGCGACGCCGATCGACGTTACAATGCTGGCGAATATCCCCCCGTCCTTGCGGCACTGCTTGGCGAGTGAAAACCGCTTAGTCCTGAAACAACCAGTCTGATCGGAAGAATAAGCTATTTTCCGGACGATGTAGCGCTCCTTAGTTGGAATGGGGTCTTGCTTATCGAGGCCAACCCGCTGGCGGCGGCGACTGCTGCGGATCTGGTCGAATTGCCAACGTCGAATTACTGCTGATGCGTTCCTACGACGCCGAGCTGGGGGCTGAACAGCCCTTGATGTACCGCCGCATCGAGGCCGCCAAAGCCTCCTGGCTCTACCACTGGTGCGTCGTTATAGTCGCCTTCTCCAAACCGTGCAAAGTCGGATCATCGAAGTCGCCGAGGTCGCTGAGCGGGTCGGCAATGCCTTCAAAGTGACCGACGACGTCTACTGGTATCGCTTCTATAGCACCGCACTCGATGTGTTGCGCGTTTATGTATGGCGCGCAGATATCGAATATCGCTAGGTATTGCTGTGCGAAACCTCCCCAATGCTCCAGGATCAGGCTGGCGCCGAGCGTGCCGCTGCTTTGGAGTGGAGCATTATTCTGCTGATCGCATTTGAGATTGTGATGGCGCTCATTGGACTCTAACGCGGCGCCATTCGTAAGGCCCCATCCAAGCGGATTGTTTCGCCATTGAGCATGACGTTTTCGACAATGTGCTGAACCAGAGCTGCATACTCCTCAGGGCGACCGAGGCGTGATGGGAAGGGAACTTGTTGGCCTAGTGATAGGCGAGCTGCTTCTGGCAGACCGGCCAACATCGGCGTTTCGAACAGCCCTGGGGCAATACTTGCTACCCGAATGCCAAAACGCGCCAGTTCGCGCGCGGCGGGCAGCGTTAAACCGGCGACTCCGGCTTTCGAAGACGCATAGGCGGTTTGGCCAACTTGCCCGTCAAAGGCGGCGATGGAAGCCGTGTTGATAATCACCCCGCGCTCACCCAAATCGTTTGGTTCATTCTGGGCCATCGCTTCAGTTGCAACTGCGATCATAGTGAAGGCGCCAATCAGGTTGACTTGGATGACCCGAGCAAAGCGCTGCAGATCATGCCTGCCCTTCTTGCCAAAAATAGGTTCGGCTATTGCAATCCCTGCACAGTTGACAACAATGTCTAACCCGCCATGATGATCGCGCGCCGCCCGTACGGTTGCTTTGACAGCAGCTTCATCAGTCACGTTCGTGGCGACGAAATGCGCAGCTTCGCCCAGCTCGCTTGCCAGCGCTACCCCAGCTTCCTCATTCAGATCGGCAATGATCACGCGAGCGCCAGCGGCAACCATGCGGCGAACGGTGGCGGCGCCCAAGCCTGATGCACCGCCAGTGATAATCGCACTCTTCCCTCGTATCTCCATTGATCGCCTCCACATTGTTTGGAATTGGCGGACAAGCGCCGCCAACATGATCTTGTCGCCCCCGATAATACCACAGTCCCACACAATCCAGAGAAGGTTGTACAATAGGCATAGTTATGCGGGTGGATGCTGCAGATATTGTGCTGCGTTACGTATCGATACATCCGCATTGACGCGACATTGATATGCTCATAATGTACCTGACGAGAGAAAGAGAGTGACCATGCATGAAGCAGTTCTTCTTGATGCGGTGCGAACGCCGCTTGGCCGGCGCAACCGGGGGTTGCGCAACGTTCATCCGGTCGATATGCTTAGCCATGTGCTACGAACCTTATTAGAACGTCATGCGCTTGATCCTGCCAAGGTAGATGATGTTATCATCGGCTGTGTCAGTCAGGTTGGCGAGCAGGCGGTGAATATCGCCCGCAATGCCTGGCTCTCTGCTGGTCTGCCCGAATCGGTCCCGGCGACGACGATTGACCGGCAGTGCGGGTCGAGTTTGCAAGCAATCCACTTTGCCGCCCAGGGAGTGATGGCTGGCGTCTACGATCTAGTCATTGCTGGCGGCGTCGAGTCTATGTCTCGTGTACCAATGGGAGCATCGTTTCAAAACGGACCTGGCACGCCTTTGACCCAAGGGATCGCTCAGCGCTATGACCTGGAGCAGGGATGGTTCAACCAGGCGCGCGGTGCGGAGTTGATCGCACGCCAGTGGACGCTGACCCGCGCCGAGTTGGATCAGGCGAGTTACGAGAGCCATCGGCGCGCCGCCGCAGCGCAACGCGCCGGTTTCTTTCAGGCCGAGATCGTCCCGCTCCCTGGTCCAGGCGGCCTTGCGCTTGACGAAGGGATTCGCCCCGATACCACGCCAGAGCAGTTGGCTGCTCTCCTGCCCGCCTTTCCCGGTCTAGAATTGATCACGGCTGGCAACTCCAGCCAGATCTCCGATGGGGCAAGCGCGACGTTGATCGCCACACCAGAGATGGCCCAGGCTTTGGGGATACGCCCGCGTGCCCGGTTCGTTGCTGGCGTAGTTGTTGGTGCAGACCCGGTGACCATGCTGACCGGTCCAATCCCCGCCACCCGCAAAGTGCTGCAACGGGCCGGTCTCCATGCGAGCGCTATCGATTTATTCGAGGTCAACGAGGCGTTTGCGCCAGTAGCCCTGGCCTGGCAGCGTGAGATTGGCGCATCCTGGGACAACATCAACGTCAACGGCGGCGCTATTGCGCTTGGGCATCCGCTCGGCGCATCGGGAGCGCGGATTATGGCGACGCTCCTTCACGAATTGGAGCGTCGCGAGGGGCGGTATGGCCTGATCGCGATCTGTGAAGGCGGCGGGATGGCCAATGCAACAGTGATCGAGCGATTCAATTAGAAGCTGCAGATGTGGTATAAAACCTATATGTAGCTACGTGAAAGAGCATAAGGAAAAAGAGGAACTATGCCCCTGCGTTACACACTTATTTCGCAGAGTTGGGTTGCCCAACATCCCCAACCGATTGGCGTTGTCGAATTTTATGGCGGTGAATTCTTCGGGCTACTCCCCACAACATCGTATGACTTCTTGTTGCAATCATTGTTCGCGGCTGGTTACACTATTATCGCAGTCCCGATCCAATTAGGATTTGACCACTATCGCATCGCGTATACCTTGGTCGAAGAGCGTGATCGTGTACGCGATGCATTGCCCAATCTTACAGGCGTACCGCATTTCTGGGTTGGGCATAGTGTGGGATGCAAGTTTATTGCTCTGCTCGAAGCGTTTACCGATCCGGCGACGAATACGCTGATTTTACCGAGCACGAGTGCTGCTGCTACGCTTGCAACGCGCCGGGGGATTCTCGATGAGCCGTCGCTGCTGATGGCCCCCAGTATTGCCGATACAGAGCATGCAGTGCGCGTGCCTATCTTGCCTCAGATTCTGGACAAGCTGGGTTTGGGGGTGGAGCCGACCAAGCAGCAGACTCAAGCGCTGATCGAGCAAAGGGATCTTTTCAACTTGACCGCGCTGATCTCGTTTCGCGACGATACGGTGGCGGGCAACCAGTCGGGTTCGCCAGAAGAGAGTGATGTTGCTTGGTTCCTCGAAGCGCTGCGGGCCGGCCAGAACAACATTCTGTTGCACGAAGAGATCGAGGGCGATCATCTTGCGCCGCTCGGAGTCCAGGTTGGCGACTCGGTCTACTTATTCAGTATGCGCACACTCTTGCGGCGCGAACCAGTCCCTCGCCCGCTTGAGCTGCTGATCATTCGATTTCTGGCCGAGTTGGACCAGCGGCGGCGACAAGCGAGTCTCGTTCCGGTGTCTTCGTATGCCATGTCGAGCTCAAGCTGAATAGACCTGTCCAGCAATGGCGCTGGACAACAGCAATCTTGTCGCATCTGCATTTACTTGTGTACGATAAAGAGAAGGAGAATGAATAATGCCTGACTGTTTTCTGCTCAGTCGAGTCTTGCTCCGCTTCGACGAGCCAGCCGAAGAAATAAAGGGCAACCTTTAGCGGCTGCGACCAGCCCCGATGGCTATCTCTGGCTTGGCTCCGACGAAGGGACTGCTATCGAGCGGCTGTCTTTGCTGGAGCCATTCGTCTTCGGTGCGCATCAGCCCTTCGATCTTAGCGATTTTGTTAACCTTTTTAACCAAGAGGATGAAATTGACATTGAAGGCATGGACTACACCGACAACTACCTCTGGTTTACCGGTTCGCACAGCACCAAGCGAAAGAAAGCCAAAGGCAAGAAAACCGAGCGTGATCTTGAACGCTTGCTTACCATCGCGACCGAGCCCAACCGCTACTTGCTCGGGCGCGTTCCGATGGTTGGCGGCGTTCTCCACCGCGGCTGCGCCCATCCCGAGCAGTCTGACATTGAGTTGACAGCAGCCCAGTTGCAGACTACTAGCGAAACCAACATACTGATCGAGGACTTGCGCGGCGACCCGCATTTGGGACCGTTTCTTACCTTCCCGCTCCCCAGTAAAGAGAATGGATTCGATATCGAGGGGCTGGCAGTGCATGACAACCGGCTCTTCCTTGGCTTCCGCGGTCCGGTGCTGCGTGGCTGGGCGATTATTGTCGAAATCGAGGTCGAAGAACAAGAACAGGGTGTGTTAACGCTGAAGCAGTTTGACGATGTTGGACGCGGTTACCGCAAGCATTTTGTTGACCTCGACGGTTTGGGCATTCGCGAGTTGATCCTGCACGGCGATGACTTGATTATTCTGGCCGGTCCGACGATGACTTTGGCTGGATTGACCCGCATTTATCGCCTCAGGAATGCGCTCAATTTTTCGGGCGATACGGTGTCTAGCCAGCAGAAGGATAACCTGGATGTGATTGGCGATCTGCCCTGGAGAGGGACGCTAGACAATGCTGAAGGAATGGCGCATTTCCCCTGCCTCAACCAACCTGATGCGCTGTTGGTTGTGTACGACGCGCCAGACCCACAGCGAATCCCTGCCCCCAACCAGGTCTTCGCCGATGTGTTTATGTTGCCGTAGATGCAGATCGCTGTGAATGAAGAGGTTTGTATACGCAGGCGTGGTCGTGAGACCGCGCCGTCATTTCCAGTCTTTCACCCGATAGCCAAGCCAACCGAGCGACGCAAGGTTGTCGCGCCAGTGAGGTCGCACCTTCACCCACAGATCTAGGTAGATGGTTCGGTCTAGCATCTTCTCGATATCCTGGCGGGCAGCGCTGCCAATGCGCTTCAACATAGCCCCGCCGGCGCCGATCACGATGCCCTTCTGGCTTTCCTTTTCGACATTGACCGACATGCGGATGTAGGTTGCTGTTTCTTTCTGTTCCCACTCTTCGACTTCAACCGCGACGGAGTGCGGGACTTCCTGCTCGGTGAAGCGCAATACCTTCTCGCGAACCAATTCGGCGGCGAGGTGTTGTTCGGTTTGGTCGGCCACCTGGTCTTGGGGATAGAGGGGTTCACCTAGGGGCAGTCGCTGAACGATCTCGTCAAGCAACGTCGATAGCCCCTCGCCTTTGATTGCGGCGATGGCAATCTCCATATCCCATGGCCCCAAGGCGTGATATTCCTCCAGGTGCGGTGCGCCACGCGGTTGTGCATCGACTTTGTTCAAGATCAGGATTTTGGGCACGCGAGATCGCTGCACCTGAGCCGCGATCCGTTCGTCAAGTCGACTGGGTGGTGTACTGATGTCAACCATGAAACCGATAAGATCAGCGGCGCGGATCGACGCGCGCGCGACATCGACCATGAATTGACCTAGTTTGTGACGAGGCTCGTGAATTCCTGGCGTGTCAACGAAGATGATTTGAGCGTCAGAGCGGGTAAGAATACCGCGCAGCGGCACGCGCGTAGTCTGTGGGCGGGGTGAAACGATGGCAATCTTCTGACCAAGCAGGGCGTTCAAGAGCGTACTCTTGCCGACATTGGGCTTGCCAACCAGAGCAACAAAGCCAACTCGTATTGCTTGGGCAGGACTGTCAATTGGTTCTGGCTGGTCTTCTGCCATGGCAGGGGGCGCCGTTAGGATGGCTGGGCGGTCGCCATCGGTTATGGCGACCGCTTCTTCCAGGGCGATCAGGTGCGGTTCCAGCCGAGCCAAGCGCTCCGGTGTGCGCAAGCTGTCTGGTACAGCCAATTCGATGCCCAGAACGCGCCCGTCGTCGTCTAGATCAAGAAAGGCAGTATCGTCGAGGCTAACTATTTGGGCTGCTTCCTCGGCGCTAATACTGATCGCGAGGCGCCCGGTATCGGGGTCGAGCCAGGCGTGCTCGTATTCTAAGGCCAGGTCGATTTGGTCGAGGGTTATCTCGTCGTCTAGGTCGACCCGCAGACCAATGATCTGTCCAGCCACATCGAGCAGCAGGCTAGCCGGGTATTCTAATTCCTCAACAACTTGTCCGGCTTCCAGTTCGGTGAAATAGCAATAAAGCGTCCCTGCTTCGGGATCGTGCGAAAAATGTATCATCAGTTACTCGCGAGGTAAAAACTGTAGTCGTGCTATCGGGTTATGGGATTATGCGGTGAGGCATACCTTGCTTCCTTCGTTGCAAAGAAGGCTTCGGTAATAGGTGAATTCTGCCTCCTCCATTCATTTATTCATTGGCGGTTTTCTTGGGAAGGTTGCCCAGCGGCGGTGCAGGCGCGCTATCATACCCCTGCGCTGTAGCGTCCTCTGGCTTAGCGGCGGGCGGTAATGGCGCCGACGGTTTGGTTGCGTCAGTCAGCTTCGAATAGAGATACCGCAATAAGATCCGAATGACTGCCGCAACCGGAATCGAGACAAACAAGCCAAATGCCCCAGCCAAAGCGCCCCCGGCTAGGATGGCGAAGATCACTACGGCCGGATGTAGGCGAACCAGCGGCCCCATGACATTAGGGATAATAAAATGATCTTCGATCTGACGCAAGGCGAAATAGATCACCCCAATTAACGCGGCCAAGCCTACATTCGACATGCCAAAAGGCACATCGGTTTGGAACAGCGCCACCGTCATTGCAATCACCGTCGCCGACCAGGGGCCAATGATCGGAATAATTTCCAGGATACCGGAGGCGACAGCAATCACCAGCGCATAAGGCACATTAAGAATAGACAGCGGAATATAGAGCAGCACCGACATGATCAAGATTAGCAACAACTGGCCACGAATGAACGCTGCCAACACCCGGTCGATCTGCCGTCCCAAGTCACTAATTTCCACCCGGTATGGGGCGGGAATCAAGCCGACGGTCCAATTCTTGAGTTGGTTGGCCTGGAGTAACAGGTAGAAGGTGACAATGAGGTAGACCAGCATAAAAATAACCGTTTCGAGCGCCGAAAAAACAAGATGCGGCACGTTTCCGCTGAAGGTGCGCCCCAATTCGCTGATCAGATCGCCGACCTGTTC
>JAKSDJ010000282.1 GCA_022360155.1 Chloroflexales bacterium | reverse complement strand
CATCACGATCAGGGTGGAAAAAGAAGGCGTAAAGATCGCCGTGTCCAGACAATGGTTCTGGGATCACCGACGATGTGATACTAGGCCTCGGATAGTGGCGTCGTCTGAGTCTATCTGCGAGCGGATCGACCGCTTCACTGAATCGTCGAGCTTCGCCCTATCGATCTCGGGAGCAGTCCAGAGCATGCGATCTGGGCCTGCGCAATGAAACTGGTTCTTGGCCTCGCACAACAGTTCGTTGCCTTGGATGCTCTCCTCAAGCCTGATTACTTCGTCTGAGTTGTCCTTTGATTTTTGGTCACGTTCCATCATGGATGATCGTTGAGATTACGAGGAGGAAGTCTGACTCCGCAAAGTATTCTCCGAAATTCTCGGGCAACTCGTCATCTCGGTCGACGGTGACAGAAAATTCGCCCCGTGCTTGTTGCGCAATGCCGCGCACTGCGTTGATCCCTGGAGCCGCCGAAACGAATGACCGAATGCTCTTCCTCGAGGTCAGGGGCGGTAACCCGCTCGGTATTCTTCGTGCGCAGTCGTAGATAGCCGTGCATTTCTTCAGCGAACGCCCAAGCTCAGCCGCGCCCCAACCGCGAAGCGGGTGGGACGTCGGCTGCAACGCCTTGTTCGGCGGCTTGGGCTCTGCGATTGCTGCTGCGCACTGCGAGGATGCCCGCTACGACGATGAGTGTAACGCCTGCTACACCCTTACTCGTGGGTTCCTCGCCAAAGACGATCATTCCCCACGCCATGGCGAAGGCAACATACGCAAAATCAAAGGTTGCGATCGTCGAGGGCCGACCATTCTGGTACGCATAGGCCGCGCCAACGCTACCAATGATCATGGTTGCGGAGAGGACGGCCAGCGCTGCCCACTCGTTGAAGCCGAGGGTTGACCATGACCCGAGAAGGAATTCCTGCGCGGCGACCATGGCGAGCGGTAGCTCAAGGGCAACAAGAACCAGGGTCGCCGTTGCTCCCGCTGCCAGCATTGTCAGGTTGAGCCACAAGGACAGCACAAACATGTGCTCCCTCCGACAACGGGAACGCGTCAATATCATGGCAAGGGCATACAAGACCGCTGAAACCAACGGGAGTACCGCGTACCAATTGAAATCTGACACTCTTGGCTCCAAAATCAGCACTACGCCAGCAAATCCCATTACGACTGCGAACCAGCCAATAGAACCTATCGAATCTCCAAGGAACGTAGCAGCGAAGAGTGTTATGAACAATGGCAGCGTGTAGTACGCAGCGGCAGCAATAGATAGCTCAACGTGAGCAAGCGAAAGGTAGTAAGTTATCCACATTAACGTGAGCAGTGAGCTACGGACAACGGTCCAGAAGGGATCCTCGGGAACCAGTTGTACGCCAACGGCTCGCCCGCGAATGAGCAGGATCAAGATTGGGACCACAGCTACGGAGCGCAAGACAAAGATTTGCCACAGTGTAAACGTCGCGCTGGCGTCTTTAATGAGTGCGTCACCAAGCGCCAGCGCGAATACTGTCCCGATTATGACGGCGATGGCGAGTCTTGGGTTTTCGTTGCCAGTCAATGTGACATCCTTGCGGTTCCTGGATAGGTTCTTGACGTTGTAGCCGACGCAGCCGCCGAACGGTCTGGGGTTCAGCGGCGCGCGGCTCACCTGCCACCACCCTGCCAAAGCCGAAAGGTGCGTAGATTACCAACCGCGTGAGCGCAGCGAGCGCGTCCGCGGCAACCCCTTGTTCGACAGCCCTCACTAACCCTACATGCCAGCTTGGCTTGCTTCGTGTGCGATGACCTCTTCGAGAGCGGACACGACAAGCTCAACCAAGATTCTTGCCCCTCGGTCGTTCAGATGAACCCCGTCAATTGTGAACGCAAGTCCCGCTTCGTCTGCAATCTGATCCCAACTCCGGCCAAGAACACGCTTTTTGAAGAGTGCCTTGTACGCTAAACTAGTGGCAGCTGGCTCTACTTCTGACCCCTTCCGCTTGCCCTCATCGAGACACCTCCCAATCTCTTCATTCAATGGTATATACTTACATCCGCGCTCTGTCGCTATATGTTTTACATGCTCGATGTAAGGGGCGAGCGCATGGTTAAGAACATGATTCGGGTTCTCGCCGAACGGTGGAGGAGCGACGAGCAGAACTCGGGTTCCCACATTAGTGAAGGCTTGTGCGATTGCACGCAAATTTTGTGCGAAGGTACCAGGATCGGATGGCCCACGGAACCGTGCTACCCATTTCATGCGGGAATCGAACATAAACAGTACATCATTGGTTCCCAAAAGTATAACCGCCACATCCGCCTCGGAACGAGCAATTATGTTCAAGTGTCTCAGCACCGAACCGGTGGTGGCTCCATTTTTTCCAAGGTTGGTGACAAAGGCGCGGCTCCCCAGACGCTGCTGCAACAGGGCAGGGTAATCGGCGCTTTCACTACCCGCCGTAAGGCTGTCGCCGATGCATACAATCCTAATCGTACCTGCAAGAGACATTATTGGCTTGACCTTCACAGATGAGACACTAATGGTTGTAACACTTTCAGATATGATCACACAAGGGCTGCCGAACGTTGGAGCTCAACCGCGCCGCGAAGCGGCGTCGACTGGAGCGATTTGTTAGGCGTCGTCGCCTGGGAATCCACCATTGCACGCCTTCTATATGGCGTTACAGTACTCCCAACCGATGACATCGGACAGCTCAATGAGCTGGTGAATGGCATGCTGGGAGCTGACGAATCAGTTGTCATCTGCGCAGTCTTGCATCAAGCTGGTACAGGAGTGCGTCCAGTCGGCTGCGACCAGAGCCGCGAACCGGCATCCGCCGCACAATTTCGCGAACTGCGGACGAAGCGTGCTCTATCGCCCATCGAAGCTCTTCATCAGCAGCGTTTGGGTTGTCGACTGCCGCGAGTTCGCGGGTTAGCGCCCCTTGGGCCGCAGGCGCAAGAACGTGTTTCACCTGGTGAGGGGTTGCCAGTGCGTGAATGTAAGCAGTTGCGGCAGCGTATCCCGCAGCGCGAGCCGCAGCGGTGGCAACCGGATCGCCGACCTCGCGTGCGGCCGCGAGCGCCGCCCAGGCAACCGAGCGCAATTGCGCTGTCCGCCTCCCTCCATACGCGAAGACCCGAATGGCCTCGATTGCCTCGATTGCCTCGCGTCGGAGGGGACTTTCGCCTCGAACAGCGGAAGCGCCCGCTCGGCGCAGTCGGCAGCCCAGAGACCGAGAAGGCGACGCTCTTCATCGCTCAATGGTATGGATCTAGAATCTTGATTTGTCATTTGTCCTGTTCGCCGCGAAGTATGGCGCCAGATAATATTACAATTTAGTCATTAGCAAGAGTTTGCTTTCCCTTGTGCATTCATGAACTACAATGCGCTTCCAAGACGCCCAACGCCGGAAATCAGTTGCAAACAACCCGCGCAGCGGGTTGTTTGTCCATTGCATTGACTTGTTAGATATCATCCGAACCCGCCTGGGTTGCCGGCTTTCGGGCAACGACCATGACTGCTGTGTCACTGACATAGAGGCCATCTGAGTGTCGTCGCTCGTTCGCAAGCCGCCGCTCCAAATCATCGATGTCTACTTCGTCAGGGTCGACAACACCGCACGCGATCATTCGGGGGAGCATCGCTCGGGCAATAAAGCTATACGGGTGGTGGCCGCGTTCGTATCCTACAACAATACCCTGCACTCGCACGCTCTCCACAACAAAACCAATACTTGCGAGCATCGTCGGTAGCGCCATTGCGAGGTGTGGATTCGCCCCTTCCCGCATGGCGGTCTCCCAAACCCAGGAATGAACCTGATCATGAACAGGCCAGCTGCCAATGCGAGCCGGCGACATCGTCCGACAATGCTCCTGGAACGCGCAAACGCCTCCTGGCGCAAGCAGCGAGTACAGTTGTTCTAGCACGCTGGCGGGAGAGGCCAAGTACATCAGAACCCTCCTGCCAACGACCGCGTCGAAAGGGGGGAGATGATCCGGGAGACTCGATAGGTCTGACTGTACAAACTCGACACACGCAAGCCCTTCGGCAGCGATGCGGTTCTTAGCATTGGACAACACCGCGTCGTTGATGTCAACGCCAACGACGCTACCGCGCCCGTTCAGCCGTTGTGCAACCATGCGAGTTACGTCGCCCAAACCGCATCCGATGTCTAACACAGACATCGCAGGCCTGATTCCGGCATCTAGCAGAAGTTGGTGCGTGTTCTGGTCCATTTCTGATGCCTAACAATTCTTCGCTGGAACTTTCCGCCTAAAAATGTACCCGGAAACTTCTAGATAAGCTCTGTATACCGCTTATTCTATACTCGCTCGACGACAGGGTCAAGTGAGCATAGAATAAATGTTTTGAAACGATAACCTGCTACCATAGCACGGAACTCCACCCATGCCAGCCCACACGCCCAAACTCCGCGATCAGGTTCGCTAGGTCTTGTGGGTTAAGCACGATGCCATCCGTACTGAAGAAGCATATACCCACTGGATTAAGCGCTTGATCCTCTTTCATCACACGCGCCATCCCGGCACGATGAATACGCCCGAAATTGAATCCTTCCTCACCCACCTGGCAATCCATGAACAGGTCACCGCTTCGACCTAAAACCAGGCCTTGGCCGCACTCCTCTTGCGCTACCGCGAGGGCTTCCGCCAGGAACATGAGCGCCTCGTGGATGCCGTGCGGGCCAAGTCGCCCCAACGCCTGCCGACGGTGCTGGGCAAGGCTGAGATCGGTCAGGTTCTCGCGTACCTAGTCGACCCATACCAAAGGATGGGATCTGCTGGTAATCTTGAAACTCCTTCCCCCGATCCTTGCGTTCGGTTGCGGGCGAGAGCACTTCGATAATCACGATTGGGTTAAGCAGGACATCGCGATGGTCATCATAAAAACGCTCTCGCCACACACCACACTGACATCTGGAGAGACCTAGCGGGGAATCTATGGCATGCCAATCCGCATATCGCAGCCATACACGCTGCACGTCCGGGTGCGGAGCTGTTGGTGCAGTCCACTGGCACTTATATCATCGAGAGCAGCGTATGTGCCTGCGACCCGCCTGCGTGGAGAATAATAACGCCCCGATCATAGGGCATGGAACTCGGGATGCGCGCGTTCAAAGGCGAGATAATCCTCAACGGTCTTCATCGGATACACAGGCAGAGCCATCCGCGCCCTCCCATCTGCAGGGCAACCAACATCCCGTGCTACCGCACCGTCCTGTCAGATGGTGGCGTGTCAAGATCGCGTCGCTGTGGCAAGCGATGCAGGAAAAGGAATATGGACAGGGTATGAGGCGGCCCAACGGTCTGGGCTTCAGCGGCGGCGCGAGAAAGAACTTCTGACTGATTCCAGCTTTCAAAATCGCGCCGATCTTGCGGGCGCAACGCGCCATCCGCTGCAAACAAGCATTGGGCATCAATCACGTTTCGCTTTACAAATGAAGAAATTCGTATACTTTTCTATTGCCTAAGGTCATTGTATTTGTGTTCGTTGTTTCTATCTCTCAGCTCAACTCTGGAATGTGCTCGTCCTCGTATTTCTCGACCAGCACACTGATGACTTCCATCAATGACGCGAGCGGGTGCGTCTCATCTTCGCCCACCACGTCGATCAAGCTATCGAGCATCTGAACCAAGCGGTCGTATTCGCGCTCGGTATGGGGAACAAACAGCAGTGGCGCCAGAGTTGGCCACACCTGTTCGACCGTTTCCATCTCGCTGGTGGTCATTGCATTATTCCTTCCATTTGACCTCGTCATAGTCGTCGTGGGTCAGGACCGCCCGGATGTACACCTTCTGGCGATTATAGTGAATGGCGGCGATCAGCCGAGCCGTGTTGCCGCCGATATTGAAAACCGTCAGCCTGCCGACCTGAGCAGCGCTTGGAAAGAGTGTACACAGTTCGGCAAACGAGTGAATCGTTGCCGGCTTGAGAATCCGATACCAATGAGCAAGAGCGGGCTTGGCGTTCGGATATTTGGCCGCAAACTCGTTCAGGCGTTTGCGGGTGCTGATATGCATCGGCGCATCTTCAGTAGCAAGACTGTACCGACATTGTCAGCTTGGCTCAACGAGCATTGTAGTGGATAAAAAGACGGGATGCAAACGAGCGGGAACATCGAAGCGGGGGAAAAGAACACATGTTTATTGGTACAGGTATTAATGATTGCCGCAGAACGGTAACCTTCGCCGGTACCGCTGGCAGACTTTGACGCAGCCCTATTAACAGCATAATCCCTCTTCAATATTGGCTCGAATCATGGTATAATGCAATGCGTTAGACGCACTGCGTTATTTTGTCGTCCGCATCCTCACACCCCAAGGTGAGCCTATGCATTACCTTCTTTTAGTGAAACAAGTTCCTGATGACCTCAAGATCTACTTGGATCGCGAGAGCGGGCTCCTGCGCCGGTCTACCGCCGGTGTGCAAATGGACCCGGCCAGTCGCAACGCTATCGAGTATGTCTTGCAAACCCGCACTGTAGACGATGTTGTTGCAGTCATGACCAAAGGACCAGAGCGCGCCGCAGAAGCGCTGCGTCAGGCAGTTGCAATGGGCTGCGACACAGCCTACCACCTCAGCGACCCCGAGTTTGAAGGCAGCGATCTGCTGGCGACCGCGCGCACACTGATCGCGGCGATTCGGCATGTGCGGAATCCAGCGCCGGATGTCATTGTGCTCGGTGATCGCAGCGCCGACGGGCGCACCGGCACCATCGGGCCGATGCTCTCTGAAGCGCTGGGTTGGCCGCTGGACTACGCTGGCGCAGATGTCGTCGCGCAGCGCGTGATTGTCGTGCCGGAAGGATTCAACACACCACGTACGCCCAAGGCGATCCAGGTTATGAAAGCCAGTAAACAAGCGATGACAACCTGGAACCGAGGCGACCTGGGCCTGGAGCCTGACCAGATCGGTCTGCGCGGCTCTTCCACGCGGGTCATCCGCTCAGAGAAAGTCGAAACAGTATCGCCGTAATTGGTGTATGCAGGATCATCAGGCAGAGAAAGAGGAGACCACATGCCCGCTGTGATTGTCAACGAAGACCGCTGTACGAGTAGCCAGGCCTGTCTAAGCGCCTGCCCCTACAATGCCATTGGGATGGTAGACAGCGCAAAGGAATTCCCGGTAGCCCACATCTACGACAACTGTATTGATTGTATGCTCTGTGTGCCAGCTTGCCCGGAGCAAGCGATTCTACTGGTTTCCGCTGAAGGCGAGGTCGTAACCCAGGAAGTCCATAATGGGATCTGGGTTGTGGTGTTCGATGCTGGCGAGCGCGCTGTCGCGATGGTTTCACAAGCAGCGATGCTGGCCCAGCCCCTCGGCGCCTGGACCGGCGTCGTGCTGCTGGGGACGAGCGATGGCGCTACGCCGGCGCTGCAAGCGGCGGGAGCCGACGTTGTCATTCACCATGAACCGGAAGCCGACGGCGATCTGCATCCGCTCCTCGACACCCTGGCCGAGGTTATTGCCGAACGCCAACCCGAGGCGCTGCTTCTGGCCGATACACCGCAAGCCCGCAACCTAGCCGCGCGGTTGGCATGGCGTCTACAGCTTGGTCTGGTCACCGATGTGCGCGCTGTGGAGAACGACCTGAGCGAGCGGCGATTGCTGTTCCACAAAACCGCGATGGATAGTCCGATTAATGCGGTTGTGGTCACAACCTCTCGTCCGCAATTAGCGGTGCTGCTCTGAAAAGCCAGCGTTCGGCAGTCGGCGCTATGTAAGACCTTTCAGGTCTTGGGGAAGGCTTCCGAAGTATCAGTTCAAGACCTGAACGGTCTTCTTTGAAAGATAGTGACCGTAGTATATTGTGGGCGTTGTCCTGCCTTTCTCCTGGCGGCTGATAGCTGATAGCTAAACGCTACACGCCAAGAAGAGAGAGCATAGTGACTTCACTCCTCTGCAAAAAAGAGCGCCCGTGGAATATTCCACGGGCGCTCTAGCTTTCTATCCGACGGCGCGATTTCTATCACGCTCGCTTTAATCTGGGTTCTTTCCAGTTTCAACAATATCCAGGCTGGCTGATGTTTCGAGTCGTCTGTTGCTTTCAATGATCAGCTCTTCGCCGAGATACTCGCCGAGCAAGCGATAGGTTTGCTCACGGGCGCGCTGATACGCATTACCGATCAAGCGCCGCCCCACTGAAGCTTGGCGCCGCTGCGTTTCACACTGCACAGTCTGGGCCAACGCCGCGCTGAGCTCGGCAGAAGCAGTCGCAAGCCGGGGCAGCCATTCGCTAGCAAAAGGCGGCTGGGGGTGGATAAGCGCAAGCGATGCTTTCAGCCGCCGCAGATCCGCAAGCAGATCATTTGCCGTGCGCGGTTGACCTTCGGTCGCTGGGGCAATGATCTCGAAGAAGTGAGCATCAGCGCCAAAATAGTCGTACAGTTGGCGCTGGATACTTGCGTACAAGCGCTGAACGCCAATCTCGCATTTCCAACGTTGGGCCAACGCCGTACGCCATTCCTCCAGCGCGTGTTCGCCTATCTGCCGTTGCTCTGTCAATTTATCGTGGAGCGCTCGATGACGGGACAAAACTTCGCTCATCACTGGATGGGTTACTTGGTGCTGTTCCAATATAGTCAACAGATGATGTGAGTCATCAAGAATATCAAAGGGGAAAGTGTCGCTTTTCATCAGAGCAGGTCCTTTCAAAATGGTTAAGACAACGTTGCGCCTGCATAACAAATCATACACTTGCAATGCCACGCTTGTCTATAGTACTTGTGTTGGGTTTTGGCATTGAAACTTGGGTTTTGGCATTGAAACCCCACGACCGCTTTGACAGAGAATGAGCATGGGATAATGAGCTTTGACTGAAGGCCCAAGCTGCCCATCACAGATAATATGCTGTCTAGATGTGCTAGAATAGAATCGCATCCTGTGAAGGATTTTGTACGTCTAATACCTGAACCCTAGCAACGAATGGAACCAGGCCCTGTGACGATAGCTACCTATCGAAAGCCTGCAAAAGTATAAAGCAAGATAAAAACCATAAGGAGGCACAACGTATGGGGTTTCTTGATCAAATTAGCAAAACTCTTTCCCAAGGTGTAGACCGTGCGAAGTTTGAAGCGGAAAAATTTCAAAAGACCACGCGGCTACAGGGAGAACTCAATGATCTCAAGCGTCAGGTTGATGAGAAGATGATAGAGATGGGCCAGCGCGCTTATGATTTACACCGCGCCGGTCAAATCTCGGCATCTTCCATCGCCGAGTTGGCCCAGACAGTCGATCAGCTTCGCGCGAGCCTGGTCGTAAAAGAAGAAGAGCTGAAGAAAGCTCAAGCTGATGCCTATGTCGAGACAGTAAGTCCGTCAGGTCCGACCGCACAGTCCGTGCCAATCACCCATGAACAACCGGCGCAGTATGGGCCAAGCTCAGCATCGACAACAGAGGCTGCAACGAAGAACTGCCCAACCTGCAACTTCCAGATGCCTGGCAGTGCTGTATTTTGCCCCAACTGCGGCTCGCGGGCGAGTTTCTAATACTCGACTCCAATGCCGTGTTATGATTTGCAATCATGCACACTGGTGCGATGTAGCGAGTCAGGAAACCTGAACAAGTAGAGGACGAACCAAAACCGAATAACAAGCACAAGCTCCGCTTGCTGAACGGAATGCGGGTTTGCCCATTATTTTCCTTTTGACGCTGCAGGCTGGCGGATATCTGTTCAGCGATTGTGTGCGGTCGCCGCCGCGCTATGGATGTACAAGCGCAGTAGCGACAATTCCTCACACATTGCTAAGCTAGTTCATGCTATTCAGAGCGCCATTTCCATTGATTGTGGCCGAGTATTGACTGGCCATCCGCGCAACATAACTGACCAGAGCTTCTTGAGGCGTGCGTGCCGTTGCAATTCCCGCCAAGTTGATGCCCAGATGAGTTATGGTCACAGCAACCGAGGCCGAAATACCAGTGATGATGATCTTGTAGCCAAGCAATCGCACAGCTTGGGTTGTCTCCAAGGGCGCCCGGTCGATACTTGTGTCTATCGTTGAAACCCCGGCGATATCAAGGAGCACCAGCTGAGTGCGCTGTGCATTGATCGCGAGGAGCAGCTGGCTGGTCAACATCTGAGCTCGCCGGCTATCTAAATGGCCGACAAGGGGAGCTAACAATACGCCATCTGCCAGAGACACAGCCGGTATTTCCAGAGTTGACACAAGATCGAGCAACTGTCGCTGTTGCTCATTTTGCTGCTCTAAATCGCTTGCATGTTGGGCCAGTTCTTGCGCTTGGCGCTCAGTACAGATCAGGGTCTCTTCAGCTCGGTGGGCATTGGCTTCCGCATCGCGTTGCGCCTTCCCTGACACGATTGCTGTGACCATCACGGCAATCGCCTGGGTCGTCGCAAACGTAAAAAGCACCGGATCAAAGAGCGCTCCCTGGCCTTGCCATACCACTGCCAGCACCGCAATATTCACTATGTATACACCAATACCATAGCAGCAAAATGGCCGCGAGAATGGAGGGGCCGATGATTGTAAAGCTAAGCACATCTCGACTAGTCTCGGAAGCAATACTTGCGCTAAGGATGAATGCAGCCACATTGAGCAACTGTGTCGCGTGGGCGCTCCATATCCATCCCAATAAGTGCGCTGCCAGCACCGTGCCAAGAATAACGGCAGCAACAATCGCCCGCAGAATGGATCTTTCTATTCACAATCGGTGAAGAGGCGACAGGCAAGCGAGAGCAAAAAAGACAGGAGCAACGCGAGCTCCTGTCTTTTGCTTTGTGTCTTACTCCATCGGAGCGATCTTATCATCCGTTCAGCCAATTGAAGTAGTGACAATCGATTAAAGACCTTACCCGCGAGCTTGCTCCATCGCTGGCTGAGCGGTTCGTACCGCTCCCGGAAGCCGCGCCGCCAACTCTTGGCCATCCTTCCAGCACTGGATAGTGCTGACGCCATTGCGATAATTGCCTGCCAGGCGAAGTGTCGGCCAAACCGCTTCCAAGCGCTCAATAGCGGCGACACATTTCACATGTCCGGCAACATACTGGGGGATCGCACGCGGCCAGCGGATCACGCGGCTCATCACTGGGGCGCCACGCGCACCCAATAATGCCTGTTGCTCGCGGTGAACTATGGTAATCAAGGTCTCGTCTTCCTGGAGAGCAATGGCCGGATTGCTTGCACCGCCAACGAACACAGTTGTCAGCACTGTGTTCGCCGGGGCGCGGCCAGGAAAGAGGGTCGATGGCCAGAGCGTACCCAGAATCAACCGGCGCTCCTTCGAGGGGCAGAGCATTCCAAAGCCATCGAGCGGGTGGGCCACGTCGGCGCGGCGATAGCCCAAATGTACGACAGCCATAGGCGGGTGCGGGATGGTGCGGAGCGCTTGGCTTACCGATGCGTCCAAGTCGGCTACCAGATCGGCGACGACATAGGCCGGCACAGTGAGAACAACATGCGAGGCTTGTATCACTGTTTCCTGCCCCGCGCGCAGCACTGTCAAGTGCCATTTGCCATCCACCGGTTGCAAGCGTAACGCTTGGGTATTGAGCCAGACCCGTTCCGCGCCAAGAGCGCGAACGATTGCCTGAGGCCAGGTTGTTAACCCGCGCTGGAATCCGAATAATTCGCGTTTCCCTTTGGGTTTGTCTTTCTGCGCTCCTGACCCGGCCAGCATCCCGCGAATGATGCTGCCATAGTGTTGTTCGGCCTCCCACAAGCGAGGAAACGCTGCACGCATCGAAAGCTCGCGCGGGTTGCCGGCATACACCCCGGAGACGAAAGGATCGACCAGATGTTGCGCCGGTTCTAACCCGAGACGGCGGCTGAAAAAGTTGATAACGCTCTCATCGGGGGTTACAGCGCGGGGCAAAAACGGTTCAGCCAATACACGCCATTTGGCCGCCGTCGAGAGGAGCGGGCTGCGCAACATCGCTCCAGGCGACATTGGGATCGGCTCAGGCGTGCCGTTGAACAGGATATACCGCTTCGACCCAGCATGCCCGGCAACCACTCGCTCATTCGCAATTCCCAGGTCGGTGAAGGCTTGCCAGAGGTCGGGATCATTGCTGACAACGGTGTTTGGTCCGTGTTCCAGCACATATCCCTCGGCAGTCTCTTCACTTTGCATAACACCACCGACGGTAGATGTCGCTTCGACCAGCAAGACATCAGCATTGCGGCGGTGCAGCCCATAGGCAACGCTCAACCCGCTAATGCCCGCGCCGACGACCACATATTGAACGCTTTCCATCATAGTGTCGACTCTCTTATGCTAACCCGGCCATTTCGTTTGAGATTATATAGCAATCCTGCCGCATTCGTAAACTACGTGTAGTAATGCCGTATGAATGTTGATGTTCAAAACCGGCAATGGAAAGATTGCCGTAGTGCTGTCTTTAGGTGACTATGCTGACTTAGAATACCTAAGGACGGCACTACGTGAGACACCGTTGAGTATCAAACCTCATTCGTGATGGGCAGTTCTAGATTGTTTTCGAGAAACGGGCCGGGTTGGTTTCGGTCTTTAGATAGGCATCGAACTCCATACAGATATTACGGATGAAGAAACGTCCGAGATGCGTGATGCTGATTCGATCCACTCCGAAGTCTACAAAGCCTTCATCAGCAAACGGGCGGAGCCGCTCCAGCACATCTCCGAATGCCTCATCCACACTGAGGCCAAATTCCGATACCGTTAGTTGGTATGGCAGTTCAAAGTTGCACATCAACGCATTGATCGCCTTACGCCGTAATTGATCATCACGGCTGAGTTGGTGGCCCCGAACAACCGGTAACTGACCTGCTTGGAGCGAGCGCTGATATTGGCCCAGCTTGACATCATTCTGTGCGTAGAATCCCGTCAGATCTCCGATGGCGCTCATGCCGAAGGCCAGCAGATGCGAGGCAGGCTGGGTTGTGTAGCCCATGAAATTGCGGTGTAAGCGCCGTTCGCGCGTAGCGACTGCCAGCTCATCTTCGGAGCGTGCGAAGTGGTCCATACCAATCCATTCGTACCCGGCGCCGGTCAAGGTCTCTATGCTGACTTTAAAGAACTCGAACTTTTCATGCGGGGTAGGCATGAAGCTGGTATCGACCCGCTTCTGATTCGGTCGGAACGTGGGCATATGGGCATAACTAAAGCAGGCGATTCGGTCGGGTGCAAGCGCCAGAATCTGCTTAAGAGTTCGCTCAAAGGAACTGGCGGTTTGTCCTGGCAAGCCATAGACCAAATCCAGGTTGACACTGTCGAACCCCAATTCACGGCAGACGGCATATGCTGCCGTAGTCTGGTCGGCGGACTGGAGGCGTCCAATCGCCACCTGAACCGTAGACTCGAAGTCCTGTACGCCCAGGCTGATCCGGTTGAACCCAAGCTCGTGCAACACTTCGAAGCGCTCGCGTGAGCCAATCCGGGGATCTGCTTCGACCGAAATTTCCCCGTCAGGCGCGATATCGAAACGACTGGCGAGTAATCCAAACAGGCGGCGCGTCTGAGCTGGGGTGAGGAAGTTTGGCGTTCCTCCGCCCCAGTGAAGTTGGACAACCCTGCGCTGCCGTCCAATAATCGCCGTAACCAGGTCGAGCTCGCGTTCGACACAGTCGAGGTAGGTGTCTACTACTTCGGACCGGCGGGTTACGGTCGCATTGCAGCCACAGTAGGCACAGCGCTCTTTGCAGAAAGGGAGATGGACGTAGAGCGAGATCGGCTCATCTGGGTGCGCCGCTAAGGTATGCAGCGCCCGTTGATAGTCCGCTGCGCCAAACGTATGGCTCCACACCGGTACGGTCGGGTAACTGGTGTAACGAGGGCCAGGACGGTTGTAGCGCTGCACCAGATCATAGCTCAACATCGCTTCTTTCATGATTCTACCTGTAAGTCATTAGGAGCGCCACACGCCGTTATATCACGCGAACTATTGCAAGATGCCGTGGTGCCGACAAAATTGATATCAGCATTCAGATCGGGACGCTTGGCCTTGAGCTCAATAATTTCTTCGCGCGATAGGATTTTGGTCTCGTCAAAGCCAAGATCGATCTCGGTGTGCAAACCCCGTTGGCGCACGCGGCCCAGAT
>JAKSDJ010000238.1 GCA_022360155.1 Chloroflexales bacterium | reverse complement strand
TATAGCAACCCTAAACCGGTTGTAAGGCCCACGTAGCGCCGCCCTCGGGCGGTGAGCAAGCGGTGCTACAACACAAAGCGGATTGCTATACATATGTTCAACGAGTATATAGTGCGGCTTTTCCTGTTTCTGTGATTATGAAACCTGCTTTTTTAGTGAATTGGGGTCAATCCCCTTGAATGAGACAGCGTAAGATCAGGCTTCATCAAGTTGGTGAACCGCCATTGATATAGGCAAACAGGCGAGGTGTCAGGTCTGGTGAAAATGAATCGGGATTGATCAGTTGATAAGGTGCAACGCCGCCCTGACCGCGCTTGATATAACGGACCTTTTGGTGTTCATGGACGAAACGCAAATAGTGTTCGTTCAACAAGTGCCCCCATGTGTTAGATACGACATAGCGTGGCCCGTCGATATGAATACCCCACTTGTCCGAGTTAGGGGCCTGCATTCCTAACCGCGCCACTATATCATACTCATTGCCGAAGCTTTCAATCCAGGGCATTGGTCGCACACCATCAGCCGCAGCTCTGAAATACGGCATTTTAGTCGCGCAGTTGGCAAAGCAGTACAATTCCAATTTGGTAAGTTCTTCCTCTGAGAGAGTTTCAAAATCGCTCAGCCGGATCTCTTCATGATCGGGGAAAACAAATTCAGGTTCGGCATAGATCTCTTGGAAGCCGCCGCCCAACACTGCTTGTTTGCTGACTTCAGTAATCGCACCCAACATTCGTAAAACGACCGCCGCGATGATCGTTCCTTGTGAGTGGGCAATCACCACAACGCGCCGCTTCTCGCTCTTCAATGCATCATAGATGGCGGGAAATGCCTTCGCAGCAGCTTCGGTGGTGCGATGCCATTCTTTGCCGATTGCACACTCGATCAAATCGGCGAAGATACCGCATGTAGAGTTTTGAATCAGTGTGATGGGGCGATGAAACAGGTATGAAAGGTATGCTGCATTGACTTGTGCTACCGCATCATTGGTCATAACTCCATTGATAAAAAACCATGACTCATATGGGAACGATGTATAGCTTCCATAATGATCGGGGCGTTGCAAGATAACCGTTGGTTTCCAAAAAAAAGAGTTGAGCAGCGGCCATCCAGACGCTGGCGGCGTTTGCGGAATCGAGGGAATGGTAACATTGAGTACATAGCGAATTGAGCGTTCTAATCGCCAGAAATCGATGACCTGAAATTCAGAAAAGCGATGCTTAGGCGCCATCCATGTTTGGGGAAGTCCAAAAATTGACGAGAGATAGCGCGGCGGGTTGATAGCGAGCGCATCGCGGAGAATACCAAGCAGATTATCCATATCCGGTGTTGTGAGCGGATGTTGTTCGCTGGTAGGCGAAATGGTTTCTTTCACCGCCATAGATCCCCCTACGCTTCCAATGAGTCCCCAGGATTGACCGATGCTCATTCCGCCAGCCATGCCTAGCGACTCAAACATCCAAATGTTGAGTGCATTATAGACGACATGCATGCCAAGAGCAATGCGACAGCGCTTTATATATGAGAATGCGCAAGTTTTCTGCAGCCAACTAGAGATACGCTCAGCATCTGATCCGCCTAAGCAAAAAACCTAACCAAAAGAGGCCTGGGGAAATCAATGATCCCCAAGCCTCTTTTAGGCGAATGTTACGCTGATCGATAGAAGCGACCGCCAGCGTATCTTGTCGTCGTGGGTTACAAACGGCGTTGGAATGCGGAAGCAATACCGCTTTGCAAGGTACTCTGGGTTATAATACCACCCAAATCAACGCCTAACCCAACCAGGGTCTGTGCGACTTCTGGGCGGATACCGGTCAGTACGACCTGTGCGCCAAGCAACCGCACCGCCTGGGCCGCGCGGATCAGGGCGTTCGCAACCTGAGTGTCTACCACCGAAACACCGGTTATATCCAGCACCACTACATTGGCATTGCTCGCGGCAACGCCTTCGAGAAGCGTATCGAGCACTTGTTGCGCTCGTCGTGAGTCGACCGAACCGATCAACGGCATCACGACCATGTTTTCACTAATCGAAAGCAGCGGGGTTGACAGTTCAGCGAGGGCGGCCTCCTGCGCATGAATCACTTCCTCTTGAAGGAGGCTGCGGCGTAGCGCCTCTTCGGCACGCTTGCGCTCCGTAATATCCTCGAAGGCGATACTAACCCGGTTGTTTGGCATAGGAAAAGCCCAGACGGCAAAGATGGCATCGGTAATGCGCTCGTCACTGAAGGACACCTCACCGAGATCACGACTCTGTCCGGAAAGGGCTACATCTGCATAGGTTTGGGCCAGCCCAGTTTCAAATGCTTCGGGAGCAAAATCAATCAGAAGACGTCCGATCTCCGCTTCGAAATCGCGGCCGGCAAAATGACTTGCTATCGAGTTCGCGGCAATGAGGCGTAACGAAGCTAGATCATCCGGCTGCTCCAGTTGGAAAACCGTCATGCCGGTCCGCATATTTTTCACAACCTCTTCATAGACGCGGATGTTCTCCTCTGACTGCTTCTGTGTGCTAATGTCGCGCATGACTGTTGACAGATAGACGGGACGGCCATCTTGATGTTTATGGGCAAGGATGACCTGGGAAACGGGAATATGCCGCCCATCATTCCTCAGCAGCAGCATTTCCCCAGACCACGATCCATTGCGTAGCGCGCTGGGTATGGCATGTTTCTGCAAGACCGAATGCATCGCCTCCGGAACAAATTGCGTAATGGGAAGCGTCGCGATAGCTTGTTCAGGCTCAAGTCCTATCATCTGGCGCCCAGCCTGGTTGATGTACATCAGATATCCTTGAGCATTGGCAACGATGACACAATCGCTTGTCGCCTCGATGAGTGCGGCAAATTGGCTCAGCGTTTCGGCACTAAGCTGCTGCTTCGTTGTATCTTTTGGTGTAGCATCTGGAATAAAACCTTCAGTGTGTTGATATTGGGCTAGTTGCTGTTCTAGCTCGGTAATCCGCTGCTGTAACGCGGCAATATCTTGTGGCAAACTATTCAGGTCTGGGATATCGAGTGACATAGCATGTTTCTCCTTATGGGGTGGCGCGCTAGAGCAAAGAAGGGCATGAGTAATAACGATGTCTGTAAGCGGTCTCGGTAATTGCACCGCGAGCGAATGGTATCATAGAGCAGTGTTGCTATGCATTGGCGCCTGGTTGTCACTGGTTGTCAAAGGACGGAACTCCTGTGAAGCGCTCGTATGCGGGGACAGGCGTAACCGCAACACTATCCAGGCAAAAAATAGCTCTCGGTGCTCATTCTGACCTTGTTCCTGCCAGTATAACGCCGCCGTCAAAGCGCGTCTATCGCCTGTTAGTACTAATGAGCGCCAGCAACTTTTGCACCTTCAGTACCATTCTCCAGGAGAGTTGTGTACTAATGATCTGTATCGGCATTGATCTGGCCTGGTCGCCGCGCAATAGCACGGGTGCTGCTGTTATTATCGGCGATGCAACTGGCGGCGCTCTTGCCGACGTAGCGGTGCTTGGCGACGATGCGGCAATAATTGCTTACATCGAGCGTTTCGCCGGGCCAGAACCTGCTATTGTCGCTGTAGACGCCCCGCTCTGGGCGCCAAACCATGCTGGGCGGCGCCGCGCCGAGAGCGAGCTCGCGCGGGCATTTCGCGCTTACGAAGCAGCGCCGCACCCGGCCAACCGGCAGCGTCTTGCCTTTGATGGAGTGGTCCGTGGCGAAACGCTAGTAGCCGCCTTAGCCGCAAGAGGGTTTACGCATAAACCTGCCATTGACGCAAATCTGGAGCTACGCCAGGTTATCGAGGTCTTTCCCCACCCAGCAATGGTCGCGTTCTTCGATCTCACCCGAACCCTCAAATACAAGGCCAAACCGAAGCGCAGCCTCGAACTACGTATGGCAGAGTGGCGGCGTTATCAGGCGTATTTGCTCGCGTTGCGAGATGCCACCCCTTCGCTACACGGTCACGAGGAGTTGCTCGCACAGGATGTTGTGCAACTGCGCGGGCGACAACTGAAGCGCTACGAAGATCAGGTCGATGCTCTCTGCTGCGCCTATATTGCACTCTATGGATTCTGTTGGGGATGGGCGCATTGCCGTACATTTGGAACACTGGAGGAAGGATATATTTTTACCCCTGTGCCGGCGGTGATGCGTGAGAGATAAGGTGCAGTTCGTTAGGATTAATGCCTTAGACAAGGTTTCAGGATTGGCAGCTTTACTTTATAGTCTTGACCAACTGAGATGACACTCCATATCTTTCTGAAGCCATTCGTAGGGTTTTGGCACAAACCCTGTAAAGCGCCTGCGAACCTTAGTCTTATACGAAAATAGCCGATAGCCCGATAGCTGCTCGTGCGCTCTGGTGTGCCGCAGACTCATGATCAGTTATCGCCTATATTTTGCGCCGGGCAAGTCGAAACCCAATGAGGTTATTGTGAAGGTCGGGTGTAACGAGGTTTCGGTAGGCCGCGCGCAAGTCAACCGGGCGATAGAACCACGAACCACTGTGTAGTGTAAAGCGTTTCTGCATGATCTTATCTCTGTCTTCATGTCCGTCGTCCAAGTCGTCGGAAGAGACATAATATTCACTGCGCGTCCACTCCCAAATATTGCCGGCCATGTCCAAGACTCCTTCCGTTGTCTCACCACGAGGGAAACAGCCTATTGCCAAGGTATACCCATAGATCTGATTATGATTGGCTCGTTCCGCATCTGACTCATCCTGGCCCAGGGATACATCCGTCGTTCTGCTCCGCGCGCTGCGTATTCCCAATCGGCTTCGCTGGGTAACTGATACCCATACCCATCGTTCAAGTATTGGGTCAACCAGCGGCAAAAGGCCATCGTCTCGTACCAACTGACCCCAACCACCCGGTGGTTGGGGCGAGTAATGCCAAAGCGCTTGTTGCTCCAATAGTGAGGTTCGTTTTCCCGCAACCATGCCTGGCCCACCGCGTCCCGCCAGGGCGCCGGCGGGTCATAGCCGCCGGCGTCAATGAACTATTGATACTGGGCATTGGTCACCAGGTAGCGGGCCAGTGCGAAGGCGGCGACCGTGATCAGAACCGTGTTGTTGGTGTCATGCAAATAACGCTGCTCATCCTTCGGCAGTTGCTCGATAGCAAGCAATTGGTTCCTGGGGCTCGGGGTTCGCGTTGTTCGCGTACGCGGCGGCGTTCTCGCTAGCCTATGTGTCGCTCAATACCGGGATGGGAGCGCTCATCCTCTTCGGGTCGGTGTAGGTAACCATGATCGGGGTAGCGCTGAAATCAGGTGACAAGCTTGGATTTGCACAGTGGGTCGGCGCAGCCACAGCCATTGGCGGGCTCATCTATCATGTGCTTCCGGGGATCACGGCCCCCGATCCGATTGGCGCCTTGCTAATGTGTATCGCCGGGATCGCCTGGGGTGTGTGCTCGATCCGTGGCAAGAGCGTTACCGCGCCCGTCTTCATGACTGCCGGGAACTTCCTGCGCTCAGCACCCATTGTCTTCGCGGTCAGCGCGGTCGCCTTTTTCTCGGTGTACCTGGAGCCGTTCGGCGTCCTACTCGCGCTGATCTCCGGGGTGGTGACGTTGGGGCTGGGATATGTCCTGTGGTACAAAGCGCTGAGCGACCTGACGACAACCCAGGCGTCGGTGTGCAACTGCTGGCGCCGATGCTTGCCGCCCTTGGCGGTGTCGTGTTCCTTGCAGAGCAGGTGTCCGTGCGGCTGATCGGTGCGAGCGCGTTCATTCTTGGCGGGGTGGCCTTGGCCATATTGAAGCGCAATCCGGCGCCGGGTCGGGTTGTAACCGAGAAGACTCGATCCTAACTACGTTGGAAGGTTGACAGGTTAGCAGGTTGGCATCCTTCGCTGCGCCAGTCCTGAGCGCAGCCGAAGGGCTCAGGACAGGGGTTGGCAGGTTAGACTTGGGTTCAGCATACCCTACACAACGCCCCCGGTTGGGCTTGCTCTGTAGGCGCGGTTTGTAGCCGCACTGACGCTCTATGATGGAGAGCCGCGGCCCGCGATCAGATGAGCTGATGACGGGCTACATTGATCTCGTGGAGGATGCGCTGCAAGCGAAGCGCCGCGCTAACAAAGAGGAGTTTGCTCGGGTCTGGGGCAAGCTCAAGCTCCTAGTCGAGGGCGAGGATAGCCTGAAAGCCGCTGAAGTTGCGGGCAGCCAGGCGGAATGAGATAGGCGCTCTATCCATCTGCCTATGTCTGGCAATCGACGAATGCTAGTCAGCATTGCGACTGGCGGTATTGTTGTACGCACGGACTGTCACACCCACACAACAAACACCAGAACAACATATGCTATAATCATACTTGCGAGAACCATCACGAGAAATAGCATGCACCGTCTGCTCGATCTGCGTTTCGCTCTCCAATCAGTTGTCCAGCTATCACGCTGCTGCGCCAGACAAGGTATTCACCCTGTGGCTGCGCTGCTCGTTATCTGTCTGCTTGCGAACGCAATCGGCTGTGTCCTACACTGCGAATTATCACGCCGGTCAGCGGCGCTCAGCCATGTACAATTGTTCCTCTGCGGCCACGCGCCCACTACGAACAACCTGGCGCCAATCACAGATGTCCCGCTAGTGGTGTATATTCTCTCCGCTACAACCCTGTCGATCCTTGCTATCGGGTTGGGCATTCAGCGCACCGGTAGCATCACCACACTGCTTGCACCACTCAATGCGCAGCTCCGCACAATACCTCCAACTCCGCCGCCGCGTCTACATCAAACCTCCGCTTAACTCACTAACACAACGCAGCTAACGTCTGCCAATCAAAGCGATCTGCAGACATGCAGTCCGATAGCGCAATGCCTGCGTCTCATCGCCTACGCTTCCGTCTGGCGCAAACATAGCTGTACCGACAAGCGCAGGCATCATTGCGCCCGAATACTGCGTGTTCATGCCTTACCAACAAGCGTGTTAATACGGCGACTGAAAGCAGCAAGGCAATGGCTGAGTTGCGTACCGCACGTTCGCGTTCAGAAGCGATCAAACCTAGCAAAGGAGAATGTTGTTATGAGATCTTCGCGACGATGGACGCGCGCGTCCGTCTACATCGTCGCTGTACTCGTGGCCTATGCTGCGGGTTGCAGCAACGCACCCTCCAGCAGTAATCCCGCCCCCGCCACAGCCGACGTGACGGCGTTGATTGCCGCGGGCGATCCAGAGCGCGGCGCGGCGATTTTCCTTGGTCAAGCCGCAGACGTAGCAGCTCCGGCGTGTGTTACTTGCCACGCTGTCGAGGCTGGCGCTGCGCCAACAAGCCTGGGGCCGAACCTTACCGGCATAGCCATACGCGCCGGAACAACCGTACCCAACCAATCCGCCGAAGCATACCTGTGGGAATCGATCGTCGCGCCAAACACACACCTCGCACCTGGCTACAGCGAGAACATCATGCTCACGGTCTATGGAGATCTGCTGACCGAACAAGATATCGCCGATGTCGTGCGCTATCTGCTCACGCTCGAATCATAAGCTCCAATAGTTTATTCGCAGAGGACATGTGTCGACAATACTTAAAAATCCTGGCGTCGCATCGCCAACAACCACATCAACGACCGAGAAAACAATCGGAACGGAACTCTACGGCCTGGTCTGGCGGCTACACTTCTATGCTGGCGTGCTGATTGCGCCGATCCTGATTTGGGCCTCGCTGACCGGAATTATCTTTGTTTTCAACCCGCAGATCGAGGCAGCGCTCTATCGCAACTTGTTGTTCGTTCCTGCCCAAGAGACGCTGCGCAGCTATAACGAGCAACTTGCTGCTGTGCTGCAGGAGTTCCCCGCTGCCCAGATCAAGCAATTCGCACCGAGCTTCGAGCCAGGCCAGACCAGTGCATTCACCCTTACACCGGTCCAAGCCGAACATGGTAGCAGCGGCCACCAACACGGACCAAGCGAAGACATAACAGTGTTCGTCAATCCGCACAACGCCGCTATCGTCGGGGGTCTTGCCGAGAACGACCGCTTCAAAACAATGGTGCAGAATCTGCACGGCAACTTGCGCCTGGGCGACAACGCCCGCCCAGTGATGGAACTGGGCGCAAGCTGGCTCTTGGTGTTGCTGCTCAGCGGCGCATTTCTGTGGTTCCCACGCAAAACCGCGCAACTGCGCAGCGCCTTTATCCCCCGCTTCAAGGGCGGCTCACGGCAGATGTGGCGCGATTTGCATAGCATTCTCGGCGTGCTCACCGGCGTGGTCATCCTGGGGCTTGTGCTCACCGGGTTGACCTGGTCACGCTTCTCTGGCGATCTCTATCGGATGACCCGCGACGCCCTGGGCCAAAACCTGGCAATCTTCACGCCCTTCCCGTCGGCGCCAAGCAACGGGCGCGCCCCGATCAGCCTAAATGAAGTCGACGCTATTGCGCGAGCAAACAGCGTCACGATCGATTACACCATCACAATGCCATCCAATTCGGAGGGCTCGTATCGGGTGATGACAGACGACGATTCACAACCGCGCCAATTTCGGGTGATGGCGATCGACCAGTACGACGGCTCGATCATCCGCAACGCCGGGTGGAGTGACGCGCCGTTTTTGACCAAGCTGTCGCTGCTGGGAATACCATTTCACCGCGGCGAGCTTTTCGGGTTGGCGAACCAGTTGATCTGCGCTCTGGCGGCGAGCGCGATTATCTTCTCGGTGCTGTCTGGCTTTGTGATGTGGTGGAAGCGGCGACCGGCAGGCAAGCTCGGCGTCCCCAAACGCAGCCGCACTGCGCCGCCCAAACTGCTGATCGCGCTGTTCGCCGTACTCAGCATCGCCCTGCCAACCGTAGGCGTATCGCTGATTGTGGTGCTGTTGCTCGATTTCCTGGTTGTTCGCCGCGTTCCTGCGCTACGACAAGCGCTATAAGTTCACGCGACCTGCAGAGTTGTTCGAACACTTCGGGTCTTATGGAGAATAAACAGCCATATGCAGATTGCAATATTACTCTACGATGGATTCACCGCCCTCGATGCTGTTGGCCCCTACGAAGTGCTGGTCAGCCTGCCCGATACCCAAGTGCATTTCGTCGCCGAGACGGCTGGGCCGGTACAAACCGATACCAAGGCGTTGACGATTGTTGCCACAGCGAACCTCGATGACATACCACATCCCGATATGCTAGTGATCCCTGGCGGAGGCGAAGGAACAATGCAAGCCGCACAGAACAAGCGCATCCTGGATTGGGTGCGTAGCGCACACGCCACCGCTCGTTGGACCAGTTCGGTCTGTACCGGGGCGTTTATCCTGGGGGCGGCGGGGCTGCTCCAGGGCGTACGCGCCACAACACACTGGGCTTCACGCGATCATCTTGCACAGGTCGGCGCGACCTGCGTGCCAGAGCGGTACGTACAGCACGGCAAAATCATCACAGCAGCAGGAGTATCGGCAGGAATCGACATGGCGCTGCTGCTGGCTGCAAATCTTGCCGGTGAGGAGTGGGCGCAGGCGACGCAGCTTGCATTAGAGTACGATCCACAGCCACCGTTTGATACTGGCGCTTTTGACAAGGCCCCCGATAACGTTCGTGACCTAGTGCGGACACTGATGCGCGCTAGGGCCGAGCAAAACCATGCGATGCAGGCAAGCCGCATCACTACAACATCGGAGGGAGGACTGCAGTCATGAAGATACATGGTTTGACACTGTCCCTCTTGATCGGTTTTCTCGTCGCGTGCGGGAGCGCGCCTGCAACCGAACAAGACGCCGCCAATCCACCTGCTGCAATCAGTGATGCTGTGGAGACGAATCCGACAACAGCGGCGCCAAGCGAGGCGTCGGAAGCAACGAATATGCTCAATGCTCGGTCAAGTAGCCTCAGCGCCGCCCAGAACGACGGTCCAAGCGTTGCCGCCGGATTGCCGCCAGCAGAGACTGATCTTACCGCCTTCCCAGTGACAATCGAAAACTGCGGGCGTTCGCTGACCTTCGTGCAGCCGCCAGAACGGGTGATCAGTCTGTGGCAGCCGCCAAACGAGATGCTGCTGGCGTTGGGCGTGGCCGATCGAATAGTAGCGTTGGCGGGCAACTACACCACGCTGCCAGAAGATCTGGCTGTATTGAACGACAACATCAAGCAGCTTGGCTCAACAATGGTTTGGCCCTCTAAAGAAGTGTTATTCAGCGAGCAGCCTGATCTTGTTGTCTCTGAAGGGCTGGAAGGCTTCGCCTTCGATCCAGCGCAAGGCTATGCCACTGTTGCAGAGATCGAAGCGACCGATGCACAAGTTATTTCCACCGGCGGAAGCTGCACGCCAACCGACCCCGCCTCTCAAACCAAATCGACCGAGACGGTTTACAACGACCTGGAAATGCTTGGGCGGATCTTTGGCGTCTCCAATCGGGCCAACACGCTGATTACCGCATTGCAGGACAGGGAGACTGCGATTCTGTCCAAAGTCGCTGAACAAGAGCCGATACCGGTGGCATTCTACAACGGCGGCGAGGGGCCGGTCTTTGTGTTGAGCTTGGGGATCTGGGCCGACCTGATGGACAAAGCTGGCGGTGTGGATGTGATCGACACCGATGGCTTTCAAATCAGTGTGGAAGAGTTCGCGGCTGCACAGCCGGAAGTCATCCTAGTAGGATACTATCCTGGCCAAGCGCCTGAAGACTCGATTGCCTTCCTGCGCGAAATCTTCCCAACCGTGCCTGCGGTGCAGAACAACCGGCTCTATCCCATTCCGACAATCGAGACCGAGGCTGGCATTCGGATCATGGATGGCTTTGAGCGGATTGCGCACGCACTTCATCCCGAGGTGTTTGAGTGAGCACAACAGTTGAATCACAGCCCCACGCCGCACCTCTCGCTCGGCCACGCACCGTAGCAGTCTTCGGGTCGCTCATCGTTGGCCTGCTTGTTGCCCTTGTTGTTGCTATCATCGCCGCCGTCGCTGTAGGAGCAGTGGCCATACCGTTTGGCACAGTTGTACGCATCATCGTGGGAAACCTCTTCCCCGACATAATTGAGGTTGACTGGACGCCAACCGAAGATCAGATCGTCTGGGTGTTTCGCCTGCCGCGTGTGCTGCTCGCCGTGATCGTCGGCGCGGCATTGTCAGTCAGTGGCACAGCGCTGCAAGCGATGGTGCGTAATCCTTTGGCCGACCCCTATATCTTCGGGGTGTCGTCTGGTGCGTCGGTTGGCGCGGTGGCGGTGCTCACGCTAGGCGCCGCCACTGGAAGCCTCTCGCTATCAGTCGCGGCGTTTGGCGGGGCGCTCGTGGCAATGATCATTGTTTATCTGATGGCCCAGCAGAACGGGCGCACCGCCCCCACCAGGCTCATTCTGGCCGGTGTGGCGCTTGCCTATGTATTGCAGGCGATTACGAGCTATCTTGTGCTACGGGTGAGCGGGCCGAACGGCGGCGCAGCGGCGGTCCTGACTTGGCTTGCAGGAAGTTTAGGGCGCGCCAAATGGGAATATCTGGGTTTACCGAGTTTGGTCGTAGCAGTAGCAACGGTGCTGCTGCTGTTGCAAGCACGCTCGCTCAATGCCCTGCTCGCCGGTGAAGAAACCGCAACAAGCCTTGGGGTCAACATCGAGCGGTTTCGGCTTCAACTCTTCGTACTCACCTCCCTGCTCGTTGGCGTCGTGGTCGCGATTAGCGGAGCGATTGGTTTTGTCGGCCTGATGATTCCTCACATCACTCGGATGCTCGTCGGCGCGGATCACCGCCGGGTGTTGCCGATCGCCGCACTCCTCGGCGGGGTCTATCTTGTGTTCGTCGATCTGCTGGGTCGCACCATCATCGCACCGCAGGAACTCCCCGTCGGCATCGTGACTGCGGCGCTAGGCGGACCGTTCTTTCTCTGGTTGCTACGGCAGCGTGGCTGCTAAGGATAAGCCCATGAAACTAAAAACGCAGGCTGTCGCCGTTACGCTTGCTGGTCGCCGCATCGTCAAGGACATCAGCCTGCACGTTGCCGCCGGCGAGATTGTAGGACTGATTGGCCCCAACGGTAGCGGTAAATCGACCTTGTTGCGGACAATCTATCGGTTGCTGCGCCCCACTGCTGGCTACGTCCAGCTTGGCGACGACGATGTGTGGCAGATGAGCGCCCGCGAGTCGGCGCGGCGTACGGGCGTGGTGGTTCAGGAGTCGCCGAGCGACTTTGAGTTCACCGTCGCCGAAGTTGTGCAAATGGGACGTACACCGCACAAAGGCATGCTCGCGCAGGACACGAAAACAGACGCTACGATTGTCGCCGAGGCGCTCCAGCGCGTGGCAATGCTCGCATTCGCTGAGCGTTCGTACAACACCCTTTCCGGCGGCGAGAAGCAGCGCGTGCTGCTAGCACGGGCTTTGGCGCAGCAGCCAAGGCTGCTCGTGCTGGACGAGCCGACCAACCACCTCGACATTCGCTACCAACTCGATATTCTTGAACTGGTGCGCAGCTTGCAGATAACCACCCTCGTGACACTCCACGACCTGAACCTCACCGCCGCCTACTGCCAGCGGCTCTACGTGCTTGACCAGGGACACCTCATCGCTGTCGGCGGCCCAGAGGAGGTTTTGACCCCGGCGCTCGTGCGACAGGTATTCCAGGTTGACGCCGTTGTTGGACGACATCCGACTACGGGATGCGTCCAATTAGCATTTATACCGCTCGCAGATGCAGATTGAGCACCCAGAGTAACCCGAAGGCGTCTAGCGGGGAGCACAAGGAATAGCTTCTGCCAAAATCACGCTATGCTACCCGCAGAAGCTATGGTGCTGTCCGAATTTGAGCGGAAGCAATTTTCGAGCATAGAAAGGTATTGCTATGCGCTGGCTAGGATCAATAACCTTTGCACTGATCACGACTATAGCTCTGATAGCGTGCGATTGACAAGCACAGCGTGGGCTCCTTTTGCAGAACCAACACCAACCAGTGGATCACGGGGGGAGTTCAAGATCTGGCGTAGGTTGGGCAAAAGCGCCACGACGGCGTTAGGTATTGACGGCAATGATCGGCGCAGTGGGTTGCGGCGTGTGGGCGCCGTACTTGGCAGGTTCTCCTGGCAGCTTTTTGGACCAGCATGAGCCAGTGCAATCACAGGCTATCATAGTCAATCTCAGCCTTGCGCCGAATCCGTCGAATGACTATCATTTGTGTTCATCATCTATCTCGTAGGCAATACGCCAGCGTCCAGCTAGCCAAATCCAATAGATGCCCGGCTGGTCACGAAGTTCTTTCGCGCGCGGAGGACGTGGCGTCGCAGCCGGCAGGTCAATCAACGCAATAGCTTGAGCGCGGATATAAGCCAGGCAGCGCTTTCACCTCAGCCAGGGCTTCAGTGGTGATCTCAATCTGGTAGCTCACCCGCCGCCTCTGCCCGCGCCAACTCTGCTTTTGCCGCATCCCAGCCAATCCGTGGCGACGGTGCGGCCTGCTCACGCTCGATGAGCGCCAGCGCCTCCGCCAGCAGCGCGGTATCGCCATCCGGATCGGCTGGGCCTTCGTGAGCCCAGTCGTCGAGGGCCGCTGTCCGGCGCGCGGCGAGCAAACGGGCAAACTCCTCGCGCACAATCCGGCGCAGCAGCGCTTCCAGTTCATCGCGGGTGACGTTGATGGTCACCTGGCCTGGAGTGTTGCTCATCGCGGGTCACTCCTTTTCGTCGTTGCACAACCTGTTAAGCGTCTTTCGGGTCTCAACGCGTTATAGCAAACGACTTCATGTTGTGCTTCCTCCAAACGGCTGGATCTCACTCACACAACCTCCGGCTGACGTGGATGGTTGACCGTTTCTCCATCATGCGGGCTGCGTAACTCCCAGCTTTACCATGGACTACACAGCGCAGCACAGTTGGCCATACTCATGTGTAGCAGTAGAAAGGAGAAGCGAAGAAGGAGAAGACTAGCTCGTACAGCATGGCAAGATATCGTCATATGGGTTGATGCGCAGCCATAAGCCGCAACAACGCGTTGCCATAACGGCCACGTTGTAAAACCAAAGCGCTGTCGCCACGTTGTACAAGAAGTTCGGGGCGCACCCTCCACCAGTCGCATTGCGATTATGGGTGTAGCTAACGCACGCTTTTCGTATGCGCCAGAGACCAGGCGTTCCACGCTTGCTGTTCCCATCTTGTGATTCTCCAAGGCAGGCAACGAATACGTCGTCGGTTTAGCGAGTCAAGCTGTGACCTGCAACATGTCCTGTTTCAGTGATCCTGAACAGGCATACGAGCTGAGAGACTGTCTGAAGAAGGCTCGGAGTGTAAGCTTCAAGCTGCCGCACTTCCCAATCCGGCCCGCCCAACTACTGCCTGTACAGATGGCTTTTCGGGCGGCTTCGCAGGCACGATGTCAGATCAGGCCGTCTGGTCATGGATGATGGATGTGATGTGGTGATAGCGGCGCATATCCGCTGTCTCGCATCCTGCCACACTGGAACGAGATCTTGAACCATGCCTTAGGAGGTTGTATGCAACTTACCAATCACATACATTTCCAAAACCTGCGCGGGGATCTTTTCGGCGGTATCACTGCGGCAATCGTCTCACTACCGCTCGCATTGGCTTTTGGCGTCGCCTCCGGCGCCGGCCCGGCGGCGGGGCTGTATGGCGCTGTTTTTGTGGGCCTGTTCGCCGCTCTGTTTGGGGGCACGCCGACGCTCATCTCCGAGCCGACCGGCCCGATGACCGTCGTGATGACGGCTGTGATTACCGCCATGATCGCCACCAATCCGGACAATGGCCTGGCTATGGCCTTCACGGTTGTGATGATCGCCGGGGTGTTCCAGATCCTTCTGGGTGTGTTCAGGCTCGGCAAATACATCACGCTGATGCCCTACAGCGTGATTTCCGGTTTTATGTCCGGCATTGGCGTTATTTTGATTATCTTACAGCTTGCGCCCTTTTTGGGGCAGTCGAGCCCGCCGGGCGGCGTGATTGGAACGCTGCGGAACCTGCCCACGTTGTGGGCGAATATTAATCTGGTTGAAGCGACCCTTGGGGCGCTCACCCTGGCAATCCTCTTCCTGACGCCTAAAAAGCTGGGTCGCTACGCCCCGCCGCAACTGATCGCGCTGATTGTCGGCACGATCGTCTCCATCACCATATTTGCCAGCTTCGATGTCCGTCGCATTGGCGAAATCCCAGTCGGACTGCCGGCTATCCAGATGCCAACCTTCACCGCGGCGCAACTGACGATTATGATTATCGACGGCATCGTGTTGGGTATGCTGGGTTGTATCGATACGCTCCTTACCGCGATGATCGCCGACAGCTTGACCCGCACCGAGCACAAGTCCAACCGCGAGTTGATCGGGCAGGGAATCGGCAATATGATGTCGGGTCTGTTTGGCGGTTTGCCGGGCGCAGGCGCCACGATGGGCACGGTGGTGAATATCCAGACGGGTGCGCGCACCGCGCTATCAGGCCTGACCCGCGTCGTGATATTGCTGGTCGTTGTCCTGGGCGCCGCACGACTAACCCAAAGCATTCCGCTCGCGGTTCTGGCTGGGATTGCGCTGAAAGTCGGCATCAATATCCTCGACTGGAGCTTCCTCAAGCGTGCACATAAAGTGGCGTGGCAAACCACGCTGATCATGTATGGGGTCATGCTGCTGACCGTTTTTGTCGACCTGATTGTGGCGGTTGGCGTGGGCGTGTTTATTGCCAATATCCTGACAATTGAGCGCCTGAGCAACCTGCAAGCGCAGAATGTCAAAGCGATCAGCGACGCTGATGATGCCATTCCGTTGACCGATGAAGAGAAACAACTGCTGGACAAAGCCAATGGTCGCGTGTTGCTGTTTTACCTGAGCGGGCCAATGATCTTCGGTGTATCAAAAGCGATTGCCCGCGAGCATGCCACAATGCGTCAGTATGATAGCATCGTGATCGATCTGAGCAATGTATCTTTGCTCGATGACACCATTTCGCTGGCAATCGAGAATGTGATTAAGGACGCTGTTGACGCCAATCGCCAAATCTTTCTGGTGAGTCCCTCGGAAGAGGCGCGGCAGATCCTCGAACGGCTTGGGACGTTCGAGCTCATCCCCGCCGATCACATGGTACTGGAGCGCACCGAGGCATTACGGCAAGCAGTGACCCTGATTGATCGCACGACAGCCGCTACAGTCGACCGCGCTGCGACCACAGCAGTTGATCGCGCTGAGGCCACCGCTAGTTCATATTGATGCACACATTGAATGGTATGCCCCGCACAGGCTTGGGACGCCCGTGCGGGGCGCTTCGTCCGTGTCGAGGCAAGCGGGGACACGCTGAGACGAGAGTCCGTCTGGGCGCACTGGCTGTGCGCCCAGGGAGCAAAAATACTTCGACTACACGCCCGCTGGCGCAACCGCACGGTTCGAACCGCCGAAAGCCATCTGTGGCAGTTGGTAACGCAGCCCGTCTTCGATCATGATGCTGGCAATATTGAACGGGTTGAAGAACGCAGCGACGGTCGTCGCACCGCTGAAAATGCCAACATAGCGCTGCGCCTGGCGCGGCTGGCGCGCAATCGCGCGAAACAGCGGCGTACCCAGATCGATCCCCATATCCGCGCTCCGCTCCATCCGCTCGCCAAAGGCGACCAGATTGTAGATCGGGCGCGTCTCCTGGTCGCGCTGGCGTTGGTACTCGGCCAGCGCGCTCATCCAGTCGGCTCGCCGTCGGGTGCGACTCCAGGCTTCGGCAAGCAACTCGGCGCCGCGCAGCGCGTTGTTGATCCCCTGTCCGGTTACCGGATCAACATAGTGACCGGCATCGCCGACCAAGGCCCAGCCTAAGCCGTACGACTGGCGATAATAGCTGTCGACCGGGGCTTGCCCCATCACCGGGGTGGCCCGTTCCGCATGCATCCCCCGCTCGGCCAACTCGCCAATCGAGCGCCAGGTCCGCTCCAGCGTAGCTTCGGGATCACGCCGGGCCTGCGCGAAATCCTCCACCGGAATGCCCACCGAAATCACCGTCAGGTCGTTGTCGGCGTCGAACACCAGCACGCCGGTGCGGCGATCAGCAGCGACATAGACGATGGCGCTCGGCTCGTGGATGGGCTTGATGTTGCGATAATAGGCATAGAAAATACAGGTTTGGGCCTTCACCCGGTCGTAGATCTCTGCGCCGGTTGCGCGAGCCACCAGCGAACGCTTGCCATCAGCGCCAATCACCGCGTGGGCATAGATGATCTCGTCGGCGCCGCGGCCTTGCCGCCCCCGTATGCCCACCACACGACCATTGCCCCACACGAGATCGCGCACCGTGAAGCCCTCGCGGATCGTGATATTGGGGTAGGTCTGCACGGTGCGCAAAATCGCCGTGTCGAGCAGTTCGCGGCGCACCGAGTAGGCATAGTCGCGCCCATGCGAGTCGGGCAGGCGGGTGACGAGATCGATGCCCGAGTGCGGGACACGGATGCCGTAATAGCGGATCTTCGGCGCTTGCAACGCCTCGACCGCCTCGATCACCCCAAGTCGCTCCAGCATCGCCATGCTGTTGCCGTAGAAGATTGGGCACGAAACGGTGGTTGCGGGGAAGGTGGCCCGGTCGACCACTAAGACGCGGGCATCCTGTCGGGCCAGATGGACAGCAGTTGCCAGGCCAGCGATGCGCGATCCGACGATCACGGCATCATAGGGTTCGTTGAACGGCTGGTCCACTTCTATTCCTTTGCTAGGCTCGTTGGGAGAGCTGTTCAAAAGCGGTTTTGCACATGTCACGAATGTTCTTGTCGATGTAGTATGCCATTCACAATGTACCGAGTTGGGTGCAGGCTGTCAAGGGAAGGTGTGGCAGAGGAATGAGGAACGAGGAACGAGGCGACAAGGAGATGAGGAGACGAGGAACGAGGCGACGCCGAGATGAGGCGGCGAGGCAACGAGGCAACAAGGCGAGAACGCTGCAACGACAGCCGTCTGCTTGTCACCGTGCGCACACATCCCGCACCGATCCAACCCGCGCAGCGGTGGCATCCGCCACCGCGCATGCGCATTCCGACCACCGCATCTGTGGAGGGGTCGAGCCTCGACAGGCTCGGCTCACTCGTATGCACCGAACTGTCAGGGTTCCCCAGCGGGGAGATTGATGGGTAGCTCCCGCTCGGATTGGCATGCACCGTATGCACGAAAGGGCTATTGATGTGACCTTGCGCCAGCCCCCTAAATCCCCCCGCATGCGGGGGATAAAGGCGACTTGCAGCGGCACAACCTTGCAGGCATGTTCAGGCTGAATATGCACGTGCGCTGCAGCGCACTGCATCGAGCCGGCTTATGGATTTTAAGAAATTAATCGGGTATGTTCCCGCCTTGCACGCCTGGCCCGTGAACGGTCGGCTTCGCGCGGAGAACCGCAGGCTCAGCGCAGCGGCGTGTAGGTAATCCAAAATACCCGATTTAAAAGTTAAACTTCATCAGCCGACTTGAGCGCTGAGCCCGAACTTTCATTCAGGGCGCGCGGGCGTGGCAGCTGCAACCGTATGTGCCAATCGGTTGATTGAAAGCGCCAAGTGTCAACGACCCGTCCGGTGCGCGTGGTGATCTGTTCGCGAGTCATTGAAGGTTGCGGCCATCGCACCGGACGGGTCTGAGGGTAAAATCGCAGCTTGGCAGGCGGCTGCTTAGGCGATGGTCATCGCCGCCTCATAGCGCTGCTCCACGGCATGCCAGTTCAGGACATTCCAGAATGCTTCGAGGTAGTCTGCACGCCGGTTCTGGTAGCGCAGATAGTAGGCGTGCTCCCAGACATCGATCCCCAACAGCGGCGTGTGACCCTGCATATAGGGGGTATCCTGGTTCGGCGTGCCATAGACCAGCAACTGTCCTGCGTTGTCGACGACGAGCCAGCCCCAGCCGCTGCCAAAGCGCTGCGCCCCTGCCTCGTTGACCAACTCCTTCACATTGGCCACGCTGCCCAACTGCGCCGTAATGGCCTGGGCCAGGGATCCTGTCGGAGCGCCGCCGCCGCCAGCGGTTGGCGGCGCCAGGGTCGCCCAGAAAATACTATGGTTGATATGGCCGCCGCCATTGTTCCGCAAGATGTCGCGTAGCGCCGCGGGCATATCGCCCAGGTTGGCCAGCAACTCAGCCAGGCTGCGGGACTGAAGATCGGAATGACCTTGCAGCGCTGCGACCAGGTTGTTTACATAGCTGATGTGATGGCGCGTATGGTGGATTTGCATCGTCAATGTGTCGATAAAGGGCTCTAGCGCATTGTAGGCATACGGTAGCGGCGGCAACACTATGGGCAGCGGTTCGGCGGCCAGCGTCTGACTGGAACCGCCCAGACCTTGCGTGGCGCCCAGCAGCGCCACACCCGCTACGCCCATGACTTGGAATAACTCGCGCCGGCTCAAGGCCGGCCCTCCCGCACGTTCTGTCCTCATATTTCCTTCCTTGTTCTAGCGAAAATTCTCTTGTGACTATAGATTCCGGATGTTCGCGCATCTTGCGAGCATCCGTCCAGCTCATCCCAATGCGCTGTTCTTTTCATAATACCACGTTTGGCGCCCCGCGAACCTTAGAAACAACCTGAAAAGCTGCTTGTGCAGTGAGGCCGTGGCGAAGACACGAGGAAGCGCAGTGTAAAGGCGCACCAGTGTGTGCGCCCAGAGATAAGGCTGCGGGGATACAAGGAGACGAAGAGGCGAAACGCGAGCAACGCGCTCGGCGGCATACCGCTGCTACAATATGAGGCGTGATATCATCTGCGCGGAAAGTAAGGCATTTTCCCTAGCGGGAGCCTGCAGGTTCTTGGCTGCGCATGGGTAAAGGGCATTGGGAAAGGGGGCAACCGCGCCTCCGCACCTCTCCAGCTCATCGTCTTCCCGTCTCCTCACCTCATCGTCGCGGCGAGCTTCCGTGCGAATCCAGCGATCTGTTCGGACAGGAGGGTCGGGTGATGCAGCGGTACATCATGGATGCTATTGTGCGCCCAGACAACAAGTGCGTCAGGGATGGTCGCAGCCGCGCGCGCCACTGACTGGCGCTTCCGTTCCAGCCACTGCATATTCATCTCGTCGAGCGGCGGTTCCGGCTCGGCGGGGATGATCAGCGTGGGCACAGCGACCCGACTGAAGAGGCTACTCGGGCGTTGTTCCCAAATGGCGCGCAGCACCTTGAGATGGTTATCGAAACTTAGGTGCGGCGCAATACGGTCGTCGGCATCTACCGCGAAGTTCCCCATCACAATCGTCTCGACTTCGGGGCTCCACAGCGCGCCCAACCAGCGGTTCCGCAGATTCTCCAGAAAGACCAGGCGCGGCGTACCGGCCAGTCGAGGCGGCGCCAGCCGTTCCAACGTCTCTTCCAGACTCATTGCCGCCGCCATGTCGCCAACCCCGCCGTCCACCAGCACAATCCCGGCTAATAGGTTGGGCCGGTCGCTGGCGAGTTGCAGGGCGACATTTGCGCCCCAAGAGTGTCCAACGACCAGGGGTTTGGCCAAGCCGAGCACATCAATCGCTTCCGCCAAATCACGGGTGACTGTGGCGAAGTCATAGCCGTCTTCCGGCTTAGAAGAACGACCGTGACCGCGCTGGTTAATCGCAATCGTCCGAAATTCTTGCGTCAGGGCGGGCGCGGTAAGATCCCAGATTCGTGCGTTCGATGCCAACCCATGAATGAGAAGGATCGGCAGCGTAGCGCCCGTCGGCCCGCCCCAATCACGGATATGCATACGCAGGCCATTCGTGCTGATGAACGTTTCAATCGGAAACATACGAGTCTTCACTTCCTTGTTGCGCACATGAGAGAAATTGCTGAACTATTCGCTGCTACTATCATACCCCAAAACGGGGCGCCCACCAAACACAAACAAGCCGCGATCAAGCGACCCACATGCTCGCCTACTGTTTGCAGACAATCACCACACGTGAAGCGACTATCACTCTATTTTCCCAGCGCAAATGCTATACTGAGACAAGCGGACTGGGGATCGCCTGGTTTGCGTGTACGCGAGATACAGCGATACACAAGCACAAAACCTCTATCTCCTCTATAGCACCCTTACGCTGTGCCCCTGTGCTTCGACAGACAAGTTTAACAGCATATAACGCAGGTGGCAGGTTTGCGACCGGGCAAGCTCCGCGCATGTCCCGCCCTTGAGAAACACAAGGGTATTGTCATGAAACCCCAAACAATAAAGCTCCTTTACAGCCCGGTAACCCACGAGCCGCTGCAAATCGTCATTGAGCAAAAACCAGACGGAAGCATTCATGACGTGTTTGTCAGTATTCCTTTCGGCGAGCGCTTTATGCTACGCGATGGCGTTCCTGTATTTCTGGATGAGTCCGCCCTGACTGGGCCTAACCAAAAATACGAGCGTTTCTACAACCGGATTGCCCGCTTCTATGATGTTTCGATGAAGCTTTTTGCACGTCTCGAGGGCGGGAGTGAGCGGAAGTTCCGGTATGAATATTCCCGCGAACTAGAGTTGCGCGATGGCGATCGCGTCCTCGAGGTTGCGATCGGCGCCGGAGCCAACCTGCACCATTTGCCTGCGAATACTCGTTACTATGGCCTGGATATCTCGTGGGGCATGCTGTAACAGTGTCAGCTCAATCTGAAGCAATGGCGACGCGATGCCGAGTTGTTCTTGGACAATCCTGAAACGCTCCCTTTCGAGGATGACATGTTTGATGTCGTGTTCCATGTTGGCGGGATCAACGCTTTCAACGATCGCGCCCAAGCTATCAACGAGATGATCCGGGTTGCGCGGCCAGGGACGAAGATCGTCATCGTCGATGAGACCGCCAAGCTGCTGAAAGCGTTTGCATGGATGCCCTGGGCCAGACGATTGTTACGCGAGTACAGCGACAGGTTCGTAGCGCCGGTCACTCTCGTTCCTGCCGGGAGGAACGAAGTGCAGACGCATGAGATTAGTAAAGGCATGATGTACTGTCTCAGTTTCCGCAAGCCTGGAGTCAGTTATGAGCAGTTGATGAAACAGTGCGGGGCAGAATACATCATGGCCGAATAAGCCGTGTGAAAGGGATTCGGCGCAACGACCCATCGGATCGTCGTTGCGATTTCGACCTGATCTGGGCGGGGCGGCTAACCAGCCACCCCGCCCAGATGTTTCTTGTGGTAATATCGATGAAGCGCAAACCTTAAACTATTTTTAACCGCAACCTCATACGCGCTTAATACGGCTATAGTACGCTGGGCGCTGTCGTAAGATCTGCGTCAATCACCATGCCTTGCATTTTTGCCAAGCGCGAGCATTGGGGGCAATTCCCTGAATGTGGCGCTCGCAAGCGATACCTGTGTCAACAATTTGGAGTAGGGAGGAAAAAATGACCCGTAGCCGGAATATACTCGAGAACTGGCGGACGACCCGCCTCGACCGGCGGCGCTTTCTCTATCTGGCCGGCGGCGCTGCGGGGCTGGCTCTCGCCAGCCAACTGCCTTTGCAAACGAGCCTGGCCGCGCCCAAATTCAACGCCAATCCTTTCACCCTGGGCGTAGCCTCGGGCGATCCGCTCCCGCGCAGCGTCGTGCTTTGGACCCGCCTCGCCCCCGATCCGCTCAACGGGGGCGGCATGCCCGCGCAGATAGTACCGGTAGAGTGGGAGCTTGCCGCCGACGAGGGCTTCAAGACCATCGCCCAACGCGGGATCGAGATCGCGACGCCGGATCTGGGGCACGCGGTACACGCAGAAGTTTTGGGACTGGAGCCGGATCGTTGGTACTGGTATCGGTTCAGGGTCGGCAGCGAGATCAGCCCGATTGGGCGCACCCGCACCTTGCCCGCGTTTGCTGCCGCACCGCCGCGCCTGCGCTTCGCCTTCGCCTCCTGCCAGAATTACAGCCAGGGCTACTATGCCGCCTACGCCGGCATGGCCGAAGAAGACCTCGACTTCGTGATCCACCTGGGCGACTACATTTACGAGGGCCGGGGCGGGACCGGGACCGTGCGCATTCACGAAGGCGAGGGCGAACCCGAAGATGTCGTTGGCTACCGCAATCGCTACGCCCAGTACCGCCTCGACCCCAACCTACAGGCGGCCCACGCCGCATTCCCGTTCATTACCACCTGGGACGATCACGAGGTCGACAACGACTACGCTGGCCCCTACGCACAAGACTTTGTCGATCCTACGGCATTCCTTGAGCGCCGGGCGGCGGCCTACCAGGTCTACTACGAGATGTTGCCGCTGCGCCGCATCTCCATCCCCTCCGGGCCGGACATGCAGCTCTACCGCGGCTTCCAATTCGGCGACCTGGCTGCATTCAGTGTGCTGGACACTCGCCAATACCGCGACGATCAGGCTTGTCCAACGTCGACCCGGGGTGGCGGGCGACTGGTCGACGCCGAGGAGTGCCCGGAAATCTTCGACGAGTCGCGGTCGATCCTGGGCGCAGAGCAAGAGCAGCGCCTCTTCGAAGCTCTCGACCGCTCTACTGCGCGCTGGAACGTCATCGCCCAGCAACTCAAGATGGCGGAGTTGGAGGAGAGCCCTGGCCCAGGCGCGGCCTACTGGACCGATGGCTGGGACGGCTACTGGGCGAACCGTCAGCGCATCCTCGACTTCATCGCCGCGCGGCGACCCGCGAATCCCGTCGTCATCAGCGGCGACATCCACACCTACTGGGTGAATGACATGCTGGCCGACTTCGCCCAGCCCGATTCTGAGGTGATCGGCTCCGAGTTCGTCGGAACCTCGATCAGCTCGCGGGGATCGAACTTCTCGCGCTTCCTCCCCGAAAACCCGCACATCAAGTATCACGAATGGCGCTACCGCGGTTATGTCCGCTGCGAAGTCGATCATGCGCTGTGGCGGAGCGATTTCCGCGTCGTCGATAGCGTTGAAACGCCGGATTCGCCGACCTGGACGCTGGCTTCGTGGGTGGTCGAGGATGGCAAGCCCGGCCCGCAGCGCGACGGATAAGCGAGAAATTGCAGAAAAAAGGGCCAGAGACAATACAACGGTTCTCTGGCCCTTTGGCATAGCTCCAATCAAAAAATCAAAAATACGCTATGCCCAACTGTTTTCTTCAATTGACACGATTTTGTTTCATCCGCCCATCAACTCATCAACTCGTCACTGCATAAATTTCATCATCTCATCTATTCTCCGCCTCGTCGCCTCATCCTCGCGTACGCGGGGATCGTCGTTTCGTCGCCACATCATCGCCCCTGGAGGGCTTTGATCTCGGCAATCGTCTGCTGGATGCCATAGAAGGCGGGGCGCGGCGTCCAGTCGGCATTGACGATGCTAAATGATCCCTGCTCGTGCAGCGGGTCGCGACCGCTCTCGCGCTGCAACACCGTAAAATTCAGGTTCCAGAGAAACATATTGCTGGCCCAGGGATAGCGCTCGTAGGTCCACTTGATTGCACCGACGATATAGTCGCGCTGGTTCTCGTACGAGATCAGGTTGCCGAACTCATAGCCAGGCGAGTTGTTGGGCGTAGCCCAGCCGTACTCGGTGATCCAGACCTGGTGATCGCCCAGACCGAACTCCTCCATCACCGCGCGCTGGTTCTCCAGATGGCGGAAGTAGAACGACGGGTCTGTGTTCCAACAGTTGTCTGGTGCAGGAACGCAGCCCTCGACCCGGCTCGGGTTGCCCGGCCAGAGGGTTTCCGGCGGATTGGCCGAACCGCCGGGATGGAAAGCCTGCACGTCGAAGTAGTCGCGGATCATCCCGTCCTTGTAGGCGTACATCGCGCGCAGGTACGAGATCGTATCCATTGCGATATTCGGGTCGTTTGTGGCCGTGGAGGCCGGCGCGCCGGTGACGACGATGATGCTGGGGTTGACCTCCTTGATTGCCCGATAGCCTGCCGCCATAATTTCGACGAAGTGGCCGGGATCGTCCGGCGAGATCTGGCCGCCGTTTTCGTAGGCCAGATTCTGCTCGTTCCAGATCAGGATGGCGTGGAGGCGACCTGTATAGCGCTCGGCTAGGGTGCGCAGGAAGCGGGCCAGGGTCGCCGGATCTTCAGGCAAGCCGTCACTGCCGTTGGCCGTATACCAACTGGGCGAGCGCGTCACATTGAGCATGAGCAGCTTCCCATGCGCATTGACATCGGCGACGATCTGATCGAGCTCGTCCCAAAAGAACTGGCCGCTGCCGTCTTCGATGTCGCGCCAGTGGATCTGCTGACGAAACCACTCGAACCCGGCCTCGCTGGTCTTGCGCAGCGCTGTGTAGCGATCGGTATAGTAGAGATGGCCAACAACGCCAAAGTTTAGGTTTGCCAGGCGCAAGGGGTACGGTAGGCCGCCCGGCCCGGTGCGATAGACCGATACCGGCAAGGTTGTCCCGGTTTCAGATGGTGCAGCTTGCGACGCAGCGTCCGGGTCGCCGGCTGCCGAGTCGGATGGCACGATTGCTGACGGTTCTGAGGGGTCGCCAAGAATTTGCGCCGTGGGATAGGCTGGCGCCGACCCGGAGTTTGACCCCGGCCCGAAGCCGCACGAGGCAAGCAGCGTGATGAGCAGCAAGCCCACAAGCCAGGTCGGAAAGATGATACGTGTACGCATCGTTTGTAACCTCGAGTGTTTCACTACAAGCGCCGCACTGGCGTAACCGATATGCTGTACATGAAAACGACTCGGGGGCGTATTATGACCTGCAAGAAGGCTCAAAAATGGGTGATGCGTTGCTGAGAGCAAACTGAATGGAGAGTGACGAGTGATGAGTGGCGAGTAATGAGTAGTGTTTTGCCTGTGGCAGCATTCAGCGTTCAACCGTTCAACCGTGCGAGCTAGTTAAACATCATCAGCAGGATGGCGATGACGACAACCAGGATCAGCGCCGCGCCGACGACGAACAGCGCGATTCGCTCCATATTGAGCAAGGTCCAGTCGCCAATCACTTCGTTGTCATGACCGACAATAAAGAGGCGGTGCGGTTTTTCATTGAGCTGATAATCAATCTCGGTGATTGGAGCGGCGCGGATACTCAACTCGGCGGCGATCAACCGAGTCTGGTCGCCGACTTCGGCAATCGCGGCGCGCAGCAATTCGGACAGCGGCGCCACGCTATGCCAGCGACCGGCATACGGATCAATTGGCGCGGTGTAGATTGCTTCGGCGCGTTGCTGGAGCGCCAGGCTGGGCAACCCTTCTAGATCATCACTGTTCTGCCACAGACGCGCCCGCCGTGACCAGGTAAAGACCTGTTCTTCGACCAGGTTGCCGTTGCCTTCACAGCGCGAACACTTCTGTTTGCCGTAGCCACGGCACGTGGGACATTCGCGTTCGAGTGTTTCCTGGCTCACAGTGTTATCCGGGTTACGCACCTTACTGACACGCGAGATCGTCCCTTTGCCGCGACAGGTCTGGCATTGGACCATACTCACGCCGCCGCAGTCCGGGCATTTGAACACGCGAATCGAGTTGGGCAAAACGAGATCCTGCGGTTTTACCATGTCAAAGGTCGTTGCCGCCGGCACATCCACATCCCAAACATCGAGCGGCGCCGAGAAAGTGGAACTACGTTCGCCATCTTTCTGAGCGCGTTGCTTCGTCTGGGGGATCGTACGAGTCTCGTAGTGAGTGCGCAGCTCGAAGAAGTAGATGTTGTAGCTGACAATCTGCTCTGGCTGGATCAGTTGCCCCAGCGCAACACGGCGAAAATTGCCCTTGCGACTCCAACGGTTGAGTAGAAGGCGAATAGCATTACGACGGTGTAGATCGTCAGCACGTTTGTGGGCGCGCGCGATATACTCCTTGAACTCGTCGGTGAGCGCGTCGCCCATCACCGTTTCCAGGGGATTCTCCAGCCAATCGGCGCTTGCATCCCAGTTCGACTCTTCCATATCTTCGGTGGCGAGGTCGATATGTGCGCGCAATGCCTGGCGGAGCGAAGTAATAGCAGCCGTGGCGGTGGCAAAACGCACGTCGGGGTGCTCTGCCATCATCCGCTGCAAGACGCGGTCCACTCCGCCAAAGGTTGGATTACGGCTGGCCAGCATGGGCGGGGCGCTGCCCGGCGCTGGCGGCGTCTCGCCGCTGAGCATCGCGTAGATCACCGCGCCCAGGCTATAGATGTCGAGCGTAGGCGACGCCTCGCCCTGGTCGAGGCGCTGCTCGGGGGCCGAGTAGGGAGTAAGATAATCGGCCTCGTCGATACTGCTCAGATCGGGCGTGTCCGGGCTGGCGGCCAAGCTAAGGTTGAATAGATAGGCGACCCTCTGCGGATTGACCAAAATATTCGCCGGTTGCACATCGCGATGGATGACTTGCTGGCCGTGTAAATAGTCGAGCGCGGCGGCGACCTGGGTCGCGATGCGCAGCGCCATCAACGGCTCCAGTGGGCCATCGGCCAGCACCTGATCGAGCCGCTGGGCATCGAGCAGGGGCGTGACCATGTAGTCGCCGTAACGGTCATCATGGCCGGCGTCGATCACCGGCAGGAGATTCGGGTGGTCAAGCCGAGCAGCGAGGCGCCCGGCGAGCTGGAAGCGACTCGATGAGATCCAATCTGTCCGGCGCAGGATATGCACATGGACAGGCCGATCAAGCGTAAGGTGCGCCGCGCGATAGACCGTCGCCAGCTCTTCCTGGCCGATCCGTTCGTCGAGACGATAGTTGCGCAGTTCATGTCGCGCGTCCCCAGCAGACCGAGAAGAGTCGCTGCGCGCGCGGACTCTGGAAGTGGACATAGTAGCAGTCTGTTATTCCTCGCTGACGTGGTACTTCATTGACGGTTAGTATACCACGGGGACGGCATACATGCGTACGGACACCATAGGAAGGCAATAGTATCAGTTTATTTTAGCACACATGATCTATTCCGGCAAGATGGCGCACAGCTCGCAGAGCTGCGTCATCGTCCTGCAATTGCACGCCGACAACGCAAATAGACGCAGATTCGCCGCAGATAGCTGCAGATCTGAGTCAGTCTGCAAGCGGCATCGACGTAAAAATCCAAACGCAAGCCGCTGTTAATCAGTTTGCATCTGTGTTGATCCGCGCATCGCGGCGGCATCCGCGGCCCATTACCGGATGGCAACGCAACCCTCACAACGATAGGCAATGTTGCGCAGGCCGTGATGTCGGCTATAATCACGCTTATCGAATCGACCCTGTAGTAGGCGCAACACGATGTCACAACACCAGGATCAGCCGCAGTACGATTCGCGCGCTGCGTTGATACGCTTCCACAGCGCCATTCTTGGCGTTGAGCGCGGGTTCTATATCTTCCTGCCGCCAGAGTACGCGACTGGCCAACAACGCTTTCCGGCGCTCTACTTGTTGCGCGGCCACGAGCGCGAATGGGTCAACCCTCACGAAGACGGAGTGCGCGGCGGCACAACGATCATCGATGTCTATGAGCGCCTTCGCAACGCCGGTCGGATCGGCCCCATGATCTTGGTCATGCCGGGCCTGGCCAGCGACGACAACCACATTCCTAGCATGCTGACCGATTTTCGTGCGCCAGAACTAGCCGATGGCAAATCTGGCATCGGTAGCGGCAGATTCGAGCAGTTTTTTGTCACAGAGCTGCTGCCCAAAATCGACCGCGATTATCGCACCATTCCAGATGCGCGTGCCATAGCCGGGTTCTCACTGGGAGGCATGATGGCCGTCAAAGTCGCGACGTCTTATCCCCAGTTCTTCGTCAGCGTCGGCGCTTATGATGGGACATTCTTGTACACTACGGATGCGGGGCGGCGCGTGCGCGCCAGCGATGGCATCCTGGAAAACCCGATGTTCGATCCGGCCCTGGGCGTCCCGCGCGATATGGATTTCATCACAGCCAATAGCGCAATCAATCGCATGATCCGCGCCGATCCGGCCCAGATCCGCCGCCTGGCCTGGTTCATCCAATACGGCCCCGAAGCGATAGAACCCTGGGGCTCGAATTTCTATCGCGGCGAACACCTGCTGCGCGCACTGAGTTATCGGAGTGTTCACAACCGCCTGACGCCGCCGGTGATGGTCGACGGCGACCATTCCTGGCGCACCGCAGACCGCCATATCGAGCAGACCTTGCCGTTACACTGGGCGGCATTGCAGGGGGAGCTGAACGTTTGAACGTTGGCACTTTGGAACGTTAGTCCGTTCGTCGTACCATTCAGGCTTGCTCTGTAGGCGCGGTTTGTAGCCGCATTGGTTTTCTCTTGTAGAGAGCGGCATGATGTGCGACTCACAGTCGTACCGACAATAGTCAAGCCCTAGCGAATCTCGTCTTTGTTTTAGATGACAACGTTCTTCAGACGTGGGAAGTGATGAGGTGATACGACAGTGAGACTCATCCGCAACTGTCTAGATCGTTGATCTGAAAGTTAAATATCGGCGTCCATCGGCCTGTATCGGCGATTCCATTCTAAGGCCGCACAACCGCCTAATGAAATGTGACGATCAACAGGGGTAGTCTACGTCGTGCCGCCTTTAGGCGGTTTGAAGGCAGCACAGCCGCCATAAGGCGGCACGACGAGCACCTTTCTCCTTTACCGATTGTAATCGTCACATTTCGTTAGGTGCGGGAGTCGATAGCTATTAGTTTGGTGATAAACCTGTAACCTTGTAAACCTGCGAACCTGTGAACCTCTGTCCTGAGCCCTTCGGCTGTGCTCAGGACTGGCGTAGCCGAAGGATGTCAACCTGCAACCTGCCAACCGACGAACAGATAACTTATGCTGACAAACATACGTATCAAGCGCCCGCAACAGGGCCTTAGCAATAAGATGCAGGTCCGCCACCTGGACAGGCTGCTGATGGCGAGTCTCTTTGTGCTGAGCCTTGTCAGCTATGTTCTCACCTTGCTGCCTGGATTGGGGCGCGGCGACACCGCAGAACTCCAGTATATCCCCCACACCCTGGGCGTCATTCATCCAACCGGCTATCCGTTCTACACCTTGCTCGGCTGGGGCTGGTCGCACCTGCTGCCGTTCGGAACGATCGCCTGGCGCATGAACGTCTTCTCGGCGGTGGCGATGGCGGGCGCGGTAAGCGCAAGCTATGCCCTGGCGCGGCGTCTTGACATATCGCCGCTGCCCGCGACAGCCGGCGCGTTGGCGCTGGCCTGGGGCAGCACAACCTGGTCGCAAGCCACCCAGGCCGAAGTCTGGGGGTTGGCGCTGCTGCTCGATGCTGGCCTGCTGTTGGCGTTGCTTGCGTGGCGCTCTGGACGAGCATCACTCTGGCTTGTCGGGCTGTTCGTTGGGCTGGGTCTGGTCCATCACCGCAGCATGCTATTCCTCTTGCCGGGGTTGGGGTTGTTTGTCTTGCTGGAGCGCCGCCGTCTCGATTGGCGTGGTCGCGGCGCCGCCCTCGCCGCGACTATCGCCCCGATTGGGTTTTATCTCTACCTGCCCTGGCGCGTTCCCTCCGACGAGCCCGACCGCTGGCGCAAGCTGTGGGAAATCGCAACCGGCAGCATGGTCAGCCAATGGTTCGATCCCGGCCAGCTCTGGAGCCAGGGCTGGTTCCGGCTGGAAGAGTTGTTCACCCTCTACATCGGCCCGGAGATGACCTGGGTTGGCCTAGGCCTGGCAATGGTGGGGATGGTCGTTCTGCTGCGGCGCAACCCGGCGCTGGGCAGCGGCCTGGCCGTGAGCTATGTCAGCATCCTGGCATTCTGCACGGCCTACTTCGTTGTCGATGTGCAGGTTTTTCTCCTGCCCGCCTATCTTATTGCGGCGCTATGGCTTGCTGTTGCCATCGACGCCCTGGCCCGGCTCGCCCGCCAGCAGTGGTTTGTCGGCGCGTTGGCGCTGGCCTTGCCGCTCTTCTTGGCAAGCGTCAACGTTGCGCAGATCAACAAGCTGTACGCTAATCCTGTCGACTGGAAGGTGCGCGCTTGGTTGGAGGCTGCGGCGCCTGGCGCGATCATTGTCGGCGACTGGGAGTACACCCAGCCGATGCGCTACCTCCAAACCATCGAGCAGGTGCGCCGTGATGTGCAAGTGGCCAACGAAATTCCGGCCAACGTCGCGCTCGCGATGTATAGCGAGTGGCTGGCGCAGGAACGGATCGTTTACCGGCTCACTCCCGAAGCTGGCTTGCCCTTCGCCCAGACGCTCGAACAGGGGCTCTGGCGCGTCTCGGCGGACGAGCCGGATCTGTCGGTGACGACCGCGCACTGGGCCGAGTGGAACGACCATATCGCGATCAACGGCTGGTCGCTGCCCGGCGGGCCGTACCAGGCCGGTGAGAGCGTTCCCTTAAAGCTCGCCTGGCAAGCCACCAACACACCGAGCCAGCGCTACACCGTATTCGTCCATCTGCTCGACGAGCAGTATCAGATGTGGGGGCAGGTCGACCGCGCGCCCAGCATGCCCACCGATGTCTGGAGCGCCGGCCAGCAACACACGGAACTATATAGCCTGGCGATCAAGCCAGAGACTCCGCCAGGGCGCTATACTGTCAAGATTGGGTGGTATCTCTACCCATCGCTCGAACCGCTGCTGCTGCGGGAGGCGCCGCCCGACGGCGTACAAGATCGGCTGGTTATTGGGACTATCGAGGTGATCAATTGACAGCGCGGTCACTTGTTCGCCGACGTACAGGCGACTGGCTGGTCGCCCCTATCTGCAATGGCTCGCTAATGCCGCAGATGGATGTCAATCACCGCAGATTGAACCTGCTAACCTGCTAACATTTTAACCTGCTAACCTGCTAACATTTCAACGTGTCAAAGTGCTAACGTTTTTCATCATAGAACAGTGAAAACATGACCCTGGTTGATCTTCCAAACGCCCATTCACCGTTGATCCTGACTATCGACGTCGGCTCCTCGTCGACCCGCACGCTGCTCTTCGATCAGGCGGGACGCGAGATTACTGGGAGTCTTGCCCGCGAGAGCCACACCTTGCACACGAGCGCCGATGGCGGCGTTGAGGACGATCCTGATGCAGCGCTGGAGCGGATCGAGCGCTGTATTGACGTGACCCTGGCAAGCGTGGGAACGACGGCAATCGGCGCTGTTGCGGTCACGACCTATGTCTCGAATGTGCTAGGCGTTGCTGCCGACCATCGCCCCTTGACGCCGATCTATCTCTATGCAGACACCCGGAATGCCGCCGATGCTGCGCACCTGCGCAAGCAACTCGATGAGCATGAGATTCTCGACCGTACCGGCTGCCCTCTGCGCGCCAACTATCTGCCCGCGCGGTTGCGTTGGCTCCAGCGCACCCAAGCCAACGTTGTGCGGCAGGTTTGGCGCTGGGTGACGCTGGGCGAATATATGCTGTTGCGCTGGTTTGGCGAAGTGCAGGTCAGCTTCTCGGTTGCATCGTGGAGCGGCTTGCTTGACCGGCGGAGGTTACAATGGGACGAGCAGTTGCTGGCCGTAACCGGGCTCGATCCGGCGCGGTTGTCGCAGCTTGTGGATGCCAACGCGCCGACCAGCGGGCTCCGAGCGGACTATGCCCGGCGCTGGCCGGCCCTGACCCAGATCCCTTGGTTCCCCGCCATCGGCGACGGCGCTGCCGCCAACCTGGGCAGCGGCTGCGCCGACCCGGCGCACATCGCCCTGACGATCGGTACGAGCGGCGCGCTGCGGGCGGTGCTGCCCAACGTCGAACAAGTGCCCTTTGGTCTCTGGTGCTACCGCGTAGACCAGCGGCGCGCGCTGCTGGGCGGGGCGACCAGCGAGGGCGGCAATGTGTTTGCCTGGATGCGCGAGGTCTTGCGTCTCGCCGATCCGGCTGGCGTCGAGGCGGCGCTGGCATCCGGCGAACCCGACGGGCATGGCTTGACGGTGCTGCCCTTCCTGGCTGGCGAACGCAGCCCCGGATGGGCAAGCGACGCACGCGCCACGATCAGCGGCCTGAGCTTGAACACAACCGCCAACGATATGCTCCGCGCTGGGCTGGAGGCCGTGGCCTGCCGCTTCGGGCGGATCGCGCGCCTGCTCACGCCGCACTTGCCCAGCCAACCGGCATTCGTCGTTAGCGGCGGCGCCCTGCTCAACTCGCCATCCTGGTGTCAGATCCTGGCCGATGTACTCGGCTGCCCGCTCTACGCATCGGCGGTGAGCGAACCGAGCAGCCGCGGCGTCGCCCTGCTAGCCGTCGAGTCGCTTGGCCTTGGCAACAATCGCGATCTGTTTCCGCTGGAGTTTACGCAGATCTACACCCCAAACCCAGTTCACCACCAACGCTATCTTGCGGCGATGGAGCGACAACACGAGTTATATGAAAGGCTGGTAGCAGCAAGCGGGGATGAGACGAAGGCGTAGGAGCGCTGCATCTGTGACAATCTGTGTCATCTGTGGATTATGGATTGGCGTGGCAAGGCAACACTGGGTGCGGGCCACGCCCGCACCCAACGCTACCAGCGCTCTAACGGGCCAATTGCCTGCCCACTTGCGGTTCGCCCAGCGGCACAGAGGTCGCGACATGGGCGGTCTCTTCCTGTCGAGCGAGCGCCGACGCCGACAGCAACATCAGCGTAATCCAGATCAGATCGGCCAGCAACAGGTGAATCAAGCGCGACCAGAGCGGCGTCAGCCAGACGATGTTGAGCGCCCCAACTACGATTTGCACAATAAAGATTATGTAGAGGATGGAGCTAAACATTTGCACCGCCGGACTAGGGCGCTGGCGGCGCACCGCGCGGATTGCGAAAAACAAGTAGCCGCCGACCAGCAAAGCGATGATCGGGTGTAGAATGCGCAACTGGATCAAGAAATGGGCGTTTGGATCGAGATCTTGGGCTATACCCGCCTGCAAGGACGGCGACGGGAAGAGCGTGTCGGCCAATGCCGTGATCGCACCGGTCATCCCCAGGGCCACCCCGCACAGCAACGCAGGGCCAAGCCAGCGCGTCAGCGCACCCTGATCGCGCACGCGGATCAGCGCATATCCCGAAGCCCACCAGGCAGTCAGAGTCAGCGCGCCAATCAGCATAAATGTGTTGGCCTGGTGAATCGTCATCATCACCGCGCGCTGGATCGATATATTGTCAGCCACCAGATTCAGCAGTACCAGCGCGGCGCCGACCAGCACCTCGATCAGCATGAACAGCAGCGCAAATCCTACGCTTTGCCGAATTTGATGACCGCGCGGGTAGAGCCGCCAGGCCCAGATGACCATGCCGATAACCAGCAGAAAGGCCAGCCCGCTAGTGACACGATGCAGAAACTCGATCCAGGTGGCAGTGTGGGCAGTCTGAGGGATAAACTCGCCGTAACAGAGGGGCCAGTGGTTGCCGCATCCATCGCCCGAGTTGCTGATCCGTACAAATGCACCCCAAAGAATGACGATCAGATTGAAGACCAGGCTCCCCCAAACGAAGATTGCAAATGGGCGTTGTTTCATGACGAGACCAATCTAGTGTCATTACAAGTGACAACAGGTTTGAACGTTTGAACGTTTTAACATTTGAACATTCTATGGTACTATTCTACCGGCTTGTGTTACATGACACAAATAGGCTGCGTTGAGTTGTGCCGATGGCTCGAAATGGCAAACAGGCGTCGCCGCCCCGAACAGTGACCAGTGATGAGCTATTCCGCACGAACCTGCCAATCCGTACAACATTTCTGCTGGAGGCTCATCAGGACGTATTTGTGGGCACGGCTTCTATTCCCGTGCAAGTTCTAAGCTAAAGAGCATATCCTATGACAATATCTCCGCAATCTCCGCGTAAAGAGACAGGCGCCCGGCAGTGGACGCTGATCCTTGCAGTATTGACCTTTTTGGCGGGCGCCGGGCTGCTCGGGATTATCGTCCTGGTAAGCCGCCCGCCACAGCCGGCTCCGGCGCCGCTTGCAGCCACGGATGAGCCGGCAGTCACCCTCGAAAGCGCTCATGGCGATCAGGTCGGAGCTGGGCCAGCGATCGAGCGTATTGCCCTCGAAGCGGCCAAAACGCATTACGACGATCAAACGGCGATCTTTGTCGACGTACGTTCGGGACAGGAATTCGAGGAATTGCATATCGCCGGCGCCGCCTCCATCACCTCCGAAGATCTGGAAACCCGCCTGCGCCGCCTACCGCCTGGCGCGATTATCATCACCTATGCGGGGCGCGCCAACGAAGAAACCAGCGTCCGCGGCGCCCAGATCTTTATGGAATTTGGCTACAGCGATGTCAGAGCGCTGGCTGGGGGGCTAGAGTCTTGGCATGAACAGGGTTATCCGACTGCCAGCGGACGCTGAGCCGCACAAGAACAGCTTCGGCAAGGTCTACAGCTGTCGCGGATACTGAGCACTGGTTCGCGCTGCCCCAACCACGACTGCAGCTAACACACCGGACTTGCTCGAAACCACAAGGACGCCCGAGGAGCGACTCGAGAAGGTCGACTCAGCGATCGATGAGTTCCGCGATCGCGACACTGACTATATCGCAGGAGTCATCGCCAGCGACACCCAACGGAGCTTAGGACTTGTCGCTGGTCTCTGCGGCACGTGCGCGGCATTGGTGGATGCTGCGTCGCCAGATTGTGACCCCAATCCGCCTATTGTCTACAGCCGCCACGGGTGTTACCCAGGGCTCCTTCGATCACGCGCTTCAGGTAACCAGCAACGATGAAATCGGTCAATTACAGCGCGACTTCAATACAATGGTTACGACTATTCAGCAGGAGATTCAACGTCGCGATGAGCAAATGATGATTGCCCAGACCGCACGCAGCGAAGCTGAAGCAGCCCGCACTGAGGTTGCCAAACCAACATGGTCGGCCTTGGGATTGAGTTCGAGAGGATCATCACCCGCAGCACTTTGCAAGAGGGTATTAGCTATACGCTCCGTCATCCACGGGGCAGCGTTTCCCCGCCGCGCACATAGCTGTCATTCTGTAGGCCTACGTCAACATACAATATCAATCACAGTATAGATGCGGATCACTTGCAAGATTGCCGTAGATCTGCATTTATTTGCGGCAAATCTGCACCATGTGCGCTATCTGCGTGCGATTGCAGGATTTTGCCGCAGCCTTCAGCGCCTTTTTTGCAACTTGACACTATCTCGACTCTGATCTATACTGGTATTAGTGTCAAATTGACAACACACTGCAAGGTCGATTGTTGCTGTGGGAGGTTGGTGTTAACGTAACACTGTACGGGCCGCAAGGCCATTTTTTGTTAGCAAGATTTAGTGTAAAAATAACACTAATAACGCTGCGTTAAGTACATTTATGTGGAGGTAAAATCATGGCTCTCACTCTCACTCATACTGATCCCGACGCCGCACGCGAAATCAGCGCCGACATACAGCGGCTCAAGCGTGAGCGGAATGCTGTCATCCTTGCCCACAACTATCAGTATGGCGAGTTACAGGATATTGCCGATTATGTCGGCGACTCGCTGGGTCTCTCGCAGGTGGCGGCGCGCACCAAGGCCGATGTGATCGTCTTCTGCGGCGTTCATTTCATGGCCGAGACAGCGGCGATCCTCTCGCCTGGTAAAACTGTGCTGATCCCCGACCGCAACGCCGGTTTCTCGCTTGCCGACACGATCACCGCCGAACAGTTGCGTGCCTGGAAAGCCGAACACCCGGGCGCTATCGTTGTCTCTTATGTCAATACATCGGCGGCAGTCAAGGCCGAGAGCGACTACTGCTGCACGTCGGGCAATGCCGAACGGGTGATTCGCGCCATTCCCACGGATAAGGAGATCCTCTTCCTGCCCGACATGTTCCTGGGCAGCTATCTGCGCCAGAAGACCGGGCGACCCATGCACATCTGGAGCGGCGAATGCCACGTCCATGCTGCGATCAAGCCGGCGATGGTCGAACAGATGCGGGCCGATCATCTCGGCGCCGAGTTTATGATCCACCCCGAGTGCGGCTGTGTTAGCTCGACAATGCACTACTTGGCGAAGGGCCGGATCAGCGCTGAGGGAACTCATATTCTCTCCACCGAAGGGATGATCAAGCACGCCCAGCAGAGCGACGCAAGCCAGTTTGTCGTCGCCACCGAGATCGGCGTGCTGCACCGCATGCGTAAGGCTAACCCTGACAAGGAGTTCCTCCCGATTGACGAGTCGATCTCCTGCCGCTATATGAAAATGATCACGCTGGAGAAGCTGCTCTACTCACTCCAAGAAATGCAGTATGTCGTCACGGTGTCGCCCGCGGTCGCCGATCGGGCGCGGGGGGCGATCGAGCGGATGATTGCGCTCTAGCCTGGCATGGCGATCAGGCGACAAGGTTTCGCGCCACGACGCGGCTCATTCATATGGTGAATGTGGGCGACAGGCTTCCACATTCCCAGATAATGCTGTTTCATATCTGGGGTGAGCAGTTGCGCCAACGTAATATCTGATAGGTTTTGGGAAAGGCTTCCCAAAGCATCTGTTCAAGGCCCGACGGTCTTTTTGGAAAGGTATAGGGTTTAGGAGCGTCGATATGGTATTGCAACATAGTCCAATAAACACAGCGCACTCGGTGCTGGATAGACTTCCGGCACATGTGCAGCATTATACAACCCCGATTTTGGTAATCGGCGGCGGCGCGGCGGGTCTGATGGCGGCGCTGACGGCGGCGGAACACAGCGAGGTTCTGCTGCTGGCCAAAGGCGCGCTGCGCGAGAGCAACTCGGCATGGGCGCAGGGCGGAATCGCCGCTGCCCTGGACGACGCCGACTCGCCCCGCTTCCACATCGATGATACATTGATCGCAGGCGCGGGGCTCTGCGATGCCGCCGCCGTCGAGACCCTAGCCTGGGAAGCGCCCGATCTGATGTGTGATCTGGCCCGCCTGGGTGTGCCCTTCGAGCGTGATGACAACGGTGCGCATCGCGTCAGCGCCCGGCGTTTTGCGCTGGGGTTGGAAGGTGGACATTCGCAGCGACGGATTGTCCACGTCGGCGATACCACCGGCTGGGCTGTAGCCAGAGTGCTGATCGAGCGGGCGCACGCGCACCCCAACATAACGATCCTGGAGGGATACCAGGCCGTGGACCTGCCGGGCGATCCTGGCCGTTGTATCGGTTTGCTGGCGCTCGACGGCGCGGGCGCCTGGCATCGCTTCGATGCGGGCGCGACGATCTTGGCCACCGGCGGCGCGGGTGCGCTGTATGGCCTGACCAGCAACCAACCTATCGCGCTGGGCGAAGGTATTGCGATGGCCTACCGCGCCGGCGCCGAGGTCGCCGATATGGAGTTCGTCCAGTTTCACCCGACCGTCCTGCGCACCCGCACCGGCCAGGGCTTCCTGATCAGCGAGGCGGTGCGTGGCGAGGGAGGGAAGCTCTTGGATCGCGACGGCGTGCGCTTCATGCCCGCCTACGACCCGCGGAGCGAGCTGGCGCCGCGCGATGTCGTAACCCGCGGCATCTTTGCGGCGATGCAACGAACCGGCAGCGACCACGTGCTGCTCGACTTGACTCACCTCTCACCGGACTATCTTGAGCGACGCTTCCCTACCATCTACGCACGCTGTCGCGCCGAAGGGATAGACCCGGCGCTCGAACCGATCCCGGTCGCGCCCGCCGCCCACTATCTCATGGGCGGCATTCGCACCGATCTCGACGGCGCAACGAATCTTGCCGGTCTGTTTGCTGCCGGCGAGTGCGCCTGCACCGGCGTTCACGGCGCCAACCGGCTGGCTAGCAACTCGCTGTTGGAGTGCCTGGTATTTGGCCGCCGCGCCGGCGCCGCCGCGCTGCAATACATCCGGGGCGCGGGGCTGCGAGATGATCACATCGAGAGTGCTTGGTCGCGCGTCGAGCGCCAAGCGCCGGACACTGCCACGCCAGCTTTGCCTTCCCAAATCCAGCATTGGCGTAACGATCTGGCGGGGATCATGCGCAGCTATGTCGGGCCAATGCGCAGCGGCGCAGAACTAGAAGAAGCGCAGCGCCAACTCGACGCGCTGACCGCCAACGTCCAAACGTTCATCGCTGATGCTTTTACTCAATCACCCGTCGCTGATGTGATCACGGCCACGAACGCCCTCCTGGCGGCCCGCCTGATCGTCGCCAGCGCGCTGCTGCGCGAGGAGAGTCGCGGCGCGCACTTCCGCGCCGATTTTCCCCAGGCCGATCCTGCCTGGCAGGTGCATACAGTGCTAGCGAATGGGTGCGAACCTTACACGGTAGAGACGATTGCCGAAGCTGCGTATCAGGAGTTGCCCACTACGTGAGGATTGCGACATTATGAACATATCATCAGACGTTATCCGCAGCATCGTCGAACTTGCCCTGCGCGAGGATTGCGGCCAGGGCGACTTGACTACCCTGGCCGTCATCCCTGCTACAGCCCAGGTCGAAGTCCAGGCGGTGATGCGCGAGGCTGGCGTGGCGGCGGGGTTGCCCGTATTCGCCGCTGTATTCGCCGCTGTCGATCCAAGCCTCGTCGTTACACCGCGCGTCGCTGAGGGAGCGACAGTTGCTGCGGGAACGACCATCGCTCAGATCGCGGGCAATGCGCGGAGCATCCTCACCGGCGAGCGGGTCGCGCTCAACTTCATTCAGCGCATGTGCGGGATCGCGACCCTGACCGCTCGTTACGTAGCCGCTGTGCAAGGTACGGCGGCGCATATCCTCGATACGCGCAAAACGACGCCGGGGCTCCGCGTCCTGGAGAAATACGCGGTACGGATGGGCGGGGGGCGCAATCATCGCTTTGGCCTCTACGATGGGGTCATGCTCAAGGATAATCACCTGGCGGTGCTCGCTGCCCAAGGTGTCGATCTGAGCGAGGCGATTCGCCGGGCCAAAGCGGCCGTCGGCCCGATGGTGCGGATCGAAGTCGAGGTCGAAACTGTGGAAGCAGCGCAGCAGGCGGCAGCGGCGGGGGCGGACATGATCCTGCTCGACAACATGCCGCCAGATATGATGCGCGCAGCCATCCAGCTTATCAATGGGCAAGCCCAATGCGAAGCATCTGGCGGAATCTCGCTCGAAACGGTGCGTGCCGTCGCTGAAACCGGCGTAGACTATATCTCGGTCGGCGCTCTGACCCACTCCGCCCGTGCGCTTGATATTGGGCTAGATATGCGTATCGCCAATTCGTAAAATTTGCGTAGTGGGGTAAGATCTGCTACACTTGCCCTATCTTCGCCTGGGCTCATTTTACCTCACATACACCATAGGAACCTGTCAAAACGGGGATAAACGCTGCCTTACGCCCCGTGACAGCACTTGCCCTTGGGCACGCGAACGTAACAGATAGCGCTCATATACAGATGAGCGCTTTTCCAAACGAGCGGTTTACACTGCAAAACGATCTGATCGCGTCAGACCACATCGAAAGCCGTTCATATCAAGGCGCTTCCCGTTTGTGCCGGCACAAGAAGCGCCGCTTTTAACAACGCTGCTCCGGTCTGGGCAATCGGCGGCGTCCTGAACCGAAGTCTTAATTATATCAATGGAGATGATAGCTATGCGGTTTGAAGAGGGGCGACAGCGAGTCATTATCGAAAGGGTCGAGCCGGAAATCGACGGCGGTCGGTACGCGATCAAACGAGTTGTGGGTGAGCGCGTCGTGGTCGAAGCCGATGTATTTACCGATGGTCACGATGCTATTTCATGCGCACTGCTTTACCGAAAGCAAGGCGAACTGGAATGGCATGAAACGCCGATGGAGTTTCTGGTCAACGACCGTTGGCGCGCCGAGCTCACCGTCCAAGAGATGGGGCGCTACTACTATAGTATCAAAGCGTGGGTCGACCGCTTCAAGTCCTGGTCGCGCGATCTGGTGAAGCGGGTCGAGGCTGGCCAAGATGTGCGGGTCGATCGGTTGATCGGCGCTGATCTGATTGATGAAGCCCGTGAGCACGCCAGCGGCGACGATGCGGCGGCGCTCCAGGGTTTTGCCGCGGCGCTGCGCCGGGGCGGCGACGATGGTGCCCAGCAAGGTCTTTCGTCGGCGCTCGCTGCACTGATGGCACGGTACCTCGACCAGCGCTACGCCGTCATGTATGACCACGAGCTGCCGGTAACCGTGGACCGTGAGCGGGCGCGCTTCAGCACCTGGTACGAGCTGTTTCCGCGCTCGACATCGCCCGTGCCGAATCGCCACGGAACATTCAAGGATGTCGAGGCGCGCTTGCCCTACATCGCCTCGATGGGCTTTGATGTGCTCTATCTGCCGCCGATCCACCCGATTGGTCGCGAATTACGCAAGGGACGCAACAACAACCCCAATGGCGAACCGGATGCGCCGGGCAGCCCTTGGGCCATCGGCGCCGCCGAGGGCGGGCACAAAGCGATCCATCCCGAGCTGGGCACGCTAGACGATTTTCGCCACCTCGTCCAGAAGGCCCGAGAGTATGGTATTGACATAGCGATGGATATCGCCTTCCAGTGCGCGCCCGACCACCCGTATGTCAAAGAGCATCCTGAGTGGTTCCGCGCCCGGCCCGACGGTACCATCCAGTATGCGGAAAACCCGCCAAAGAAATACCAAGACATCTACCCCTTTGACTTCGAGACGACCAAATGGCGCGAGTTGTGGCAAGAATTAAAGAGCGTGATCTGTTTCTGGATCGAGCAGGGTGTCACCATTTTCCGCGTCGACAATCCGCACACCAAGGCTTTTCGCTTCTGGGAATGGGCGATTGATGAGATCAAACGCAGCCACCCTGAAACTATTTTCCTCTCCGAAGCATTCACCCGACCGAAGGTGATGTATAAACTGGCCAAATTGGGCTTCACCCAGTCCTACACCTACTTTGCCTGGCGCAACACCAAGTGGGAGTTGACCCAATATTTGACCGAACTCACCCAGACGCACCTACACGATATCTGCCGTCCCAATTTTTGGCCGAACACGCCCGATATCCTGACCGAGCAATTCCAGATCGATGGACGGGCGACGTTTATGACCCGCCTAGTTCTGGCGGCGACTCTGGCGGCGAGTTATGGGATCTATGGACCGGTCTACGAGTTGTGCATCAACACGCCGCTCATCCATGGTAAAGAAGAGTATCTCGACTCGGAGAAGTACGAGATCAAGCACTGGGATCTCGATCAACCATACAGTCTGAAAGAGTTCATTGCGCGGGTCAATCACATTCGCCGCCAGAGTCCGGCGCTGCAGAGCAATCAGAATCTGCGGTTTCTCGACATCCAGAACGATCAGATCATTGCCTACATCAAATACACGCCGGAACACGACAATGTCATCCTGACTATTGTCAATCTTGATCCTCACTATACCCAGTCGGGCTGGGTCGGATTACCCCTCGACGATCTGAAGATCGATCCCCATCAGCCCTTCCAGGTTCACGATCTGCTGACTGATATGCGCTACATCTGGAATGGTCCATACAACTATGTCGAACTCAACCCGAATGTAATGCCAGCCCATATCTTCACGATCCGGCGTCGTGTACGCAGCGAACACGACTTTGAATACTTCTCGTAGCGTCACGACATAGTCCGGCAATAGAACACAGATAACGCACATGTGCGCCAATGAGTGCTGATTGTATCGTATAGCTGTCTGCGACTCATTGGCGGCTCATTTTGGGGCGCAGCTTGCAATTTGACACAGCTCTGCTATTGTGCGAAGGGCAGAAGCGACATGCTGTAGTAAGTGCGGGCAAATATGTGGTATGATTTGCCCGCCTTACGGCTACACGTTGTGCAACCTCCGTAGCGGAGTCGCTCCGGACCAAACGAGCAAAATTACTGCTCTGCTGTGTTCGGAAAGGCTCTACAAAGGGATGGAGAATGACAGAGGAAAAGAAAGAAGGACAGCGAACGACGCGCTCGCGCGATAAGAAAGAGACAAAAGCCGCTCCTGCTTCCAAGGAGAAGGTCACGGCGAAAAACAACAAAGCGCCGCAGTCTTCAACCAAGAAACCAGCTAAAAAAACGAAACCCGGATCAATTGAGGCAGCGCCGCCAGAAACTACAGTTGCCGCCCCTGAGTCGAATGGTACGACATCGCTCGTAGAGACAGCGCCGTCTGCGCCGCCTGCACCGGTTATCAATGGTGTTTCGCCGTTGACCGACGATGATCTGTATCTCTTCAACGAGGGAAGCCACTTCTACTTGTACGAGAAGATGGGCGCTATGCCTATGACTGTGGATGGGGTTTCAGGCGCCCATTTTGCCGTCTGGGCGCCAGATGCTGAATACATCTCGATCATTGGCGACTTCAATGGCTGGAATAATGCGAGCCATCCATTACAACCCCGCGGGCATTCAGGGATCTGGGAAGGCTTTGTACCTGGCATCGAAAAGGGCGACGTGTACAAGTATTTTGTTGCATCACGCTACCACATGTATCGGGTGGAGAAGGCCGACCCCTATGGCAAACTCTATGAGACGCCGCCCAAGTCCGCCTCGGTTGTCTGGGACTACGACTACGAATGGAACGACGCCGAGTGGATGGCCAAGCGAGCTGAGCGCAACGCCCTGAACGCGCCTATCTCTATTCTCGAAGTCCATCTGGGATCATGGATGCGGGTGCCCGAGGATCATCACCGCTCCCTCTCGTATCGCGAGCTTGCGCCCAAGCTCACCGAGCACGTCCAGAAACTCGGCTTTACCCACGTTGAGTTTCTGCCGTTGACCGAGCACCCCTTCTTCGGTTCATGGGGCTACCAGGCGACCGGATACTTTGCGCCAACCAGCCGCTATGGCACGCCACAGGACTTCATGTACCTGGTCGACTATCTGCACCAGCATGACATTGGCGTTATTATGGACTGGGTGCCCTCGCATTTTCCGACCGATAGCCACGGCTTGGGCTACTTCGACGGCACTCATCTTTATGAACACTCCGACCCGCGCAAGGGCTTCCACCCAGACTGGGGCAGCTTCATCTTCAACTATGGGCGCAACGAGGTGCGTAGTTTCCTGATCAGCAGCGCGTTTTGCTGGCTAGACAAGTTCCACATGGATGGGCTGCGGGTCGACGCCGTGGCCTCGATGCTCTATCTCGACTACTCACGGTGCGAAGGGGAATGGTTTCCGAACCAGTATGGCGGCAATGAGAATATCGAGGCGATTATGTTTTTGCGCCGCTTCAATGAAGAAGTGTATCGCAACTTCCCCGATGTTCAGACCTACGCCGAAGAGTCGACGGCGTGGCCGATGGTGTCGCGCCCAACCTATGTGGGTGGTCTGGGCTTCGGCATGAAGTGGGATATGGGCTGGATGCACGATACCCTGCACTATATGAACCGCGATCCAGTTTTTCGGCGTTATCATCACAACGAGATGACTTTCCGCATGCTCTACGCCTTCCAGGAAAACTTTGTGCTGCCGCTCTCCCACGATGAGGTCGTTCACGGGAAGGGCTCGTTGCTCGACAAGATGCCTGGCGAAGTTTGGCAGAAATTCGCCAATCTGCGCATGATGTACTGCTATATGTATGCCCAGGCGGCGAAGAAGCTGCTCTTCATGGGCGGCGAGTTTGGGCAATGGCGCGAGTGGCGTCACGATGAAAGCCTG
>JAKSDJ010000811.1 GCA_022360155.1 Chloroflexales bacterium | reverse complement strand
GATGCTCCGCTCCATCCCAGTTTGTGCTCCCGTTCTTGCCGGGTCAAACGGCTTTTCAGACAGCTTCTGAGACATACCCTGCGGAGGGCAGGAATTACAGCGCGGGCAAGCCCATGCTGCAATTCCTCAGATCGTCGTAAGCGCTATCTTTGGCAGCATTGAGTCGGAGCATCCGACGCGGATCAGGCTTCGTTCTCGAGCGCCTTGCGCAAGGCTTGCTCAGTCTCGGGGGTGAGCGTCGTGTGGACCACACGGCCCTGATGCGGGCGTAGTTCCTCTAACACTCTATAGGTATCAGCCCGTCGTACCAGCAAAAAGATCGCCGATGAGTCAGGCTGGAGTTGCGCGCTCAACTCATTCACGAACCGATCACTGATGCCGCGATCCCGCATTGCACCAAGCACAGTGCCGATAGCCAGGCCGCCGATCGGGCCGCCGAACAGCCAGCCAGCCAGCAAACCGATACCGCCGCCAATCATGGCTGATTGGCCACGCCGGCTGTCTGTCTGCGTGATCTCAACCTCGGGATTACTGACAGACACCGCAACGGGCTGGGCGCTCACGCTGCCTGCATTGAAGAGCATCTCGCTGGCAGCGGGGCGCATGGCAACGACTGCGTCATCGATCTCGAGCAGCCCCCGCTGCTCCATGGATCGCACCGCATCGAGCATTGTTGTTGCTGCATGGGCGCCATCGAACGCGAGAATAACGAGTTGACTAGTCATAGTTGCATCCCTCCCTGGTCTTTTCAAACATCGCCAGCTGGCGGACCTTACGATGAGGCTCAGACCACTCCAAACAATCCCTATTCTACACCAAGATTCCTTTTGCGCGGCGGGTTGGGCGGCAGAGCCGCCCAAAGGACATTTCTCGAGATCCGCAACCCGCAACCGGCTCGCGCAGGACGTTGCCAGAGCTTTATCAAGTAAGTATAGTGATCAAAATGTAGTCTACTGATATGTAAATCTCATCACAATGAGGTATGGCCATTATTCTGGGTAGCGGGAACACTCTGATATACTACTAACATCTTATCGCTTCGCGGTCATCGCTAACGGACTAATCAACTGGGGACGACGTGCGACACCTGGAACAGCTTGTACGGATATGGAAGCGTCAGCGCAAGTTAAATGATTGAGCCTGGGGGATGGCATGAACGCATCGAAGCAAACATCGCGCATACCTGGCATCGGATTCATTAGGGTTAGCGTCGTTCCGTTGGTAACCGAAACGATCAGAAAGTTCCAACGCGACAAGATCAGCATCCTCAGTGCGGCGCTGGCCTATTTCGCCATGTTCTCGCTATTCCCGCTGCTGCTGATCGTCCTGGGCATCATCGGATTTTTGTCGGGCAGCCCTGATTCGCCAGTGCGGCGGGTGCTCCAATCAATCATCAGCACAGATACGACTCGCTGGACAGAGCCGGAAATTGTTGCGTATCAAGAGATTATCAACTTTGTCAGCGCCTCCATATCGCCCGAGGCGGCGCAGTTGATCGATGGAGCGTTGCACCACCTGAGTGATGGTGCGGTGGGCGCCAGTCTCATTGGCGTTGTGATATTCTTCTGGATCGCGACCAATATCTTCGATCAAATGAACCAGGCATTCCAGATTATCTGGGAGGTAGATCAAGCCCAGCCCACCAAGACGAGCGTATGGCACAGAGCGCGTAACTTCGCGCAAAAGCGCCTCATTGCCTTCGGGCTCGTGGTGCTGGCGGCTCTGGTGATGATCGTTTCCCTGGCTGCGAATGCGGTGCTTGCGCTCCTGCAGAGCTATGCCCCCACGTGGCTCGGTGATACTGCGTGGGAAGCCCTATCGTTCGGGGTCGCGTTCGTGCTGTTACTGGGTATCGTCCTCTTGCTCTTCAAGTACATGCCCGCCACCCCCGTCGCGTGGGGCGATGTCTGGCTCGGCGCGCTGATGACCGCATTGCTGATCACGCTCCTGGTCGAACTGGGGGGGGGCGTTCATTGGCAGCCGCAATTTCCTGTCGTATGGCGCGGTCGGTAGCGTTATGGCACTGCTCTTCTGGTTCTATCTGATCAGCGCGGCGCTCTATATGGGGGCCGAGTTTACATGCGTTTTTGCGCGCATGTTTGGCAGTCGACAGGGGACATGAAGCAGCGCGCCAGGCGTCGAACTCACACAGAAAAGGAATGTTAAGCCGCTTCTGCTGGCGAACACCATCTCATCGAGATGCTCGCGCCGGTAAGGTCGAGAATTCAAACTGTCGCGCAGGAATAACTTTCACCTGCACAGTTATCTCTCTTTGGAACCGCATGTCAAGGGTATTGACGAGTTCTGCGGGTGGCGGTGGCTCGCCTTCGCCGCTAACCGTGATAAGGATGCTATCGAGGGCGGCGACGACGGACTCAACCTGATAGTCCGTTTCGGCTACCCAGCGCCTGGCTAGCGCCGTCGTTTCCTGTTGCATTTGTGTGGTGATCGTCACGGTGTAGCTGGTCATAGCCAGCGGGATGACCACCAGCAACGTTCCCCCCGCAATCAGCCAGATAGCCCGTCGCCTGGCCTGACCATAGAGCTGCGATGTGGCGGCGGCGCTCATACCCAGGAGCGCCAGCATTGCGCTACCCGCAACGAGGATGGCAAAGAAGTTGGTCAGGAAGAGGAGCAGGGCTCCCAATGTTTGAACCCACGCGCCTTGCGCCAGGGTCAGCCCAACAACCCCAAGAGGCGGCGCCAGCGCAATCGCAATCGCTGCCCCTGGCAAGGTGTTGGCGATATCTTTGCGGCTCACGGCGAAAGCGCCGACAGCTCCGGCGGTGAGTGCGGCAAACAGATCGATCAATCGCGGAGCGGTGCGGGAGGCAATTTGCTGGTTGGTATCGATAACGATCGCATTGCTACCGAAGATTGCACCAATCAACCATGCAAGGCCAATCGCACCGAGTACGCCGCCCATAGTGACCAGGAGCGACTGGGCTGCACGCGACATTTGGCCAGTTACTACTGCTGCTGCTGTTGCGAGGATCGGCGTCATGAGCGGGGCGATTAGCATTGCGCCGATAACCGTGGCCGCCGAGTCGGCCATCAGCCCGAAGGCAGCGATTGATATTGCAAAAAACATCAGCATACCAAAGCGCTCGATATCGATCCGGCGATTCGGACCGTCGAAGAAAAGCTGTTCCTCGATGCCTGTCACATCCTCAGCGGTGATCCTGAAGTCTTGCATAATGTTACGCAACAGTTCCATCTTTAGGCGCCTTTCGCAAGCCCTCAGGCAGACAAGCCTGGGGGTCGGTAGATCGTGGGCTCTTCGTCGTACACCAGCGTGATATCTTCACTAGATGTAGACAGAGCGTTGCGATTTCCTTGCAGGTTGTTCATTTACAGGACTTACGCGGTACTAGCCGCTATACCGCTGGATGAGACCCGGTTTGCCTCCGGCAGGGTGGAAGGATCTCCTGTTTCCTATCGCTTGCGCGGCAGTGCCGCGCAAGCGATAGGAAACGATTGACTTGGACCGCGCTGCCACAGGTTCCACGTTCATCCTGAAGGATTGCGCAGCGTGTCAAGAAGCGACTGTGTAAGTCCTGTCATTTGCACGACTCAGGCGGGTCATCAGGCCGTTGTTTGAATTGTTCAAGATCCCATCCACGTAACCTACGGACAACATCGAAAATCAACAGGAATAAGATGATGCCGTTGAGCCCATAAAAGATCGTAAGAATCTTCGTGATTGGTTTTGTAGGCGTGAAATCCCCGTAGCCAATAGTTGTCAACGTAATGACGACAAAATAGATCGAGTCCAGCCAGCTCCAGCCCTCTAGCCAGTGATAAAACGCCGCGCCAACCCCAATGATGATCGCTACGTAGATGAAGATCGGGCGTGTTCTTCGGTCAAAGAGTAGATCAAGAAAGAAGGTTCGATAGAGCGGGGCAGGCCTGCGTTTGTTCTTTTGACTCATAGGGCGACCTTTCTCAAAGAGCTGCGCTCCTTCGAACACTGTCCTCATTCATCTGCCTGGGCTTTCTGGGAAGCTGGCTTCTTTCACAATTCATAAAGCGTGACATATACTTACCCATGAAGACGCCCATGCGATGCCGTCGCACCCTGCTGCATGAAAATGACTATCCAGCGCAGCACTATCGACAATCTTTCGCGCTCAAACGTTCCAACGGCTCTTTTCGTGTTAGTCTACTCACCGTTGAGTTGGTACAACACCCGTTCAATCGTCCCGGTGAAGGGGAAGGGCGGATTATAGTCGTTTGTCACCGGCATACCGCGATCGATCCCGACATCGAGCCCTTCGGACGGCGGCTGCGGGAGTGTCTGCTCAAACAGCTGTGTGCCGACCAGCTGATCGTTGACAAACAGCGCGCCCGTCCCGCGATACGATCCGGTCCGGTTGAACTCAAAGCGGACGGTGACGCGGCCCACGGGCATCGCCGTATTTGCGATCATCTGCTGTGTAATTGAACCGAGCGCAAGATTGTAGATAAGCCGATTATCCTTGATATAGAGGCTATAGCCCGCTTGCATAGAGCCAAATGCCATCAGCACCCCTTCGGTCTGAGTATCGTTGCGCATCAACTCCACCGCGATCGCGTAAGAACGATCATAGATGGGCGGGGTATCGCTGGAGGGAATGGTGGCCGTTCCCGGATAGTAGACAAAGCGGTTTTGTGTTTCAGATGGCGTCACCGGGGCCCTAGGAGTACTGCGCATCGGCGCGCTGGCAGCTGTAGGGGTTGGCGCAAGGGCAGTAGTTTGCTGCGGCGTGCCTCGGCCGCTGGAGCGGCCAAACAGGAAAATCGCTACGACAACGACCACAAACATGAGCCCAATTACGAGCCCTTCGGTAAACCCGAATCCGCCAGCATTCCCGTCAGGTTGTTCAGGGGGCGGTGGTTGCTCACCGTCCTCGGGCTGCTCCGGCGGGGCGGTCGGCTCGGGCTGCTCCGGCGGGGCGGTCGGCTCGGGCTGCTC
>JAKSDJ010000018.1 GCA_022360155.1 Chloroflexales bacterium | reverse complement strand
TCTTCCTCTTCCTCTTCTTCGTCGTCATCCTCGCAGGTGACTTCTTCGATGATATCCTCGAGCAGATCGGTTTCACGCAAGGTGCCAAGACTCATGTTAATGACCTGCGCGCCATCATTCGTATCGGAGTCGCTATCGGGATCAATGGCATAGTTCAGCGCCTCGATCAGTACCCAGACATTACCTGCACCGTCTCGGTCGAGCACCCGTACCGGCAGAATCTTCGCGTCGGGTGCGGCAAGAGCGACCAACCCGGCGACGTGGGTGCCGTGCCCAAAGGCGACATCGGTTTCATAAACGCCAACCTCGCTCGGATCATTATCGAAATCGACGAAGTCAAAGCCTTGCAATAGCTTGCCCTGTAGTTCAGGGTGAGTGAAGTCAACTCCGGTGTCGAGGACTGCTACCGTAATCCCCGCGCCGCTCGTAACCGTATGGGCCTCGTCGAGGCGGATCATATCCGGCGCCCATTGTCCCACGTACTCGCCCGAGCTGCCGCCAACGACCCAGAGCGATCGCTGCCGGCTTTCAGGGGGCAGGCTGATGAAGTTCGGTTCGGCGTATTCGACGCGCCTGTCTTCCTCAAGGGCCTCGGCTTTGTCCGGTGGCAACACGCCATCGAGGATCTCCATCCGGTAGATCGGGCGTTGCCCAAACTGGTCGATAGGGGTGGGGTTGAGATTATAGTCGTTGGCAACCGCATTCAGTTTGGAAGCGTTGAACAGCTTGATCAGCACTTCGCCAGGGACATATTCATCGGATTCAACAAGTTCATCGGCCTTTGTCGGCTGGGCCAGCAGGCCGACACCGAGTATCATTAGGGTGATAGTGAGCATGCTCACAAAACGTAGCCATTGTCGACTCATTTAATTATCCTCCTCATAAGGGTTTGGATCAAAAATCGTGTGATTTTGGTATCGTACTAGTACCAAACATCGTTTGTTGTTGATTGGTCGATATGTTTTAACGAAAATACAGCAATCCTCTTGGGGTTGTTGTACCGCCTTCAGCCGATCTTTGCTCACCGCCTGGCGGCGGTACGACGTTGTATTGACAACTGGTTTAGGGTTGCTATAGCAAGATCATCCCTATAGATTACGCAGACGTGCGTTTTCGATGTCCGCCTGGCATTTCGTTGCCGGCTATTTTCACATCGGGTGTTATGCCAAGATCTTAATCGTTTACAACCAGGTGTAGTAGGAATGGGGGATGGAATCACCCTGGTTAACATGCGAGCGCGATGATCTTACATTCTAACAAGGCGCACAAATTGCCAGGTTTTGCACAAAGCCTTACATGGTGATAGAGTAGGTGAATAGGCGAAAAATACGCCTGGTTTTGTGAAAAATATCTTAATTTTTACCAGCGACCGAGTAAGACAAACGGCGACCAGAAAAAGGGATGGGGATGCTGTTCACGCAGTTGACACTGAGCATAACGCAGCGCCGCTGCCGGTCGATCGCCAGCTTGTAGCCGAGTATAGAAACTAGTCATCAGTTCAGCCGTTGTTGCGTCGTCCACCGTCCAGAGGCTGACCAAGAGCGAGGGGGCGCCGGCGGAAAAGAAGCCGCGGGCTAAGCCGATCAGCTCGTCGCCGGGAGCGATGGCGTTTACTCCGGTCTCGCAGGCGCTAAGTGTGACCAGTCCGCAGTTCAGATCGAGCCCATAGGCATCGCGTACCGTCAGCCAGCCATCGCCGAGGCGTAGGGAAGAGAAGAGCGGATTGTCGGGGCGAAATGTGCCATGGCAAGCTAAATGCACCAGATCGGCCTCTGGTGAGTGCTGGCGGAGGGCAGCGAGGGTGGCTCGATCTTCCCGCAGCACAAGCGACTCGGAAAAGAGCGGGGCCAGGGTTTCTACCTCATCGCGTACGTGGGGCGCGCGTTCGTCGGGAACGCCAAGTAAGAGCGCTCGTTGTAGTTGGCGTTCGGGGCGGGTCAGGCAATGATGCAACACATTGGCGCTGGGTGCATAGCACAGCTCGCGCTGCTCGATAACATAGGTTTCCCCGTCATAGAGCGCGTGGAACGGTATATAGTGCAGTGTGCGGTGGGGTATGATCACGAGGCGTCGTGTGCCGATATAGTCCTCGATCGGAGCAAGCAGTAGATCGTAGAGAATTTCCAGGTAGTGCTGGGCGCGTTTGACCAGTTCCGGGAGGTGATGGCGCATGCGTGTTCGACCGTGGTAGAGGGCGTTGGTTTGGAAACGCAGTTGACTGACCGCTGCCTCGGCCTGTTGTTCAAACCCCAGTTTGTGGACAGCTTCGATGCCCTCATTCGTGACCACAAAGGCCATTAATACGCCGTCGAGGCTATAATACTCGACCAATGCGGTGCCGGCTCCCAGATCACGCTGGAGTTGGGCCAGGTTGAGCGGTTGCACATGGATCAGCGCGCCACTGTCGCGTTGTTGAAGCTGGCGAATAATCTCCTGGGTCGCTGTCTCGCGCTGCCGCACCGCTTCGTGGAGTTCTGCCATCGCTGCCGGGCCACGGGTTTCGCCGTCTTGTGGATTGTTGATCTGGCTATAGAACCAATTCAACTCCTCGCGCAGCTCGGTCAGCCTAGTCGTTAGTTCGGCCTCGAAGTTGTCACGCGGGCGAGGTAGCGCCTGCACTGCCCCGCCTAGCATCTCGACCAATGCACGCGAGCGGGCTCGCTCGACATAACCGAGCGCTTCGCTGGTGCGACAAACGTTGCGATTGGCCAGGGATAGCCGAATGAGTTCGGTATAGGGGATCTGCTTGTCGGCGACGAAGGCGGTGCGGAACTCCTCGGCGGGAAGGGGCGCGCGTAGCTCTTCGATGCTGCTCAAGGCTTGCTTGAAGAATGTCTCAGCACGCTCAGTATCACCCGTAGCTGTAGTCAGCAACCCAAGGGAGGTGTGACAACGCTGGACGATTTGCGGCAACACCTGTTGTTCCGCGTCGCGTAGTACTGCTTCGAGCAGGTGCTGTGCTTCTTCGAGTCGCCCAAGCATACGTAATGCTTCGCCCCGTAACCAGCGCGCTAACAGCAGTCGCCCCCAGACGCCGGCGGTTGCAAACTCGGCTTCGGACCGTTCGGCGGCCGCAACCGCAGCACTGTGCCCGCCTTCGGCATAGTGGATCTGGGCCTCGGTCAAGGTGACCATTGCAGCCCCAACGGTATTTTTTTCGGCGGCATAGATGCTATGGGCCTGGGCCAGTAGCGGGTAAGCTTCACTGGCCTGACCAAGCAGCAGATAAGCCCATCCGTGATTGGCCAGCGCGCGGGCTTGCTCGGTGCGCATCCCCAGTTCAGCGAAAATCGACGTTACTCGGGTATAAATCGCGGCTGCTTCGGGGATCAGGTTCAACTCCAGGTAGGCGTCGGCCAGTTCCATCTCGGCGATGGCCGTTTCATGAGTCATTCCCAGCGCGGCATAGCGGCGCCGCGAGCGCTCGAGGTAATCGAGCGCCCGATCGTAACGACCCTGAAACAGCGCGAAGTTGCCCAGGTTTCCTTCGGTCGAGGCGCACCAGACTTCCATCCCCGACGCCTCGGCCAGCGACAGCGCCTGTTCGTAGAGGAGCGCCGCAGCCCGAAACTTGTGCTGTAATGTCAACACATTGGCCAGACCGTTGTTCGCCGTAACCAATAATTGCTGAGCATCTGTTGCTGCGAAGCGTTCACGGGCTAGGCGGTAGTAGCGTTCTGCTTCGCTATAGCGATCACGGCGGTGATAAATATTCCCTAAGTTTTGCTCGATCTTCCCTGCGGCCAACTCGTTGCCGGAAGCTACGAAGACATCACGAGCGTGAAGCCCGCAGGCGATCGCTTCGTCATAGCGGCCCAGCATAGCCAGGGCGATCAGCTTGCTAACCTGGGTGGAAGCAGCGGTGTGAGCCTGATCCATAGCTTCAAAGGCGGTAGCAGCGGCGTCGAGGTGATTGATGGCTTGTTCCATCTGACCTGCAGCCAAAGCGGCAACCCCGGCAGCCCAAGCGACTAGTGCGGAAATAACCGGATCAGCGTTGCGTTCGGCTAATGTCGCCAACGCCTTGGCTGTGTGAATCGAACGTTGGGGTTCGCTGCTCCAGGAATCCAGGCAAACTTCCTTGAGGGCATAGGCCAGATCCGTATCGAGCAGCGCAGTATGTTGGTCGAGCAAGGCCGCTCGTTCGTCCGCTTCGGCGTTTGCCAGTTGCCTGGCGAGTTCGCGGTGGTCCATGCCTTTGATCTGATTCTCCATGCTGTTAACCAGTCGTAGATAGTAAAGAGCGCAAAACCAAAAAGCTACGTTATAGATACTATAGAGGGTGCAGATGCCCTGTTCTTGAACCAGAACGATGATAGGGCGTCCACACCCAATATGATAACGTTCCACGTTATGACGCAAATCTTGGTTTAGCTCGCACATGACATCATGGCACCGGTTCATATAAGCGCCTTCATACTTTATATTCTACTATAGTTATAGGGAGTTGTGAAAGATGTATTATTGAGTTTGTCGTAGAGCTACAACAAGATTGTTTATTAGGAATGGGGTAAAGAATTGCTCTCGAGTTTGCAATCGCGAGGCCTAGCGCCTATCCTGAATATCGTGAAGCGAGACGCTCGATTGGGTAGCATTCGTACGGCATCAATAAACAAATAGCACTGGGCTTGCAGTAATGGCGCTATGCTGCAGGAGACAGTACGAATAAGCCTCAACTTCGTTTGACTGAATTCTTGGTTGCTGCGCTGCGCTTACGTCTAGACCGACTCGGGCGCAACACAAGGGGCAGCGCCCATGGGGCAAGCCGTTGTAAGCAGTCGATCAACTGTGGTATTGCTCCGGGATAGATGTGTAATTTTTGTTCGCGAATGCCTTTGATCAGCTTGGCAATAACAAACTCTGGATCGTAGAGCATTTGGTCGGGTGGTGCGGGGAGCGACATCGAGCCAAAGCGTTCCGCTTGTAGAATAGGGGTGCGGGCAAAGTAAGGGTAGATATTAGTGACGCCAATGCCATAGGGGGTCAGCTCAGCGGCCAATGCCTCGCCAAAACCGCGCAGCCCAAACTTGGAAGTGCAGTAGCTGCTCAGTCCGGGAACACCGATCAGGCCGGCGACTGATGAAATATTGACAATATATCCGCTGCGGCGCGCGATCATGTCCGGCAGGAATTTGGCTGTCAGGCGCATTGGCGCTAGCAGATTGATTTGCATCAGTTGCTCCCAGCGCTCCTGGGGTACATCTGCGAGCCTTCCAAAGCAGGCGATGCCAGCGTTGTTGATCAACATGTCGACACGAGGGGTGATTGCGAGGCACTGTCGATATAATGCCTCGCTTCTGACCGGATTGGCTAAGTCAGCGGCGATGAAACCCAGGATCTTACCTGTGAGCGCTCTGTCTCCAGGGGTTGCAGTGACATACTCAACGGCTTGCAAAATCTTATCTCGGCTCAGATCGGCTAAGACAAGTTGGCAGCCCTCTTGGAGGAACTGGCGAATCATGGCTTGTCCAAAGCCGCCCCCTGCGCCGGTGATCAATACAATGTTGCCTTGCAGCGATCGCACAATGTGTACTCCTTTCTTCGATACTATTATAGATCAAGAAAGCTTTTACACGATTCAGCCACCGCAAATCTGTTGCCTGGCATACGCCGCATGCTGCCATTGAGCAGATGTCTGCACCCTGCCCCGCGCATTATACTTGGCGCAGTCGTACTACTTAACTGCCGTGCTGCTGATCCTGTTTTGATAGATAAGAAAAGGAGTTTTGCCATGCTCAAGCGAATAATGCCTTACCTGTCGGTTGTGTTTCTGTTTGCCGTCGTCGCAGTGGTCTTTTGGAGCTATACCACCCAAGCCGAACCTGTCCATACTGAGTCACAGGCCGAAGCCGCCGTCGCTGACGCGCAGACCGAACCTGCTGCTGGCGAAGCCGCCGCTGCCGAAGCGCATCCTGAGGTCGCCGTCGGCGAAGCGCAGGCTGAACCTGCTGCCGCCGAAGCCCACGCTGAGTGGACCTACTCCGGCAACCACGGCCCGGCCTACTGGGCGGAGTTGGGCTATGAAGAATGCGCCGCCGCCCATGAGTCGCCCGTCAACCTGGCTGACGCCCAGCACGCCCAACTGCCCGATATCCGCTTCGACTACTATCCGAGTGTGTTGGAACTCACCAACAATGGTCATACCATCCAGGCGACCTACCTGTCCGACCCAGCCAGCACCATCACGGTCGGCGATGCGGTCTATACCTTGCAGCAGTTCCACTTCCACACCCAGAGCGAGCACACCCTGGACGGGCGCCACGCCCCGCTGGAAATCCACTTCGTCCACCAGAACGAGGCCGGCGCCTACGCGGTGGTCGCGGTGATGGCTCAGTTCAGTGAGCGGGCGCAGGCGCCGCTCGTCGCGCTCTGGGACAAGCTGCCGGAGGAAGAAAGCACGGCCCAGCGCTACCCTGAGGCAACCATCAACGCGGCGGACCTGCTGCCCGCGCCACGCCCGGTGGCGAACGTCGCCGCACACCGGCCCTACTACACCTACGCCGGGTCGCTGACCACGCCGCCGTGCAGCACCGGGGTGAC
>JAKSDJ010000141.1 GCA_022360155.1 Chloroflexales bacterium | reverse complement strand
TGCCGTCGCGCCAGGTGTCGCGAAAGGCCCTCACCTGCTCGGGCTCGCGGGTGATGTGGGCGGCGTTGCCGTCCTTCACGTCGCGGCTGGTGGTGGACCACTGGAAGTTGGAGTTGAAGCGGATGCCGTAGGGCGGGTCGATATAGATGCACTGCACCTTGCCGCGCAGGCCCTCGCGCTCCGCCAACGACGCCATGACCTGCAGGCTGTCGCCGAGGATCATGCGGTTGGACCAGTTGGCGTCGTGGCGGTAGAACTCGGTGCGGGCGTTGTCGTCGGGCAGGCCGTTGAAGTCGGCGAACAGGTCTGGCGTCGCGGGTGCCTTCTCCCGCCGCCGTTCCCTGGTCCGGCGCACGAGGTCGTCGATCAGGACCTTGGGGTGCACCTTCTCCTGGATGTAGAGCGGCGGCGCCTGGACGACGAGGTCGGCCATATCCTGCTCGTCCTTGCCGCGCCAGACGAGCTGCGGGTCGAGGTCGCGGTTGCGGCGCTCGTAGGCCACCTGCACCGGGTTTTGCTCTTCGGGCGACAGGACGGGCCGGTACTCGGCAGTGGGGATGTTCTTGCGCTTATCGTCGTGCCGGATCGCTTCAATCGATTTGGGTTTGGATGGTTTTGGCATAGTTGTTTGGACAGGATGAACAGGATTTACCGGATTGTTCCGTCAATAGCCTAGAACATTGGTAGCGTATTCGATTTTGGACAGGATGAACAGGATAAACAGGATTGGAAACGGCATATTGTTGCTCCATTCGTTCGGACTCATCCTGTCAATCCTGTAATCCTGTCAATAAACTGGCGCTCTAGCTTCACTCTGGTGTTTTTCAGTTCACAGTATACTCATGCGATTGGCATAGGCTTTTGGGACAGGATGAACAGGATTAACAAGATTGTTCTGTCAATATCTGATGAGCTGTTGTAACGTATAATGATCAATTGATGATCGCGCTTTGCAACATTCGCCAGAGACCACTTCCCCAACCTAATCCTGTTCATCATGTAAATCCTGTCTAGAATCATCGAGCTAGCCCTGTTTGGGGCGATAGGTGCGATACTTCCGCTTGACCTGCAGGCTTGGCGCGCCAAAGTTGAGCAATAAACCAACCTCAATCCCTGTCGCTGTCAGGTAGTTGACTAGTTGCGCCTCGTGAGCAGATAAAAGATTCTGTACCGCTTTGTTCTCAATCATAACGACATCTTGCACCAACATGTCGGCAGAAAAATCGCCGACAACAACACCATCATAGATTACCTGTAACTTCTTCTCACACTCGATCTTCAACCCTGCTTTACGTAGTTCGTGAGCAAGAGCCTGCTGATACACCGACTCCAAAAAGCCAGCCCCTAACGTGCGATGGACCTGCATTGCGCAACCAATGATGCGTTGGGTCAAATTCTCGTGCTGCATGCTCATACTTTCCGGGATCAGATGAACTGGACTGCAGAACACGACCCATCCGCCAAGCGCTCATTATAGAATAACCTTGTCAACCCTGCTGGTCCCTTCCTGGCTCTTCATCACGATAAGCATCCTGCGATTGGCTGAATGGGAGTTCAAGATCATGGTTGGCGGGCGCAACGAAGAACCTCCTGTTAATCCTGTAATCCTGTCTCCTCACTACTCTCGCCCGCACCACAGTAAAAGCGTTTTGTAACCGGATGCAGAGAAGTTATAGCTGAGATGGGCGCAGAACCTCCTGTCAATCCTGTAATCCTGTCTCCTCATTACTCTTGCCCGGAAAACTTGTCGATCATCTCATTGAAGGCGCTGGCGATTTTGGCCTCAAACTCGGCTTCGATCTCGTACACAGCGCCGAACTCGACGAAGTCCCAACGCCCGTATGCGCTCAGGTTGTTGACGGCGGGGAGCCAGTAGGTCTCTACGGCAGCCTGCTTGTCCTTCGCGTCCTCACGCCGAAAGCCCTTAATCTCGACAATCAGGTGCAGCAGATCATCGGCGCCGCGTCCGTCGTCCACCAGCACAATGAAATCGGGCCGATAGCGGCGCAGTTCCGAGCCGTAGCGATACGGAATTTCAAAACCCAAGTTATGGTTCTTGACGTAGGCGTACACGCGCGGGTGCGCCTCGACCACGCGGCAAAACTCGGCTTCCCAGTCGCTATCCAGCACCACCCAGTTGATGTGGCAGCGCCGCGGATCGGTCTCCCAGCGGTCCGTTTTGGACGTGCTGAAATTGACATACCTGGTCGAGCCGCTGGGGTTATAGGGGTCGAGCATCGCCGTAATCACTCTATTGCCCGCAGCCGCACGGTTAATGGCCGCAGTAATGCGCTCACAAGCCATGTCGGCAATCATCTTGTATCTGAGCTGCGCCGGGTAGGTTCCGCCCGTACAGCGCAAGTAACCCTCGAGCCACTGGCGAGCAATCCGCTTGAGCTGACCGAAGAGCTGGAAGTTGGCTTCTTCGCCAGGATTGCGCCATTTGGTCAACACCAGGTGCGCCGTTAGCTCATAGATAATCTGCGAGGGTCGGGCCTCGCCGGTATGCTTAAGATCAAGATCTATCGCTTCCCCGATAATCCCCGAGTTGCGGGTTGTTGTCGCGCCGATCAGATCCGGCGTCAACTCTAGCACCGACGTCTCATCGAACGCGGCGGTAAGCCGTTCATTCGGCAATTCGACCCGGTAGCCCTCCACCCGCGGAAAACGGATCTCCAGCGCGTCACGGTCGGGATGCACAGCCCGGACCTGGACCGTCTCGCGGGGCTTTTGCGGCGGCGCAACCACCGGCTTGGCGGTGAAATCGAAGGGGATGCCCAGCACATCGGCGTACTCGACATCGAAGAGACCTTCCTCGTTCAGTTCGTAGGATTGGCGGCGCAGCGCACGCCCGATCACCTGTTCACAGAGCAACTGAGTACCAAAGGCCCGTACGCCCAGGATGTGGGTGACAGTATTCGCATCCCAACCTTCAGTGAGCATAGAAACCGATACAACGCAACGGATGCCGGCGCCCAGCCGCCCGTGCTTGCCAACCGTGTTCATCACCTCGCGCAGCAGCGCCTGGTCGCTCAGGTCGGCGGCGTCGCGGCGGTCGCCGGTACGCTCCACGATCTCGCGACGGAAACGCTCGATTTCATCGGCAGCCATGCTACGGAAATTGGCGTCGAGCGCTTCGCCCGACTCAAGCTGTTCGCTATCGATCAGCAGGGTGTTCGGGCGGGGCAGCGGATTGCCATGCTCGTCGAAGTTGCGGAACAGCGGCAGCCGGCCCTGCTCGAGCTTCGACGATCCGTCTTCCCTCACATGATAGAAACCAGAGATAAAGTCGTAGACCAATTTCGAGGTCGAGGTATTGTTACAGACCACAATGAAACATGGCGGCACAC
>JAKSDJ010000078.1 GCA_022360155.1 Chloroflexales bacterium | reverse complement strand
TTGGAGTCTGGCGTTACGGCGCGGGCGGCTCGCCACCGCGGAAGTGGTCACCCTGTCCACCGCCCCGCCCGGGTCGCGGGTCACGTTCGACGCGGCGACCAATGGTTGTGCAAAAGGCTACTGGGTGGTGTATCTGCCCCAACGCACCAGCACGGCGGACTTCATGGTCGGTGAGCCGTGGGTGGCGACGCTGCGGCTGGGGGCGCGGGTGCGGGTGTTGCTCCACCCGACCCGCCCGAAGATCCTGGTCTCCCTCGGCCCATAGGGTGCGTCGGGAAGCGCTTGCCACGCGGCTGCATGGATCGCTGCAGGATTGCACGGCGAGCGCTGCCGACGTGGTCGGCGCCCGCAAGACGGCGGACCAAGCCGCGGATGCGGTCCGGACGACGGACACCGCGACCGACGCGCCGCTTGGGTCAGGCGCGTCTTGTACTGCCCTCGCGACCCTTGCGACCCTTGTGTTTTTTTACCGCCCTTGGCCGCTTCCTCAGCGCGGACACCGTCGTGCCGGGCAGCGCCGCGCTCACGGTGTGGCCCAGCGATGGCGTCGCCGCAGCGGTGTGGGCGACGGATGGCGATGGGCCGCTGAACCCGCAAGCACTCAATCGGTATAGTTATGTGCAGAATAATCCGTTGAAGTACACCGATCCGACGGGGCACTACCTCAGCTTTGATCGTAACCAGGCAGGAGAAGCCTGGGAACGCTTGACCAATTTGCGTCAACAAATGCTCAATGGTGCCACGAAGGATTTCAATTGGACAACGGTGGCTGAGGACTTTCTGTCTGCAGTGATGGGCCTTACAAAAGCGGCAGCGCACGCTTCTGTTCTTCTGGCGCCATTGGCCGAGTTGCTGGAACTGGCTGCAGCGGACACTGATGGGAAGCATATGCAAGTGCTTGAGTATATGATTGAGCAGCTGGAAGGTTTTAACCGGAAATACGATAAGTTAAGGCTCGATGCTCTTGAGCAAGACGACCTGGATGCGCTGAAAGTGGTTAAACAGCGCCGCATCTCTTTCTGGTTCACAGAAAAAAACCTCAAGTTTGGGAATACGCAATACAAGCTCCATTCGTATTGGGGGGGCTTGGAAGATGCCCCCCGGACAGCAGCAAGCTTCGTTATCGGCGCGCGATATCATGAGCGCAAAGCCTGGGGCAAAGTGGTTGACTTTGTTGGGTACTATGATGTTGATTACATCTGAACGAGCGTGAGCGCCTATCAGTACTGGTCTGGAGAGTGTTCGTACGCCTCTTCGCTGTGCCCCATGAGCGATGCCTAGATGCGATGGCTCTATGAACTTGCTTACCGGAACTTGCCAGACCGCATGACGGATGGTCCCGCTCCCACATGCGGGAGCGGGTTTTCAAGTGTAGACTGTTGGGGGTGTGAATTCTTTCATTACATTGGGATCAGCTCAAACGCCTATTCGTAAAGCGGGTGTTGTATGAGAAAGCCATCCGGTGAAAAGTCTACACTTGAAAAGCGGGAGAGGAGCAAGCCTTTCCGCGGCAGCGTCACGTTCGCACCGGTAAGTTTGATGAGGGTGCTATCCATCTCGAATCTCGCTGCATTGTTCGATATGAGAAGATGCTGTGCTGCCGCACAGTGTGATCCATTCCTGTACGTTATGGTTTCGTAGCGAGGGATAATCTTATGAATCCATCTTTTGGCCGCATTGTGATCGTTTGCGCTATGGCGCTGCTAGTCAGTACGGCCTGTAGTAGTCAAACGCAGACCCCGACATTGCTGTCGTGGCCGGAGCAGGTGCAGTTTGCGACCGAGGCGGCCCAGCAGATTGATCCTGCGGCGGTCCTTGATACAGTCGGCGCGCATCTTGACCAACCGCCCGCTGTGGAGGCGCCCCTGACGCTGACCTTTGCTTTTGCGCGTCCCAAGGGCGCCTATATTGAGCTGTACTTTCTGGA
>JAKSDJ010001045.1 GCA_022360155.1 Chloroflexales bacterium | reverse complement strand
TTGCGGATCTGGGAGGTGAAGTCCCCCGCGTACGTGGGGATGAGGAGGCGACACATCCAGCGCCAGCAACTCAGACCAGGATAAGCTCAACCCCCAGCCGTTCGATTGCGGCCCGATCCGCATGTGACAGGCCTTTGTCGGTAATAATGGTATCGATCGTGTTGAGCGGTGTCACCTTGATAAAGCCGGTACGCTGCCACTTGCTCGAGTCAGCCAGCAAGATCACGCGCCGCGCCGCCTGGACCATAACTCGCTTGACCTGCGCAATCTCCATCGTCGTATCCATCACGCCAATGCTCGCATCCACCGACTCGGCGGCGAGAAATAGCTTCCGGACGACCAGATCGTTCAAACTCTGCTCGACGAGCGGGCCGAGCGTACTGTAGGTGGCATAATTTATCATGCCGCCAAGCAGCAGCACTTGCACCGCAGGCAGCGCGCCCATCTCCACTGCGACGTTCAGCGCATTGGTGACCACATTGAGCGGCGCGACCTGGTGTAGATGCCGGGTCATCTCGACCACCGTTGTGCCGGCGTCCATTAGGATGGTGTCGCCTGGCACGACCAAGCGAGCCGCTGCCTGGCCGATGCGTCGCTTCTCTTCGAGATGCAGGCCGGTCCGGGTATCGAACGCGATCAGCGCGCTGCCGTGGACGGTTGGCACCGCCCCGCCCCGGTCGCGTGTCAGCATGCCCTCTTTTTCGAGCTGAGCTAGGTCGCTGCGGATCGTAACCAGCGAAACCTGGAACATGTCAGCCAAATCTTCGACGCGCATCGCACCGCGCTGGCGCACCAGTTCAGCGATCTGCGCCCGCCGATCCAGCATCAGCGGCGATTTCGTTCTTTTTCCTTCTGTTTCGCTTTCTTGGAACATATTGGCAGAGGCTTTCTTCGTTGCTCTTGTTAGATAAGACTCACAGTATGGCGTAAATCTGGCTTCTATTGTACGCGATTGATTCTCCGAAAGTCAAGGAATTTCGGTATCTGTCTGCAACATGATCAAGCGATCGGGCGAGCAACCGCGTTGTGTGGAGAGAGCATGTTGTTGGTTTACTCTATTCAAGGATAGGGCGGCATATCGCAAGCCGAGTGCGCCCCATAACCTGACGAAAGAAATGCTGCGCATTAACGAAAACTAACGAAAATATATATTGACAAAACGAAAATACGTGATAGTATATAATTAAACGACCCCACCCAGTAACCCGAAGGAGGATACTATGAAACGCATCGTCGCGGTCACCGCTTGCCCCACTGGCATCGCCCACACCGTCATGGCTTCCGAAGCGCTGAGGAAGACGGCCCAGGCATTAGGCCACCAGATCCATGTCGAAACGCAGGGCTCAGCCGGCGCGCAGCATGTCCTCTCCACCCAGGAGATTGCCAGCGCCGATGTCGTCATTCTTGCCACTGACATTGGCGTGGACATGGCCCGCTTCGCCGGAAAACCCGTCTATGCCACGCGCACCAGCGAAGCCATACGCAACACGAAGGGCGTGATCGAGGCGGCCCTCACGCTTGCTCCCGCCGAGAGCAGCCCGGCTGCAATGCCAAACACCGTTCCTGAGGCCTCCGCTCCCAACACTGCGAAGCAGCTTGTGGCGATTACCTCCTGCCCGACGGGTATTGCTCACACCTTTATGGCCGCCGAGGGCTTGCAGAAAGCGGCGAAGAGTCTGGGTCACAGCATCAAAGTCGAAACGCAGGGATCGGTCGGCGCCCAAAACCAGCTCAACGATGATGATATCGCGAATGCCGATGTGGTGATTATCGCCGCCGACACCAAGGTTGACACCGCGCGCTTTGCGGGCAAGCCGGTGTACTCGACCGGGACCAAGCAGGCGATGCACAACGGACGCGAAGTCATTCAGGCAGCCCTAACGCAACCGGTCGCCGCCAGCCCTGACTACGCCGACGCAGTGAAGCGCGCCAAAGCCGAGCGCTCCGAGCGTCGCACCGGCCCCTACAAACACTTGATGACCGGCGTCTCCTACATGCTGCCGCTCGTCGTTGCCGGCGGCTTGGCGATTGCATTGGCTTTCGCGTTGGGCGGCATCAACGCTGGCGACAACGAAGGCACCCTGGCCGCGGCTCTGATCCAGATCGGCGGCGGCACCGCGTTTGCGCTCTTTGTGGCTGTCTTGTCGGCCTTCATCGCCTATTCTATCGCCGACCGGCCCGGCATTGCGCCTGGTCTCGTCGGCGGTATGCTCGCGCAGAGCCTTGGCGCTGGATTCCTGGGCGGGATTGTTTCCGGTTTCCTGGCCGGTTACTTCACCAAGTTTTTGGCTGAGCGGATCAAGCTGCCGGCCAACCTTGAAGGCTTGAAGCCAGTGCTGATTCTGCCATTCCTCTCGACTATCACGGTCGGTCTGTTGATGATCTATGTCATTGCCCCGCCAGTCCAAGCCGTCTTGAACACGCTGACCGGCTGGCTGAACAGCATGGAAAGCGCCAACGCGATGCTATTGGGCGTTATTCTCGGCGCGATGATGGCCTTTGATATGGGTGGTCCGGTCAACAAGGCGGCTTATGCTTTCGCCGTCGGGTTGCTCGCCAGCCAGATCTATACACCGATGGCCGCAGTGATGGCAGCCGGCATGACCCCGCCGCTGGGTCTGGCCATTGCCGCCTTCCTCTTCAAGGATCGCTTCGATTTCGAGGAGCGCGAGGCGCGCGGGCCGGCGTTGGTTCTGGGGATCTCCTTCATCACTGAGGGCGCGATTCCGTTTGCGGCCAAAGATCCCCTGCGCGTCATCCCCTCGCTGATGCTGGGTTCGGCTACGGCGGCGGCGCTCTCGATGCTGTGGGGCGTGCAACTCTTGGTTCCGCACGGCGGCATTTTCGCAGCGCTCATTCCTGGTGCAGTTACCAACCTGTTGCTCTATCTGGTTGCAATCGTGGCCGGTGCAGTCGTCACCGCCGCCGCGATCTACGTCCTCAAGCGACCATCCGCCGCGGCGCCGGCCTCCCAGAATAGAGAAGAGAAGCTGGTGACGGCGTGATACTGCGCTGACGTACAGTTCTGGAACTTCAGCAGAGCAAGGAGTGAGCCATGATGCAGTTGACAAGCGCAAACGTTCAACTCAACGCCCGCGCCGCGAACAAAGCGGAAGCTATTCGCCAGGTCGGAAATGTCCTGGTTGCGGGCGGCTATATTGCCCCTGATTACATAGAGAGTATGCTTGGGCGGGAACAGCAGGCCAATACCTACCTCGGGAACGGCATCGCCATCCCGCATGGAATGGGCAAGGACCGCCATCTGATCCACAAGACGGGGATCGCGGTTTTACAGGTGCCCGACGGTGTGGAGTGGAATCCGGGCGAGACGGTGAATATCTTGGTTGGCATTGCCGCCAAATCCGACGAACACCTCAGCATCCTGGCCAACTTGATGGAAGTGTTAGAAGACCCGGCCATCGCTCAACATCTGGCGCGCACCAATAACCCGAACGAAATCTTGACCCGCCTGGGTCGACTGCGTAGTGATGACAGCGCTCCGGCGCCACCCGTCGCAGCGTGGACCGATGCGCTCTCCGGCGAGGTACGTGTGCTGAATAGCGCCGGCCTCCACGCGCGACCGGCCACGGCCTTCATCGAGATCGCCAATCAGTTCGCGGCCGAGATCCGCGTCACCTATGGCGATAAGGTCGCGGATGGCAAGGCGCTGGTTTCGCTGCTCAAGCTTGGCGTCGAGCATGGGGTGACGATCAGCATTGCGGCGCGTGGCCCCGACGCCGATGCCGCACTCAACGCACTGATCACAACGGTCGAGGTCGGTCTGGAAGAAGAGGCGGAAGAAGAGAAGCAGAGCGCTGAAACCTTCGTGTGGACGCCGGTTTCGTCGGGGCGATCCATCGCCGGTGTCGCCGCCTCGCCGGGGCTAGCGATTGGTCCGCTCTACCAGTTCAAGCATAGCCAGCTTCTGATCAAAGACAACCCGCAGGATCAGGATACCGAGAAGCGCCAAATGCACGAGGCGCTGGAGATCGCGCGCGAGCAACTGAACGATGTCTACGAGTCGGTGAAGGCCCGCTCGGGGCGTAGCGAGGCGGCCATCTTCCGCGCACACCAGGCGTTGCTCGACGACCCAGATCTCGTGGCGGAGGTCTACACCCTGATCGAAAATGGTCACAGCGCAGCCTGGTCGTGGCGTCGCGCCATCACCGACCGCGTGGTCGAGGTGCAAAAAGTTCAGGACGAACGCCTAGCTGGGCGCGCCGTCGACCTGCACGATGTCGGCCAGCGGGTGTTGCGGCTCATGGTTGCGGTTGATGAAGAAGAACAGGCGCTGCCGGAGGAACCGGTGATCCTGATTGCCGAAGATCTGACGCCCTCCGATACAGCGCGGCTCGATCCGAAGCGTACGCTCGGGTTCTGCACGGCGGCCGGCGGTCCGACCTCACATACCGCGATCATTGCTCGCTCGCTCGACATCCCGGCTATCGTCGGCGCCGGCGCTGCCTTGTTGGAACAAGCCAGCGGGACGGTTTGCGTTCTCGACGGCGGCGCAGGCAAACTCTATGTCGAACCCAGCAGCGCGGATCTGGAGTCGGCCCGCCAATCGCAGGGCGAGTTACAGCGTCTCCGCGATGCAGAGTATCAGACCCGCTACCAGCCTGCCCTGACGACCGACGGGCATCGGGTCGAAGTGGTCGCAAACATTGGCCGCGCCTCCGAAGCCGAACAAGCGGTCAATGCCGGGGCCGAGGGCGTCGGGCTGATGCGGACGGAGTTTCTCTTCCTCGACCGCGCCACGCCGCCAACGGAGGAGGAGCAGTTTGAGGCCTACACAACAATGACGCGCGCGCTCAACGGCCTGCCGCTGATTATTCGCACCCTCGACATCGGCGGCGACAAAGCCTTGCCTTACCTCGCGCTGCCCGCCGAAGATAATCCTTTCCTGGGCGTACGCGGCATCCGTCTCTGCTTGCGCAGGCCAGAGCTGTTCATCCCGCAGTTGCGCGCGATCTACCGCGCCTCGATGACCGGCCCCATCAAAATCATGTTCCCGATGATCGCGACGCTGGAAGAGCTGCGCGCCGCCAAGGAGGTGGCCGAACAGGTGCGCCACGAACTGGGCGTACCGCCGGTCGAGATTGGGATCATGGTCGAGGCGCCTTCCACTGTGATGATGGCGAAGGAGTTTGCGCAAGAGGTTGACTTCTTCTCGGTTGGCACAAACGACCTGACCCAGTATGCGCTGGCGATTGATCGGTTGCACCCTGTGCTGGCCAAGCATGTGGATGGGTTGCACCCGGCGGTGTTGCGCTTGATAGACCTGACCGTGCGCGCCGCCGACTCGGCGGGCAAGTGGGTCGGCGTGTGCGGCGGGATCGCGGGCGACCCGCGCGGGGCGATGATTCTCACCGGGCTAGGGGTCACCGAGCTCAGCATGAGCATCCCCAGCGTCGCCGCAGTCAAAGCGCGGTTGCGCCAGGTCTCGTTGCTCCAGGCCAAACGCCTAGCCGAACACGCACTGGCTTGTGTGACGGCAACGGAAGTGCGCGAGCTTCCGATTGGCTAAATAGCGCCTGATTGAAGCGGCGGCGTCATAGCGCACCATTGCTATAATGCAAAGACATGGTTCGGCATTGCTCGACCGTTATCGGTGCGAAGGCCAACCGCATGTGAAGGCTGTCGTTGCAAGAGGCAGCGAGCGCGGTTGCAAGCCGCGCCTACGAAGCAAGTCCAAACGACGCCGTCGCGTTGGTTATCTTGAAACCAGTCTAACGGTACAATGCGCCAAGCTGATCAGAGCGCGCCTGAGGAAAGCGAGGAACGATGCATAACAATACGATACATCAACCCGCTGTCGAGGTCGTAACTGTCACGCTCAACCCGGCGATCGACCAAACAGTGACCATACCGAATTTTGCGGCGGGCAAAGTCAACCGGGTCGAGCAGGTGCAGTCCAACCCTGGCGGTAAGGGCGTGAATGTGGCGGCGGCCCTGGCTGATTATGGGCATAGCGTCGCCGTGACCGGGTTCCTGGGCCGCGAGAGCTGTATTCCTTTCGAGACAATGTTCGCCCAGAAGCGAATCGCCGACCATTTTGTCCGCATTGCCGGCCAGACGCGGGTCGGCATCAAAATCACCGATCCGGTCGCGCACCAGACCACGGACATCAATTTCCCCGGTCAGGCCCCGACCCCAGCCGATCTCGCTACGCTGGAGCAGCGTCTTAGTGAGCTATCGGCGCAGTGGGTCGTGATGGCCGGCAGCATTCCGCCAGCCGTCACACCTGCGATCTACCGTGAACTCATCCAGACCGTGAAAGCGCAGGGGCGGCGAGTGATCCTCGACACCAGCGATGCGGGTTTGCAGCAGGCGCTAGCAGCGGCGCCGCAGATCATCAAACCGAATATCCATGAACTCGAGGCGCTGGTCGGGCGGCCTCTCCCAACCCGTCAGGCGGTGATTGCGGCGGCGCGGGCGCTGCTCACGCCAGGCATTGAACTGGTAGTTGTCTCGATGGGAAGCGAGGGGGCCTGCTTTGTGACGGCAGAACGCGTTGTGATCGCACACCCGCCGGATGTCGCGATCAAAAGCACGGTCGGTGCAGGGGATGCGATGGTGGCCGGAATTGTCGCCGGGCAACTTCGTAAGCTTCCGCTGGAGCAGTGCGCGCGGCTGGCGACTGCATTCGCCCTGGATGCCCTTACCCACATCGGCGCCGGTCTTTCAGCACCGAGCGCAATCGAAGGGTTGATGGACTCAGTTGAGATAGAGGTGAGCGAATACAGCGATGCGCAAGTTCGTTCTGACTTCGTTGGGTAGCAGGCCAGGCGTACTGCGGCGTGGTTGCGCCGCCCTTCGATAGAGAGTAACCACTGTCGAAGGGCGGCGCGATATTGAGACGCGATTCAGACCAAACCGTTTCAGCTTGACGATGTTCTGATAGAAGGCGCCTCAGCGTGTTGGCTCAAGATACACCTGGCGCGCTAGCGACGAATGAATGGGACAAAAATCTTCTGTTCCGGCGGATTGGCATTGCCAGGCTTGATAACCTCCGCGCGCTGTCCAGTTGCGTTGTGGTGGTGCAAGAGCAACATGTCCTGCGAACCATTCTGATTCAGCGCTTCTTGATCGAACGTAACTGGAATGGTCGTACCAGGCAAGTCGATATAGACCGCCTCGATAAGAACATTGCGGAAAGCGATGCCTGGTTTGGCGATATCGTATGTGGCTATATCGCTGATTTTGACGTTCTCGGCGCGATCCATCGCGGCAACCTGGAATATTGATTCCCCATTCCCAATATGCAGGCGCCCTCCATTGCGATGATGCAGAATATCTTGGATACGATTGATCGCACTCTCGCCCGTCAACGGGCGGTGTATATTCATTGTTGGGGCAGGATTGGACGCACTGGGACCATCGTTGGCTGTTATTTGGCATGCCATGGAATGAGCGGT
>JAKSDJ010000107.1 GCA_022360155.1 Chloroflexales bacterium | reverse complement strand
TCGCGTACCGCTCCCCATGCATCTGCGCGACGTGTTGGCAGTGCGGGAAGTACGCTTGGTCTACAACAAGAGCAAACGACGCTATTTCTGGCATATCGTGGTCGAGGATGGGAAACAGCCGAAAGACGCTCCAGGAACAAACGTGGTGGTGCTCGACCTGGGCGAAGTTCACCCTGCGGCTATGTCGGGTGGGCACGACACCGTGATCATCACCTGTCGTGAGTTGCGAAGCCAGCGGCAGTACACTGCCAAACGACTGGCAGTACTGCGGCAGCAGCAGAGCAGGTGCAAGTGCGGCTCACGCATGTGGAAGCGACTCCAGAAGCGCATCAATCGCTTTCTGTCCCAACAGGAAGAACGGACCCGAGATATGGAACACAAGATTTCCCGTACCGTGATCAACACGGCCGTGGAGATGGAAGCGGGAACGATCGCTATCGGAGATGTGCAGGATGTCGCCGCTATGGGCAAGCTCGGCAAGAAGAGCAATCAGAAGGTGAGCAACTGGTCACACGGCACGCTGCGCCAGTACATCACCTACAAGGCCGAAGCAACAGGTATCACGACGGAACTGGTGAACGAACGCTATACGAGCCAGACGTGCCCGCAATGCAGGGGTCGGCACAAATCACGCGGCAGACGATATGTCTGCGGGCGGTGTGGTTTCAGCGGACACCGGGACGGCGTGGGCGCGGTCAATATCCTGTCGGTGCAGCAGCACGGGGAACCGGGGCGCATCTGCCCCACTGGAACAACCATGTATCGTATCCCGTACAACGTGCGGGTTCTGCGTAGTCCCCCGGACACGGGGCATGTGGCTTGTGGGCAACCGCAAGAAGCCGCGGGGCTTTAGCCCGTGCGGAGTGTCACACCCATCGATAAAGGAGTGATGGAGTAACGGAATATGGCTAGATTTTCCAAGTTTGCACTTTTGCTGATCGTTCTGGCCGTAACTGTGGGGGCGGCGCTGCGTTTGCTGGTGAACAACCAACCTTTCCCGAGTAGCGACCACGCAGAACTGGCAGCAATTGTCACGTTTTTCTATCCACGCAGTTGGGAGTCGTTGCTGCTATCGGCCCGATCGAGTTGGAATATTGTGACGAGCGTCCATGGGGTTTTACCGCCATTGGTGGGGATGCTTGCTGGGACGATATACGGTGTTTTGGGCATACATATCAGCGAGTTTTGGTGGAACTCGCCATTTGTGCTGATCCATCTAGCATCTATTCCGTTGGCAGCAGTGCTGACGCGGCGCTTGGCAGGGCCATGGGCGGGGGTGATCGCAGCGTTCCTGATTGCACTGATGCCGATCCACGTCGCCCTATCGCGGGCGTCTGGGGTAACACATACGCCGCTGGTGTTTTTGCTCCACTTGATCACAATCCTCGCCTTTATGCGTTATGCCGAGCGACCAACACCCCAACGCGCTAGATGGGCCAGTGTGGCCTTGGCGCTCGCCTTGCTGGCCGATCAGCTCTTCCCGTTGTTGCTGGTGCTGGCATTCGGTGTCATTCTGCTGAGCCTGGATGAGTCATCGCTACCGCTTGGTCAGCGAATCAAGCGGGCGCGGGCGCTGATGTTTCAGCCGCAAGTGTTATTGCTTCCGCTGCTGGTATTGTGCTGGAGTTTGTTCTTGCTGACGCTGCATGGAATGGGGCGGATTGATTCGGGCGGGATTGCAACCCGGATGTTCGCCGGCTCTGATCGGCAGCCAGGGCTGTATCTCGATGCATTCTGGAATAATGCACGATATGTGTTGGGCACAATTGCGTTGCTCGTGGCGGCGGTATTGGCATTGTTGCGCTTTCCCGCGTTGCTGCGAATGGAGCAGCAGGCGATTCCCTTATTCTGGGCGTTGCTCTATTTGACTCCGTTTGCGCTTTTTACTCGACCGCATGTGTTTGAACTATTTTTGATGGGAACAGCGCCATTGCTGATCAATGCAGCAGTTGTATTAGGCGCCTGGATCAATAGGCCGCAGTGGCAGGGAAGATTGCTCGGAGGGTTGACTGCCGGAGCCTTGGCCGCATTGTTGTTTTTGCGCACCTTGTCGATGGTATTTGCCATAAATGTGGTCTCGTTTGTCGATACGGGCCAATCGGTGGGAGGGATGTACGCAGATCAGGGCTTGAAGACAGCGGCTTGGTGGATACGTAGCTATACCGCACCGGATACACTTGTTTTCGCCGATGGAACGTATGAACCGTATCAGCTTTGGTATTATCTGCGCCGCCCGTTTTTGGGTATAACCGATGCGGAAAGTCCTACAGATGCTTACGAGCTGCTGAAAACGGCGAAACAGCAACCGTCATTCTATCTCGTCGCACCGGAGCATGTGCTTCTGCTCGAAGAAAATGTCGAGGAACACATCCACCTTGCGGTTCAGGTAACGACCCAGAATGCGCCGTTGCTGCTGATATATAGCAGGGAGCCGGTGACAGAACGCATAACGCTTGATATAGCAGAAGGCAATGATCTCTATGACGATGATTTCGGCAGGTGGAAATCCATGTTCAATGTTGGAGAAAGGCAATAGTGAGTTTGGCATGTTAGCACATTAGCATGTTGACACATTAGCATGTCGGCGAATTGCTCAAAGCTGACGGCTATTTTATCGTACAATATGATATTAAGGATAACGCATAACTTTGGAGAACGCAGGACGGCATATGCATATTCAAGATCAGGCGGTGCGCGCGCCGCTAGACTTATTTCACCGCACCTATCACTCATTGCTGCGCAGCACAGGCGAAATCCAGATCCAGGCCCTGGTCGAGCCGTATATGGGCTATGAGCCGAGCCTGCATCACGATGTTCAGGCGTCAAGTCCCGACCTGGCCGCGCTAACCTACACCTCGCTACGCTTGCCGACCTGTTGCGATGTCGTTCGCTTGATATTGCTCGGCCAGTCGCACGAGGTCTTTGCTCGGCATGGCTATGGCGACGTTGAGCACTGGCAGCCGGTCAGCGCGCCGGGGCGGCGGCGTAAAATCTTTTTCGATGGCAAAGAGACGCTGGCGGTGCTGATCGCTAGCCCTTCTGACCTTGACGATCTGATCCCGATGCTGGTCGCCTTCCAAATCGAGTGGAACAAGATTCATGCCGTACTCAGCGACCTTCGCCTGCTCGAGGCGTTGCAACAGGCGCATGCCCAGGAGACGGCGCCGCCGGTCGAAACACAGGTGGAATTGCTGGCGCCGCTTGGCCTATCACGCGACGATCTTCTGCGTCTACAGGTTGTGTGGGGTGAGGGATTTTTCGATCGATTATTACGGATTGGTAAGTGGAAAAAACGCTTCGCAGTTCGGATGCTCGGCGGTTCGTTGATGGACTACGAGCGGGCGACGCTCCGCTGGTGGTTGCATATCGAACAATCGCTTTCCCGCCTGGTCTTCTGCGAGCGCCCAATCTACTTCGTTTCCAGCAATACG
>JAKSDJ010000379.1 GCA_022360155.1 Chloroflexales bacterium | reverse complement strand
GCTCCATTTATAACTTATTTTTGGCAAATTTGCCTTATATCATAATTGATAAAATATTTAAAAATCTATTTTTCATAACGAGCTACGTGAGGCTTTCTGTCAACGGCCAATTCTGATCCATCGGCTTCCCGCTGAGGCTTTGGTGCAATCCTCAGACCTTTTCATATAGGTGACGTGGTTAGCTCGATGAACGCAGGCTGGCGCATGACTCTGCTGTGAGAGCTATATGCGTTTGTGGTGAGTGAGGATTACAGAGGAATACGACTCATGCTGGTGCGGGAATGTCACAAGCCGCGAATGCTTGCGCATGATGGTTCTAGCCCGCCAACGTTCCCCCTAGCGTCCGCTCGATGTCGACCCAACTAATCGGCGTTTTTGGCGTACTTTGGGCGCAGGTGAGGCGCGCGACTGCCTGGCCGTGCTGCACCGCGATCTCGGGCGCGTGGCCGCCCAGCGCATAACTGGCGAGAAATCCCACGGCTAAGCCATCGCCGGCGCCGTTCGTGTCGACCGCCGGGCCGCCCAGATCGAGCGGTGCAAACAAACGAACGCCTTCTCTGGTTCCCAACGCCTCGATACAGCCGCTGCCGCGATTGGCGGCGATAAGTGCAAACAAACGAACGCCTTCTCTGGTTCCCAACGCGCAGCCCTGCTCGCCCATGCCAACTACCACGATCCGCTCGGGCTTGCTGTGAAGCAGCAACTGGAGCAGCGCTGTCGGGTCGCCCACATTGGCGCTCGAGAAGAAGATAATGTCGGCGGCTGCGATGAAGTCTTGGCGATACGGATCATCGAGCGTGCGTAGATCCTGCAAATCACAGGCGATCAACGCCCCGCACGCACGCGCCGCCGACAACACATGGCGCGCCCAATTCGGGATATGAACATGCACGAGCTTTGCCCCGGCCAACACTTGACGGCACTGCTCCAGATCCGGCGTGAGTGTCATATGCCCCTTACCGTCGTAGAAGTTCTTGCGGCGACCATCCGGATAGACGATATTGACACTGCGCGCCGTGCCCTGCGGGTCGGTCCAAAGCACGCTCGTATCGATCCCCTCGTGGGTGAAGACTTCGCGGATCAAACGCCCGCCCATATCGTCGCCAACGTGGCCGATAAACGCTGTGCGATAGCCCAGGGCGCGAAAGCCGCGTGCAGTGTATCCGCCTGCCTGCCCGATGCAATCGACATTGTTGGTAAAGTTCGCTTCTACCGTCCAATCGACATCGGTGCTGTGGAGGTAGACATTCGTGTCGATGCCGACATTGCCGACCACTACCACATCATGCCCAACGCTCATACCTGTCCTTTCCTATCTGCTAAGATCTCGCCCGTATCACGGCGCGGTACAAGCTGGTTCGAGATCATGATCTGCACTTCTTCGCCCCGCTGGTTATAGGTTATGCTGCGGACTGAGACGATCCCAAAGTTCGGGCGCGAACGCGAAGAACGGATCGCCAAAATTTCGGTTGTGGCAGAGATCTCGTCGCCAGGATATACGGGACGCGGCCATTGGATCGAGTCGATGCCCAGACCGACCAAGCCGCCGGCCAGTTGCAGATCGCCCTCGACCAACAAGCGCATTGTCACTCCGACGGTGTGCCAACCGCTCGCCACCAATGCACCGAATACGCTCGCCTGAGCTTGCGTCGAGTCCAGATGAAACGGCTGGGGATCAAACTGCTGTGCAAAGGCGATGATGTCTTGTTCTGTGATCATCGCCGCGCCGGTGCGAAATGTTGCACCAACAGCAAGATCTTCGAGATAACGCATGACTCCAGTCCTTTGTCTATTGATGGAGCATCAGTCCATCTAACACTCGGTCAACTACTTTGCGCTGGTCGCGCAATGCCATGCCCGCCAGCTTAAGTTCGTCACTTGCGCATGCTTTCACGGCAGCACGGTTGGCTTCGTCGTGGCCTGTGCTAAACAACTCCTCGGTATAGATGGCGCAACGCACATTGCGCCGCAATGCCCGCTCGTATGCTCGCAGGATCTGGTCGGCGGAAGCGCTGAAAACCAACACCGGCTGGCGCAGCATCGGCAAATAGACATTCCCTGAGCCATCTTCGTAGGGTTCACCAATCACGCCCTCCACGTGAGCGGCGATGCCGCTCACGGTAAACGCGGTAACGTTGAGTTTTTGCCAGGTGGCCAGATCATCACGCACTACCACAGCGATCTTGGTGTCGAATTTCATTGTTGTTCCTCGTTACGATACAGCTGCTCATTCGAGATGGCCGAAGTTGAGGCCACATTGATGTTGCCAAGCACAGCAAGCATCGAACGCAAGCGCGTGGCATCATCAGGCCTGAAGCGGCCAAAATAGTCGTTGTTCAGCTCGGCTAATTCCTGGTCAAGTGACGCTTGTAGGGTGCGACCGCGCACAGTGAGCTGCACGAGATTGACCCGCCGGTCTTCAGGATGCAGCCGACGTTCTACCAACCCCGCCTGTTCAAGTCGGTCGATAATGCCGGTCATCGTCGCGCTGTCGAGTTGGAGCCGATCGCCAAGCTCGCTGCTACTCTGTTCGTCACGTTCCCAGAGCACGTTGAGCAGCGCATACTGCACTGGCGTCACGCCATAGGGAGCTAGGCGCCGTTTGGCCGCCTGATTGACATGTTGATAAGCTTTGCCGAGCAGAAAACTGATGCAGTCTTCGAGCCGTTCCATAGACAATCCATTGCTGCTAATTGCGAGTGACAAATTGTTCTACTGCATACTTGCGCAATCACGGTGAGTTTGAAACCCAAAGTGGTCGTTTGAACATGCGATCGCGTTGTTTCCCCAAGAGCTCTCGGCATGAGAAGTTTGCATACGAGATTATAGCACACAAGTATCTTGTATACAAGATACTTGTGTGCTACCTATGATTCCTCGCCCGATTTTACCACGCGGGCTTCTTGTGTATAATTGCCGCGCTGATCATCGTCACGCTATCTGCCCTGGCGATGTCAGCAAGCTTGTTTTAGGAGTTTGCCTGAGAGAAGGAGGAACATGTATGGCGTTCGTGGGAACTTCGCGATCTGACACGCTTGCCCAGCGGTTAGTGCCGCAGACTGGCTTCCTGGCCCATCCGATCGCACGCGATGGATTGCTCATCGTGCTGGGCGCACTGTTCATGGTGCTCTGCACCCAGATCAGGATCGAGCTGCCCTTCACTCCGGTGCCCATCACCGGCCAAACGCTCGGGGTCTATCTGATTGGCGCATTGTATGGACCGCGTTTGGCGATCTTGACCCTGTTAACCTACCTGGCTCAGGGCCTGGTCGGGCTGCCGGTGTTTGCCGGTGGGTTGAGCGCCTGGAGTCCCAGCCGATTCCCCGGCCTGCCGGTGATTATCGGCCCGACAGCTGGCTACTTGTTCGCATTTCCGATTGCGGCCGGCGTGGTAGGTTATCTGGCCGCCCGCGGCTGGGATCGGCGGGTTTCTTCGGCAATCCCGGCAATGCTGCTGGGCGAACTGGTCATTCTGAGCCTCGGCTTTGCGTGGCTAGCCGGCGCAACCGCGATTGTAACCGGAACTGTGGACGTTGAATTGCTCTTCGGCGCTGCGGTATTGCCCTTCCTGCCAGGCGCCGCGATCAAAATCACGTTGGCGGCGCTGGCGCTGCCCGGCGGGTGGGCGTTGTTGCGGGGCAGAGATCGTAGCGAGTAGACGAGGATACAACGATCAAACCGAGCAGTCGGAACGATACGGCCCGGCTGCTCGGTTATTTGTTAGCGCTCCTTGTCTGTCTAGACTCAGCGGCTGAGAGCTTCTGAATTGAGCTCATTCGTTGTAGATTGATGCGGATCGGTCAATATCTGCGGCGAATCCGTGCATATTTGCGTTATCAGCGTTCTATTGCAGGACTTGGTTTTAACTTTATAAAACCTCTTGACATCCCTAGCAGTGTACGTTATACTCGTTCATCTATTCTTTTTAAGAAGTCAATATGATGAGCGATGCGAGGGGAAGAGGGGCAATGAGGCCAGCGACGCGGCGATTTCGCCGCGTTACTGGTTTTGGCATCAATGCTCTTCCTCTTTACTATCTCGTATAGACTCTGGGTGGAGCCGAATTTCCAGGCTGCGCTGCTCAATCTCCTTGCGCAATTCACGGCGTTGTTTAGCAGCTTCCCACCGCCGTTGCTCGGCTGCCGATGTGATTGCCACCGGTGTAACACGGGCTGGATTGCCTTGCTCGTCAACAGCTACCATTGTGAAATAACAGGTCATAACGTGGCGGTTGAGTTGGGTGCGAATATTTTCCGACTCGACCCGTATCCCGATCTCCATCGACGTTGTGCCGGTATAGTTTATCGCTGCCTTGAATGTCACCAACTCGCCGACATGAATCCGCTCACGAAACATTACCTGGTCGACCGACACGGTAACAACATACGCCGCTGAATAGCGCGATGCGCAGGCGTAAGCCACCTGATCGAGCAGTTTGAGGATCGAACCACCATGGACATTTCCAGAGAAATTCGCCATATCCGGCGTCATCAAGATGGTCATCTGCAACGTTTTGTGCTGGATATATTCTTCATTCATCTCGCTCCTCCTTGTGGACCCAAACCACAGCGTGACGTTGGCTGGGGGCCGCCCCGGCCAGCCTATCCAAACACAATATCGAATGTAGACAGCGTCTCCTTTCCGTTATGATCTGTTCTCAGGCGCCGAGGGCGACATGTCCAAGTTAATCCAACCGTTGAGGATTGCGTGATGTTATGGTTGTGCGGCAAGTTCAGCATCAAGGATGGGGTGAAAGGCCTCAATGGATTGTGCCCCGATGAGCAGTTTCTGGTTGATAAAAAACACGGGTGTACCATTCAAGCGTAACGCCTGTGCCTCGGAGACGTTCCGTTCCACCGTCGCCGCGTAGTCGCCTTCAGCAACACACTGTTCCAGTCTAGCTGCGTCCAGCTCCAGCGCTGCAGCATAACGCCGGAAGCTTTCAAGCGCCTGCGCGATTGTTCCATCCCACTCCGCCGGCTCGATGAACAGCTTGGTATGCATGTCCCAATACCGATCCTGTTGACCAGCGCATTCGGCTGCCTGAGCTGCCAGGTCGCCGCGCAGGCTGACAACTGGCAGATCCTTGTGAACGTAATAGACTTGACCCGTATCAATATACTTGGTCTTGATCTCGGGAAACGTTGTGAGGGTATAGAGGCGACAGAACAGGCAGCCATAATCCGAAAACTCCACGATCGTGACCGGTGCTGCCGGATCGCCCATCGTTGCAAAACGCTCGCCGTCGATGGCGAGTTGGGCCATACTCGGCGTTATCGGCCCATGTTCCGAATCGGTTAGGACTGGCGAGCTTGGTGTGACAGTGCTAGT
>JAKSDJ010000805.1 GCA_022360155.1 Chloroflexales bacterium | reverse complement strand
GCGGGACCGTTCGCGGTCGCGCTGTACCGAGGCGCAACGACGCTGGATGACTTCGACACCGCGGGGAGCCTGCCCGAAGGCACGGCGGTGCGCGCAGTCAAGCCAGCCTACGCGCAAGCCATGCTGCGCCAGCACCTGCAACACATTGGCGATAATGCCCAGGTCGGTGCGGCGGTCGCCGGGGATGTCCACGGCGACGTTCAGGCGAACCAGCAGCACCAGCGCGGTCAGCGAGGCGGGATCACCTTTGGCAGCGGCGGCCAATTCGACGACATTACCATCGGCGATGTGGCGGGTCGCGATATTATCAAAGGCGACGTTATCTTGGGCGACCAGATCAGCACTGGCGACATCAGCGGCGCGGGGGTCGCGATCGGGCGGGGGGCGCGGAGCAGCGTTCGCAACATTGACACTGGCGGCGGCGACTACGCCGAGGGCAATATCGACAAGAGACGAGGCGCCTTTTTGGAAGGCGACCAGTTCAATATGTCGGGCAACTTCGGCGGCGCAATCCTGAACATCAAATCTACACTGAGCAACGTTGCCCAAAGCATTGGCGCGGCGCCACACGGCGACGAGGCAACGAAAGCGCAGCTCCAGACGCTGATCGCCCAGTTGAGCGTCGAATTGGCCAAGGCGCCGCCGAGCAGCGCCGCCGCCGTCTCGGCGATCGCCTCGGCGGCGAAGCAGGCGGTCGAGAACGCCGCAAAACCGCAGCCAAACCAGACGCTGGTGCAGATCAGCGCCGCAGGGTTGCAGCAAGCTGCGCAGAATCTCGCCGCAACGCTGCCCGCGGTGCTGCCGCTCGCGGAGCGGATCGCAGACGTGCTGCGGCGGATGGTTGGCGGTTAGGCGACGCCTTCACGTATAGTCGTAATATAGATCTCATCGCAACGGGTGCAGTGAAGGAAAGGAATCCATATGTCAACGGCTGTTCTAGTTACCCGCCACGCCGATAATAGCTATACAGCCCGTTTGCTGGCGCTTTCGGATGTGGTTGCATCGGGTGCAAGTGAGGCGGAAGCCATCGCAGCGCTACGATCCATACTCGCCGATTTGCAGGTACGCAGCCATATCGTGCAGGTCGATTTACCCGTCCTTGCAGCGCCTGTAGACGATCCTTGGCTGCGGGCAGCCGGGAAGTGGGCGGATGATTCCTCGTGGGATCTGTTCCAGGAGACAATTGCTAATTATCGCAGTGCGGTTGACGCTGATTTTGCCAACCAATGAGCGCGTTATATGTTCTGGATACGGATCATCTTTCCTTGCTGCAACGCGGTCATCCACGTATTCTTGCTCGCCTCATGGCTATTCCTATTGACCAACGAGCCGTGACGATCATCTCGGCTGATGAGCAGCTTCAAGGGCGGCTTGCCATGATTCGTCGCGCCAAAACACAGCTAAACGCAGCACGTGAGTATGAATGGCTTCGCGAGACGCTCCAGTTCTTCTCATCAGTGCGCCTTCTAGCCTACGATGCGGCTGTCGTTGCACAAATTGAAGCGCTACGTCGCCAGAGCCTCCGCATCGGTACGCAGGATTTGCGCATCGCATCGATCTGCTTGACACAGCAGGCTACCTTGGCAACTCGTAACCTGCGCGATTTTGGTCTTGTCCCTGGTTTAATGACAGAGGACTGGTCGCTTCCCTCTGCGTAGCGCTGCCATGGCTAATAGTAGTGTTACCCACGGTGTGCCGCTCGCCGAGCGGATCGCGGAGGTGATACGGAGGATACTTGGCGGTTAGGTGCAGGAAGAAGAGACGAAGAAGTGCGGAGACGAGGATGCCGAATACCCAGCCGTGCGCTGACCGCATCCCTTTCTCACCCTACACCCATGCAACCCGCGCAGCGGAGGCACGCGCCATCGCGCATGCGCAAGCCGACCACCTCACCTGAGGTATAACTCGACGCCATTTCAGCCAGAGCCCGTGGCGTTCCGCCGCCCGCCAAACCACCCGTATGTTGGGCCAGAAGTGGTTCGGGCGCACCAGGGCGCATGCCTCCGCACGCTTCGCGGGGGGAAGGATCTTGCCATAGGCGAGGCTGATGGATGCGGATCGATAGTGTGTGAACCGCTTCCATCTGGCGCCAGCACAACAAAAAGCCGCACGCTTGTTACAATCCTTCCTCTCCAGACGCCCTTGAAACCCGCGCAGCGGAGGCACGCGCCATCGCGCATACCGACCATGTCGCCTGCGGAGGGGCTGGTGATTTGTTAGGATTCTCCGTCGGTGAGTCCGAGGGGCTGCGCTTGCTCGGACCAGCGCGCACCGTGCATCATGTTAGGTGCAACCCTAACATGATGCCTGTAAGCAAGCGGCGTATTCGGCGGCTGCAAGCTGCCACTATAGGGTGTGCTGCGAGCAATGCGATCGAATCCTTGACAAAACCCTATCGATATGCTATTTTAGTCAAGACTAAAAATCGTTTTGGGTAATCATACTCTTTCCTCTGTTTGGTCGAAAACTGGGATTGGGTTAGAGAAAAAGAAGGATCTTTGACAACAAAGACTCTGTTGAGGAGCAAACGTATGCACAAGGTATTGGCTGTATTTGGCATTATTGCAGTTTTGTTGTTGGCCTCCTGTAGTGGTCAAGCGGCGCAACCCAGCACAGACCCTGCCGAAGCGGGCGGTAACAAACTAAGCGTCGTCGCTACCACCGGGCAGATTGCCGACACGGTCCAGAACATCGCCGGCGACGCGATCGAATTGACGACGCTGCTTGGTCCTGGTATCGATCCCCACACCTACGTCGCCACTGCGGGCGACATCACCACCTTCCAAAACGCCAATGTGATCTTCTACAACGGATTGCATCTGGAAGCGCAAATGGAGCGCGTTCTGGAGCAGATCGGTCAGGGCGGCGATATTACCGTGGTCGCAGTCGCCGACCAACTCGACCCGCTGACCCTCCTCAATTGGGAACCCGAGGCGGGCTTGCCCTACGACCCCCATGTCTGGAACGACATCCGGCTTTGGACCCAGATCTCCTATGTGATCCGCGATACGTTGGTCGAGACCGATCCTGCCAATGCTGCCGCCTATGAAGCAAATGCGACTACCTACGCACGTGAGCTCGAAGAGTTGCACAGCTATATGCTGGAACAGGTCGAACAGATTCCCCAGGAACGGCGGGTCTTAGTCACTGCTCACGACGCCTTCGGCTATTTCGGGCGGGCATATGGCTTGACGGTTGAGGCGATACAGGGCATCAGTACGCAGTCGGAAGCCAGTACAGCCGATATCCAAGCGATGGCTGACATCGTAGTCCAGCGCCAAGTGCCGGCGATCTTCATCGAGACGACAATCTCGCCGCGCACTATCGAAGCGGTGAAAGAGGCAGTCCAAGCCCAGGGTCAGGAAGTTACCGTCGGGGGTACACTCTTCTCCGATGCGATGGGTGAGCCAGATACGCCAGAGGGGACATATATCGGCATGATGCGCTACAACATCGATACGATTGTTGCTGCACTTGCGCAATGATCCTGTGTCCGCACAAGCGTTGTTAGATGAATTCGGCAGTGACGCACCTGTGCTCTACATATTGAGAGCCGGTAAACCCTTTCTGCTTTACAACCTGGGAGAACTGTCGTGATAACGAATAATCGAAGTAATAATGGCGCTGCCATCGCCCTCGAAGTGAGCGATCTGACCGTTGCCTATCGCGATAAGCCCGTGCTGTGGGACGTGGACTTGACCGTGCCGCCGGGCATCCTGATGGCGATTGTCGGTCCGAATGGCGCGGGCAAAACCACGCTAATCAAGTCTATCCTTGGCTTGGTCAAGTCGGCGGCTGGTCAGACATTGATCTACGGCAAGCCTTACGCACAACAGCGCCGCCTGGTTGGTTATGTGCCCCAGCGGGGCAGTGTCGACTGGGACTTTCCCACCAGTGTTCTCGACGTGGTGATGATGGGGCGCTACGGCGCATTGGGCTGGGTCCGGCGCCCCGGTCGCCGTGAACGTGAATTGTCCCTAGAGGCTCTTGATAAAGTCAAAATGCGCGACTTTGCTGGCCGGCAGATTAGCCAACTATCCGGCGGGCAGCAGCAGCGCGTATTTCTGGCCCGCGCCCTTGTGCAGGATGCCCAGATCTACTTCATGGATGAGCCATTCCAGGGCGTGGACGCAACGACCGAGCGAGCGATTGTCACTCTGCTCCAGGAACTGCGCGCGGCGGGGAAGACTGTCATCGTTGTCCACCACGACTTGCAAACGGTCCCTGAATATTTCGACTGGGTCACACTTCTGAACATACGCCGCATCGCCAGCGGACCAGTCGCTGCTGTCTTTACCGAAGACAACTTGCGTCAGACCTATGGCGGACGAGTGGCTTTCCTGAGCCGAGCGGAAGAAGCGGGAGAAGTGGAGGAAGAATTGGAGCTGAAGGCTTAAAAAGAGCCTTGGCATCCTTCGGCGGCGCTCAGGGCGGGGATTGACACGTTCAATTAGCGTTAATTAGCGATTATCTGCGCCATCAGCATTCTATTGCAGGTTGGTACGTTGCAGCCTCGCACGCTCAATTGTAGCTATCGGCGTTATCGGCGTTCGATTGATGCTCATCAAGCAGTTATGGATATTATCTACGAGCTTTTTACTAACTATACGCTACGCACGGTAGCCTTGGGGGCGGCAGTGCTCGGGATTGTCAGCGGTGCGCTGGGCGCCTTTGCGGTGCTGCGGCGGCAGGCGCTCCTGGGCGATGCGATGTCGCATGCGGCGCTGCCGGGTATTGTACTCGCCTTTATGCTGACTGGCTTACGCGATCAGTTGGTACTGCTGCTTGGCGCGGCAATCGCCGGTTGGATTGCGGTCTTGATCCTGATCCAGATCGGGCTCACTACGCGGATCAAAGAAGATACTGCGCTGGGGATGCTGCTCGCGGTCTTTTTTGGCTTTGGGCTGGTGCTGCTCTCGATCTTGCAGACCTGGCCGAATGCCGCCCAGGCTGGGTTAGACAAATTCCTGTTTGGCCAGGCCGCCTCGTTGATCGAGCGTGATGTCATCACTATGGCTGCTGTCGGAACCGTTGCATTGTCGTTGATGCTGGCCTTCTGGAAGGAGTTCAAGCTGCTCAGTTTCGACCCAGACTTCGGCGCTAGCCAGGGTTTGCCCATTCGCCTGCTTGATGTTGGCTTGACCTCGTTGATCGTCGTTGCGATTGTCCTGGGCTTGCAAACCGTCGGTGTCGTCCTGATGAGCGCGATGCTTGTCGCCCCGGCGGCGGCGGCGCGCCAATGGACCAACCGGCTTGGAGTCATGGTCTGGTTGGCGGCAATCTTTGGGTCGTTGGCAGGTATGACCGGCGCAGTGATCAGCACAACAGCGCGAGGGATGTCTACCGGGCCGACCATTGTTCTGTGCATTAGCGCAATTGTCGTTGTTTCGCTGCTCTTCGCGCCCAATCGCGGGCTTGTCTGGAACTGGGCGCGGCGCCAAATCAATCGCCGTCGTTTGCGAACTGAAGCGGTGCTGAGTGATCTCTACGCCCTGGCGGTGCAGCACGATCAGCCGCACCATGGCCATTCCATCGAAACGCTGCGCTTGATAGCCGCAGGGCGCGGCGGTGTGCAGCGTAGCCTGGGAGATCTGCTTGGTCGCGGTCTGGTGCAGCGGGTTGATGGCAACGCTTGGGCGCTGACTCCATCCGGCATGGCTGAGGCGCAGCGCCTCGTCAAGGAACGTTCGTAGGTTCGCACGTCCGTGGGTTGACACGTTTTACGCATATGACACCACAACTCGAAGTTCAACTGATCGCCACTGTCATTGCCGCAGCTTGTGCGCTGCCAGGGGTCTTCCTGGTGCTGCGCCGGATGGCCATGATGAGCGATGCAATCAGTCATACGGTCTTGTTCGGTATCGTGGCAGGATTCTTCCTCACCCGCGATCTGGGTTCGCCGCTGCTCTTTATCGGCGCGGTGCTAACTGGCGTCCTGACGGTCAGTCTGGTCGAGTTGCTCAATCGGACCCGTCTGGTGAAGGAAGATGCCGCGATTGGCCTGGTTTTTCCAGTGTTGTTCAGTGTGGCGGTCATTCTCATTTCGCGCTATGCCGGGAATGTGCATCTCGATGTCGACGTGGTGTTACTCGGTGAGTTGGCCTTCGCGCCGTTCGATCGGGTTACAATCTTTGGGTTGAGTTTGCCGCGGGCGCTTGCGGTCGGCGTGGTTATCTTGCTGGTCAACCTAGGTGTTATTGTCGTATTCTTTAAAGAGATTAAGTTGGCGACCTTCGATGCTCAACTGGCTGCTGCGCTGGGCTTTGCTCCGGCGCTCATCCACTACGGCTTGATGACGATGGTCTCGATGACCGCCGTCGCCGCCTTCGACGCGGTTGGTTCGATCCTGGTGATCGCGCTGATGATCGCCCCGCCAGCGGCAGCCTACCTGCTGACTGATCGGCTGCCGCGCATGATCGGGCTGAGTATGTTGATTGGCGCTATCAGCGCGATGAGCGGCTACTGGTTGGCGCGTTGGTACGATCTCTCCATTGCCGGTTCGATGGCGACGATGAGCGGCGTGTGCTTTGGGCTGGTCTATCTGTTCGCTCCAGATCGCGGTGTGATTGCGCTCACCGTCAGGCGAATGCGGCAGCGCTGGGAGTTTGCCCAGCAGATGCTGGCTCTGCACCTCTTGCATCACGAAGGCACGCCAAGCGCAGCCGATGAGAGCCAGTTTGAGCACTTGATCTACCACATGCGCTGGGCGCCGGCTTTTGCAGATGACGTGGTGCAGCGGGCCGAACAGCGCGGGCTGATCCATCGCCAGGGCAAAATGTTGAACCTAACTGAACACGGGCGGCGATTTGCGCGCCAGGCTAGTTTGAGTTGAGGGCTGTCCAACCGATATGCGCGACTATAGAAGCATGACTGTGGCTTAACGGCTTTATGACGCTTGATGTCAGTATTACAGGATTTACGCGATTGCTTTCCTGCGCACGGTGAAATCACGTATGCCATGTTGTGTCACGTATGGAAGCGCAGCGCCAACCAAATCTTGTAGGATCAGGCGCGCGGCTTCGCCACGCACCTGATCCTACAAAGAGGTTCTTCCACCCTGCCGGAGGCGAAGCGGATCGTATCATCCGCTGCAGCGCCAGGCGCCGCGTCAGTCCTGTATTATTCGGATGACCGCGATAAGGAGGCTCCTATGCGCACAACGCTTCGTGAAAAAGCGATCTTGTGGGTCAACGGATTGACCATCGGCTTGGTCGCCGAGGCGATCCGGCACAGTGACATCGCCCTACTCTCGCTCCAGGGTCTCAGCATCCTTACCCCAACAATAGTTGGCCTGACTCTCTTCACCGGCTGGATGCTGCACCAACAGCGGCTGCACTAAAGCGCGGATATTCTGAGCAAAGCACTGAAATTGCGTTATGGCGATTATTATCTTCATGAACGTTCCGGGCCATGGCCACGTCAACCCGACGCTGCCGGTGGTCCAAGAATTGGTGCGGCGCGGGCGTCGGGTGATCTACTACAACTCTGAGGAATTCCGCCCGCAGATCGAGCGTGTCGGTGCGGAGTTTCGTCCCTACCCATCAGCGTTGCCTTCACAAGCGGAGATTGCCGCAGCCGTGAGTCGCAATATGGCGCGTATCTCACTGTTGTTGGTCGAAGCAGCCGCACAACTGACTCCGTTTATGCTCAATGAGTTGCAGTATGAGCAGCCGGGCATTGTCATCTATGATTCGATCTGTGTGTGGGGGATGCAAGCGGCGCGTGTGCTCGGACTCCCGTCCGTGTCGTCCATTACCACTTTCGTGACCGAAGGCGCCGAGTGGACGCTGCCACGCCGTGACCTTGCCCACATGCTGCTGGGCGCGGCGCCACTCATGCCTCGCTTCTTTCGCGCGCGTCGTCGCCTGCTGCGCACGTACGGCAAAAAGAGCCTGCCGGCTGTGCTCTTTCCCGCTACAGGGAATCTGAATATTGTCTTTACCTCCAGGCAGTTGCAGCCGCCCACCTCATTCATCAACGACAGTTTTCGCTTTGTCGGTCCGGCGATCAATGCGGCGACCCGCGACGGCTCCTTCCCCTTTGCGCAGTTGGATCGTCGCCCAGTGACCTACATATCGCTTGGCACGCTGCACAGCGCCGACACGGCGTTCTTCCGGCACTGTTTCCAGGCATTTGCCGATCATTCCGGTCAGTTTATTCTCTCTGCCGGTAAGAATACCGATATCAACACACTGCTTCCAATTCCGCCTAACTTTCTTGTCTATCCCTCTGTCCCGCAGCTAGAGGTACTGCAACACGCGGATCTGTTCATTACGCATGGCGGTATGAATAGCGTCCACGAAGGGTTGTACTTCGGCGTGCCGCAGGTTGTCGTGCCGCATCAGATGGAACAATTACTGAATGCCTTGCAGGTTCGGGCCAGCGGTGCAGGCGTCGTGCTTGGAGATCGATACCCGTATGGTCGGGTCACGGCTGATGAGTTGCGCGGCGCCGCTGACCACGTTCTGAGCGATCCACGTTTCAAACAGGCAGCGCAGCGCGCCAGCGAGTCATTGCGCCAGGCGGGCGGTTATCAGCGCGCCGCTGCAGAGATTGTTGCATTTGCCGAATGCCACGCAGCGCCAGCATTATAGTGTAATGCGCACAATATGATAATAAGCGGCGGGAATAGGTTTGGAACACTCAACCTATGAACCCCTTCACCTGCTTGCTTTATAAGCCCTCTGCTTTGCTTCACCATGCTGTGCATGACCGAGGTGCCGCAGCCGGGGATGCATCCAGACGAAGAGCACAACGAGCGCCAATAGGACGGCACTCAATATATAAGGATAGTCGGCCCGCAATTCGTAGAGCATTGCTGCCAGAACGGGACCAATCACCGCGCCGAAACCTTGCGCTGATGCGGTGAGACCGGCGACCGCGCCCTGTTCATCCGGTTTGACCTGAAGGGTTATTGCGGAAAGGTAACCGGGAATAGACAGCGCCAGACCGAAGTTTACAATCGTAAACGCTGTTATCATAGCAAATGGAGTTGCAGCCAGCACAAAGGCGACAAAGCCCACGACGCCGATCGGCAGGCCAACGCGCAGCAGCGTTTGAGGCGCTGGCCGCAGCAACCGCACGATGCCAAGTTGGGCGACCAACGAGCCAACCCCCGAGGCAACCAGCGCTATGCCCAACACCTGCGCTGTCGCCTCGGCTGAAAGCTCCAGCTTGTCCTGAATATAGAAACCAGCGGTTGCCTGGATGCTCACCAGCGCACAGACAACCTGAAAGCCGATCAAGAGCAGCGGCCAGAGTCGTGCATCAGCAGGGTTAATCCGCGGCGGATTGGCGGTGAGCATATGTTGTGTTGCACGCGGCAAGCGCCACATCACCAGAAACGCAGCGCCAATCGGCAGGATTGCCGCGATATACACCGGCGCCAGCAATCCAAATGTCGCCAGAACGCCGCCGAGCGCCGGGCCAACGATGAAGCCAATGCCGTTCGCGACGCCAAGCAGGGCGATCCCCGCAGTCCGTTCCTCTCCGGTGGTTGTGTCGGCGATATAGGCTTGCGCCGCGACTGGAACCGCCGAGAAAAAACTGCCTACCACACCGCGTGAAGCCATCAGGAGCGCAAAGGCGAAGAGCGGCGGGATCACCCCGTTTAGGCCAAGCAGCGCCACGCATCCAAACAAGGTAAACCCGAACGAAAATCCAAACATTCCAGTAACGAAAACTCGTTTTCGACCTAGCACTTCGCTGCGGCGGCCCCAGAATGGGCTGGAAAGCGACCACATCAGTGCGGCGGCGGTGATGATCAGACCACCCTGGGTTTCACTTAGGCCAAGTTCGCGCACCAATGGCGCGAGAACCGGATTGAGAGCGGCAAGACCCATATACGTTGTCACGAGGCCGATAAAAATCAAGACGATCGGTTTCACAAAAATCCTTCTAGCACGGTTCGATACGAGTTGCGGACGGGCAGGGCTGGGCTTGCCGCTTTTCCGAACACATGCAGTATGAGACGTGCATGACGCCGGCGATGTGAATAGGCCACCGGGCATCAGCAGTTGATTCAGCTCGAATATACATCGTTTGGCATTGGGATGGCCCTGATCCCCTGTGCCTGCTTCTGGCGCGCCTGACCAAGGACTCACGAGCCAGGGGCGGTTGCGTAACTCCTACACATACGAGGCTTTTGCGAGCAATCGTAGCATAACACAAGATGCCATGGTCAGACGTCGGACCTGCGGTTGAAGTTGATGGCAAACACACTTTGGCAGCATTAGCCAAATTTGCCCTCTTGCTTTCACATGCTGTCATCCTGAGCCCTTCGCGGCGCCTGCCCTGAGCGAAGCCGAAGGGCTCAGGGCAGGCGCCGCGAAGGATCTCGTACTGTTGCAAAGAGATTCTTCACTTCGTTCAAATGACACGCCTCGTTGTAGGACTTATGCTGAACTTGTAGCGATTCATCTTGTCAACCATGGTGATCCTGTCAATCCACTGTCAGGGTGGTAGTACTGCTATGAAGGGCGAATCGCGAATAACGAAATCGGCGCCACCGCTTTTGCACATACCGTCGTTTCGGGTTACAATCAGGCTACAGCTTGAAATAGTAATTGTTCAGTTCGCGACGGGCGGCAGCAATACACACTGGCTGCACGAGAAAAGGGAGGAGTTTGAAGGGAAACGCCCTGCCAAACGATCTCTCGCTACACGCAGAACATGGAATCTTGTTCCTGGTGAATCTTCTGCACCAGTACGCTGCGAGTGACACAGAAGCGGGTTACTGGCAAAATAGCGGTCGGCAATCGGCCAACGATGTTGGGGGCATAGCCTAATCATCGCTTGTTGATGCCGATCATTGGCATGAATATGCGAGTTGTTGCAATGATTATGGCCGGCGGTGAGGGTACGCGCCTGAGCGTCCTCTCTGAGAAGCGGGCCAAACCATCAGTTCCGTTTGCAGGAAAATTCCGGATTATTGACTTTACCCTCTCGAACTGTGTGAACTCGGGCATCTTTGATGTGGCGGTGCTGACCCAATATCGCCCCCATTCACTCAACGAGCACATCGGGATCGGAAAGCCCTGGGATCTTGACCGCTCGCGTGGCGGTGTGCGCTTGCTCCAGCCGTACCAGGGGCGCGATGACCAGAGTTGGTACCGGGGTACGTCGGATGCAATCTATCAAAACCTGAACTATATTCAAGAGCGGCGTGCCAACCTCGCGCTGGTGCTCTCTGGCGATCATATCTACAAGATGGACTACAGCACCATGATCGAGGCGCACCTGCGCACGCAAGCCGAGTTGACTGTCGGTGTGATGGAGGTGCCGCTGGAGCAGACCGACCGTTTCGGGATTATGACCACCGATGACAAGGATCGAATCGTCGAGTTCAGCGAGAAGCCGAAGAACCGCGATAAAGGCACCTTGGCCTCGATGGGAATCTATGTCTTCAACAGCGACGTGTTGGTGCGGCGACTCAGCGAGGGCAGCGAAGATAAGCCACGCATTGACTTCGGCAAGAATGTCATTCCCGCAATGATCGCTGAGGATCTGGTCTACGCCTACCGCTTCTCGGGCTACTGGGTCGATGTGGGAACCATCCAGTCATACTGGGAGACCAGTATGGAGTTGCTTGATCCAGAGTGTTCCTTCAACCTGTATGACCCCAACTGGGTGATTCGCACGCGTAGCGAAGAGCGCCCGCCGGTCAAGGTTGGCCCACAGTCCCAAGTCGTCCAGTCACTGGTCTGTAATGGCTGCAACCTTCGCGGTGTCGTCGAACGCTCGGTCCTCTCGCCGGGGGTCTATGTCTCGCCCGGCGCGATTGTACGCGACAGTGTGGTCATGAACGACACCTGGATCGGTCCAGGGGCGATCCTCGACCGGGTTATTGTCGACAAGCAAGTTGTAGTGGGCGCAGGCGCGCGCCTGGGATGGGGCGATGATTTCGACACGCCGAACAAGGCCCAGCCTGACAAGTTGAATACCGGGATTAGTGTTGTTGGCAAGGGCGCACATATTCCTTCCGGCATCCATGTTGGGCGGAATGTGGTGATCAACGCCGAACGCGATACCGAGGATTTTCCAGGCGGCGACGTGGCGAGTGGTGAGACGATTTAGCGACATGGCGCCCTGGCGCCGGGATAGCAACGCACAGGTTGCGTTCTCTATCTCGCCCATCTGCACCTTGTCACTCTGTTAGGAGCAAGCAATGCTTCGGACATTAGGATTGATATTGGCCGGCGGCGAATCACCCGCGTTGAGCGTGTTGACCGCCGAGCGCACCGAAGCGGCGATGCCTTTTGGCGGCAAATACCGCATCATTGACTTTACCCTTTCGAACTGCATCAACTCCGACATTTTCAATGTTGGCGTGTTGTCTCAATACCGACCGCGTTCGCTCCATGCCCATCTTGGGGTTGGGCGGCCATGGGATCTCGACCGGGCGCAGGGCGGATTGCGGATTCTGCATCCTTCGCCCACCCCGGAAGGCGGCGGCTGGCAGCGCGGCACCGCCGATGCCGTGCGCTATAATTTGGATTTTATCGCTGATCAGCCGGTTGACGCGGTGCTGCTTCTGGCCGGCGATCATATCTACAAGATGGACTACAGCCCGCTCTTGCAGCTCCACGCTGAACGCGATGTCGATCTGACGATTGCGGTGCATAGCGTCAGTCCGCACGAGGCGTATCGCTACGGTATCGTTTCGGTGGGCAGCGATGGGCGTGTCGACAGCTTTGTCGAGAAGCCGCGGCGCACAACAACGAGTCTGGCCTCGATGGGGATTTATGTCTTTCGCAAAAGCTTTCTGATGGAAATCCTGGCCCGTGGCGACGAGACCGATTTTGGCCGCCATATCTTGCCCAAGCTGATTGGGAGAGCCGATCCCCGCTTTGGTAAACCGACAGTGATGGCGTATCACTTTCAGGGTTACTGGGCCGATGTGGGGACTGTGCAGGCTTACTACGAGGCGAATCTGGCGCTGCTCGCTGAAACGCCAGCCCTCGATCTCTATGATCCCGAATGGGTGCTGCACACAACGAGCGCGGATCGACCTGGCGTTGAAATTGGCGAGTCGGCGCGGATCGAGAATAGTATGGTCAGCGATGGATGCCGGGTCTTCGGCCATGTCGCGCGCTCGGTGCTCTCGCCCGGCGTGTATGTCGCCCCCGGTGCAACGGTGCGCGACTCGATCGTGTTCAGCGACGCTTGGATTGGACCAGATGCAGTTGTCGATCGTTGTATCGTCGACGAAGATGTACGCGTTGGCGATGGTACGCACCTTGGCGATGGCGATGATAACACCCCCAACCGCGAGACGCCCAACCGGCTCAACACAGGCCTGTCCCTGGTTGGATTGCGCACGCGCCTCCCAGCGGGATCACGGATCGGACGAAATGTTGCAATTCGTCCCCGTTCCCCCGAATCTGCCTTTGGTTCCAATAAAAGCGTCGAAAGCGGCACAACACTCTAAAAACAACACAGTAATAGGGTGTGGGTGTGATAGGATGCTATGCATCTTGTCTACCCACATTCTGTCATCCCCAAAACAATGGATCTTCCCGAAGTCTACGCTTCAACCGAGATCAAAACCCGTCTGATCCAGGGCCATCCCTGGGTCTACCGTAACCAGATCAAGGGCGGCGAACGCCTGCGTTCCGGCACATGGGTGCGTCTACGCTGCGGTCCTTTTCAGGCGATTGGGCTGTGGGACGCCGATAGTCCGATTGCAGTGCGGCTCTTTACTCGCTATGTCGCTCCTAACGCCGATTGGGTGAGCGAGCGGGTCTGGGAGGCGTGGGAGGCCCGCGCGAGTATCCGCGCCGGTATGACCAATGCCTATCGCTGGATCTACGGCGAGGGCGATTGGCTGCCGGGCATCGTTGTGGATCGCTACGGCGACTATGCGGTGATCCAGACCTATGCCGCCAGCGTGGCGACACTTATCCCGCTGATCGTTCCAGCGTTGCGCGCTTGCGATCCCGACCTGCGCGGCATTGTGGTGCGCGAAACAGCAACCGAGCACCAGGCGCCGCAAACCGCTGGATTTGATGCAACTGGGGCTACATCTAAGATCTCCCATCCCTCATTGCAAAAGCTCTGGGGCGAACTGCCTCCTAACGATCTGGTCGTTGAGGAGCATGGGTTGTTTCTGTACACCGACCTCTACCGCGGCCAGAAGACAGGGCTATTTCTGGATCAGCGCGAGAATCGACATACCGTCGAGACGCTGGCCGGCGGGCTGCGGGTGCTGAACTGTTTCGCTTACACCGGGGCCTTCTCACTCTATGCGTTGCGCGGCGACGCTGCCAGCGTGATCAGCGCTGATAGCGGGCACGGCCTGGCCGATGCTGCTGCGGCTAACGTCGCCCTGAACCAGTTCGACCCGGCGCGGCACAGCTTTGTCACCAGTGATTGCTTCGCACTGCTTGATGGCTATGCCAAGGCAGGGCAGCGCTTCGATATGGTGATCCTCGACCCGCCGAGCTTTGCCCGTGCAAAGGCGAATGCGTACTCGGCTATACGCGCCTATACCCGGCTCAACACCCTGGCGCTGCGCTGCATCGAGCCGGGGGGCTTGCTTGTCTCGTCGAGCTGCACCAGCCAGGTGTCCCCCGAGCAATTTCGGACGATGCTCGCCGACGCAGCGGCCCGAGCGCGGCGGCGGGTGCAAATCATCCACGACGCGGGCCAAGCGTCAGATCATCCGGTCCCAGCGGGCTTTCTCGAAGGCCGCTACCTCAAGTTTATGATTGCCAGGGTGTTGCCGGTCGTGTAGGTTTGGTCGAAGTTGACGCGACTCGTCACGAGCTACTTGTCACTGTACTAATCGACGCTACGTTGCTGCAGTCAAACCAACTCGTCACGAGCAGGCTTCTGTGCAATCTGAAATCTGCGTTGAGCCGTTAGCGATAGCGTTTACGCTGCTCGATTAGTCGAAGTTGTGTTACCTGTGCTGAATAGTTCGGGACACCTTTGTGCTTGGTAATCGCAAGGTATTCGCTTTCGCTACCAAGCGACCGTGCCAATGACTGCAAATGTAATCTTTTGAGAATTTCTATGGTGATAGGTCTTTTATCTTCCCAGAAAATCATAGAATCCAGAAAATCCCTTGCTACATTTGAGTTGAGTAACCCGGCAATATAATCGGCTTCTTGTTGTGTAGCACAGGACAAAAAATAAACTGTATCGTCAAAAACCACAGGTTTCTGGTGAATTGGAGGGATGACGACGAAGTTCAGTCGCTTGTAGAAGCCGGATATTGCGACCTTCCAAGGTGCAAAGGTATAGTCGCCTACACCGAAAATAGAGAAGTCTGGTCGGTTTTTATAGATAGAACTACCTCTCCCTGCTAGGGCGTCGCGATTGTTTTGTAGATAATCCCACGTTCTCGGGGCTTTCATCTTGATTTTGCTCGTATCTTCTCCAATGTATCTCTGTGTGACCAACATATATTTTTCACGACCGTTGAGTCGATTGTTGCCAATATCTGAGCTTTTCAGCAGAGGGTATACAAAATCATCTTCCAAAGAGATAATGATACCGTTGCCATTGACAAAAGAATCACCTTCTTGAACAAGCTCCATCACCTTAGAACAATCGTGTTTAATTCCTGAGCGCCATGTATAGTGCTTATCCTCGCCTAATATATGGCGGAGACTTTGATATGTTGTTACATTAGAAAGCACAAAATCATCTTGTGATCCTAAGATCATCGTTGGGGTATGATCTGTAAGAGTGTTAAAGACGCTACATCTCTGCAATGATTCATTTCCGTTGAATTGCATCACTAAGAGACTGGCATCTACTGAGGCATTGAAATATTTCTTAGCATCTATTTTGAAAATTTTTGATGAGCTGATCTTATACTTTTTCTGCCAAGCATATATCAGGATTTTTCGCGCAACTGCTGTTTTGCACAGCATTGCAATTACGCCATTTTTGTCTTGCAGCCACGTGAGATGCTGAAGCAACATCCACTCAGAAATGTCAAAGTTACTTTTCCCTGTTAAGGCATCAAGGCCGTTTCGACCATGAAAGTTTGATTTTTCAGGAAGATTAGAGCTTTGCAGTGCGCTCAACTCGGAGCTTGTCACCCATGGCGGATTTCCTATGACGAGGATTGGCTGTGGTAACGTGGAAAGAAGCATGTTCCAATCCGTATCGAAAAAGTTGGCATGCAGGATATCTACGTCACGTTCCAAACCTTCGGTGATAATCTTCTCGCGCAGCTTTTTGAGGTGAGCAGAATTAATATCAGCGCCGATATACCGCTCTGTGTGCGGATATGACTTGATGGCGCTCGTAAGAAGATTGCCTGTACCACAAGTTGGTTCAACAATCGAGACGGGATTAATCCCCAGTTGCTGTAATACACCAACAACTTGCACAGCTAGTTCATTTGGGGTCTGAAAATCACCAAACTCCCATGTTTCTTTTGTTTTTCTACTCGAAGCCATGTTTCACCTTATACGATCGATTCCTTCAATATCTCCGGCTTTCTGGATGACACGACTATATTGCAATCTCCATTGCAAGGCATTCGAGATGGTTAGATATCCTTGATTTGGGTGTTGTTGCAACACTTCTTCAGCAATGTTTCGCGCCTCAATCTCGTCGACAGGAAGGACTTTATCTTGAAAGAACGCAACTAAATCATCTGCATTACCATCTCTTGACAAGATTTCAAGAATACCGCGCGTCATTTGGTAGTCGGCAGTTCTATCTTTGTGTATGAAAATGGCGTGCTTCATATTTAATCTGCCAGTACGCAGATTGTGATCATCAGATTTTTCGTAAACAAAGACAAGCAAATGATAGCCCAAACCGTAGATTTTTTGTCTCGCGGATTTGAAGGGGCAAGATGACTGTGGTTGTGTGATGCTGGTTACTTTAAGATCAACGTCAAGTCCTGGAAAGTCTATTCCTGCTGCCGAGTTTCCGGGTGTGTATGTGTAGAGATTATTTAGGTGTAGCTTAAACTTATGTTCGAGATATGTTCCTATAGCCTTTCCATCTGTGATGCCGTAAAGAGTTGGCTCAGCGTAGGCGCTTTCAATTTCCGCAAACACTGAAGCCTCTCGAATAAGACTGTCGATAGCAAGTGCTGTTTTCATATACTGTAATCAAGCCTTTATTCTATATCCATCATAATCTATCTTACTATAACAAGAACAAAACGAAAAGTGGAAAATATTGTTTGTGCGGCTCAACGGCCTGGACTTCAGCCATACACTATGGCGCAGAACAAGTCTTTGCTACGGAACTAAGAAGCTGTCCAATATTCTAACGAGAAGATCTCTTTCCAGAAGTAAGGCCTAGACGGTTCTCAAGGGTTCATGCTTGGCACGAAGCAATCGCCCCCCCTTTCCGTCGTTCAACAGCAGCGAAAGCAAGAACCGTCCTGACCTTTTCTGACCCCCAATCTAAGCGATCGAATAGTAGACAGGCTCTAACTCCAAGGCACACGCATTCGTTGGTTGCGAACGGCGATAGTCGCACCAGCTTCTTACCCTTGTGCGTCTATCCCACATCCTTAAATCTCGTTTCCACTTGGAGAGTGGTCAACAACATATTTGCAATGATGCTGTTGGCCGCATTGTTGCGGAATCGGTTAAAGCAGGTGACGCCGTGTGATTCTGGAATGCCGCCGTGAGGTTCTAGCGTCGCTCTATAGCGGATATCTATCCGCTATAGAGCGACGCTAGGCAGATATACGCCTCACGACCCGAACAAAGCGATGAGCTTACTGCGCAACGCATCGAGGCTCAAGCCCTGGGCTTGCTGTTCTGCGGCGTCTGCGGCGAGCCACCACAGTCCTTCCTGGGTCGCAAGCCAAACAACGGATGCTTTGGCCTGCGGCTCTGCCTCGCCCTGATTATCGATTACGACCAGGGTTGTCATTACCTCCATCTGGGGCAGAAGCGTGCTGAGCTGGCGTATCCCATCCGCTGCCTGCGAGAGAGTAGGCGTCGGATACATCAAAAACTCGGCGGCATCGGTGACGCTATGCAACTCGTAGAAGATATGTGTCCCTTGTTGATCGATCACATCGGCCACAATGCCGTCGTCGCTGATGGCGACCGACATTTGTTCATCCGCTTGGTCATGCCAGCGTCGTTGCGCCACAAGTTGTCGCCCTGGCGCTATGGCTGTCGCCAAAAGTGATCGGATGCGGGGCGCAATCGAGTCAACGCCTTGCGCATCGCCGGTCTTGAGGATTTCGGCTGCGATGAGCTGCTTCGTCGCGAGGCGAATATCGGACGCAGCCAACTGCAACTCTGCCAAGCCTGCCGCGTCTAGGATAAACGGATCGCCGACAACCCGCTCGAGTAGTACGGCAAATTGGGCTTTGTCGAGGGAAAATGCGGTCAACGGGCGTTCGTAAATTACGCTCTTATACGTCACGTTGTATTGACCGGCAAGGGCTTGCTGCAAGCGCCACCACAGATGTAAGCCGTTGCGGTGAAAGGCGCGTTGCGTGACCTGGTCGGCGAAGCCGGAGTTCGCTGGGTTGGCCTGATCGTAGAGGACGTCGAATTGTTCGGCCCACTGGAATAAAGCAGACGAAAGCGCCGCGTCGAGGGACAGGGTCGCCGGATCGATGCTGCCCGCCTCATCACGGCCCGTGCGCCACAGTGGATAGGAAAAGTAATCGGCCATCAACTTCATTGTTGGCATAAGGTTCACTCACGTCCTAACAGGATAGCATCGACCGGATCGCTTTCGATCGCTGGCAGCAAAGACCAGAGCGCATCGTGAGTCGCCACGGCGATGACATTCCACTCGAGCAAGGCAGCGAAATAGCCGCGCCAGGCAATCGCGTTCTCTCTTGGCATGTTCTGCTCAAAATGATCTATATCGACTTGCAGACGAGCAAGCAATTCTTGTTTTATGGCTTCCGAATCCATGGATCAATCTCGTTTGCTGTCCGGCGATCCTAACTGCTTTCACAACTGAACCAGCGCAAGATCTAGCTCAACAGCAGTGCCCAGCCGATAAACATCCCCATTTTCGCGCAACACAACGACTGGGCCGTTTCCTGCCAAGGCATAATCAAAATCGTCTGTTTTTACGAAACGCTTCGAGTCATAACTAAACACCCAGCCGAGGTCAATCTCCTGCGTTGCGTCATCTAAAATGATGAGCGTATCATCGGGAACAGTATACGTCTCGTTGATGGCTTTCAAGACAATGTCGTGCGCTTGTTCTTTGGTGATCATATGTTGCTGCCTGTGACGGATTTGACGATTACCATGAGAGCAATATGGCTTTACTCTGCTTGTCGCTCATCTTCTAGCAGCACCCCATCACGTCTACGTTTGTAAACGACACGATACTTATCGGCAAGATCGGCTTGTAGATGTCGCCACAGCCGCATACCCCAGGCATCGAATTGATCCATAGCCTCAACTGATGGAAACCCTGACTCAGCGGGATCGGCGGAATTATATGTTTCATCGAAGCGATCAGCCCACGCCAGCAATTCCTCCACCAGAGTCTTACTCAATGGCAGAGTGGAAGGATCAATGTTGCCCACACGCTCACCGCTATGCCACCATAATGGATAACATTCATAATCAGCCATTAAACGAATTACTTCCATGAAATAGCCTCATTTACGGTACAGTGGCAGGATTAGCACCAACGATGTACCCATTACTACCGATTGTGATCGCAACGTGATGTGTTTCACCATTATATGCAACTTCGTAAATCGGTCGACCTGTGCCGCGCCCCTGATGACCTACAACTTTACCTTGTTCTACCGCATCCATTAATACGTTAGGAATATCCTGCGGTGGAATGCCGCGACGCGCAAAATCATCAGCGTGGTCTGCTAAGATGTGTTTAAGCCCTGCAGCCTTTTCACCTGTTCGACCCGTTTCCAAGAAAACCACACTCCCGTTGCTGTCGCGAGTGATGGAAACTATTTGATCGGGTGTGTGTTTGACACCATTTTCGGCTAGTTCGGAGACGAGGTTACTGCGACTAGATACATTATCAGCCGACTCTTGTAAAATGGTATTCGCCACATCATCAACACTACGGTTCAGTTGTCCCGAATCATCAATAAATCGATTGAGGGATACCGCATCATCAGCAACCGACCCGGTGCGCGCGGCATCATCGGCGACCGAGCCGACCCGCGCGGCATCATCGGCAATGGTGGCGCCTTTCAGCGCTTTGGCCACTTTGTCGGCGCCCTTGGCGCCTAGCACTGTCGTGACAGCAGCCATGGTCCCCCGCCCAATCGCGCGCCACGGGTGACCACTGTTCCAGTCATCGACATACGGTTTCTTGATCGCATTCCACAATTCACGGGGATGGGTAATGCCATACCATAACCCTTTGGCTGTGCCGACCGGGTCGGTCACCATTGTCCACAACCCGGTGACCATGTTTTTCCCTTCGGCGTACATGCCACCGAAGAAATCTTTGACACCGCTCCATACTCCGTCTCCCACGCTGCCCGTATCGGTAGCGCTTATGCCATTGATTTGGAATGGTTTGGCCGCCTCCTCTTCAGCCGCTTGCATGATCGCGAGCGCCTGCAAAGTCACTTCCTGCGCTTGAGTGAAGATCTGGACAAGCCGCAGCACCGCCGGGATAATCTCGCCTTCCATCTCTGCGAAAAATGCAACGGCGCCTTGGCCCTCCCAACCGCCATTGTGCAGCGGTTGCAGCGTGCGTTCCAGTTGCACGCGCAGCGCAGCCACATTGTCCGCATGCTGGGCAAAACGAGCAGCGATCTGCTCCAGGTTGGCATATTCCGCTTGAATGATATCTGGGCTCACGCTGCCAGCCTTTGCTTTGTGTTGCGCCGCCGCAAATCAGGGGTCAGAGCGCCACACTCTCTGTGCTGCTCTGACAGGGCGTAGGCGATTGCGCATTGAGATCCTACCATCCTTGAAATGGAACATGTTTGGGTTGATAGGAGCATTATACACGGTCTTGTCCAGCCTGGCGAGAGCAAAATAGCGATTCGGTCGCGCCGCAGCGCCAACGCTCAACCACACCAAATAGATTTGGTACGAGTCAAGGTGCATGTTTTTTGCTTCCTCAAGCCAAATCATCGTAAGAAAAGACATATAACTGGGATCTCGTGATAATTTCGATGCGTCCTCACTGTGATTTTCGTGCGCCCGCTTGCGAATAACATGATAGAAGCGCCAATATACGAGGTTCCGGCGCAATAGGGATGTAAGGAATGGCAACATGGCAGGCACTGAACATGAGCGCTTTGTGGAGCTCATCGAGGCGCATCAGAAGATCCTCTACAAGGTCGCGCATGCGTATTGTCGAAACCCCGAGGAGCACAGCGATCTCATCCAGGAGATCATCGTTCAGCTCTGGCGTTCCTTCGAGCGCTTCGACGAACGATACCGTTTCTCCACCTGGATGTATCGCATCGCGATGAATGTCGCCATTTCGTACTATCGCAGTGAAAGCCGCCGAACGCGCCATTCCGTGCAACTCGGGGAGGCGATCCTCGAGATTGCCGCTCCCGAGCCGGAGTCGGACGACATCCGAATGCTCCGCCAGTTTATTGACGGGCTCGACCCGCTGAACAAGGCGCTGATCATTCTCTATCTCGACGGCAACAACTACGATGCCATTGCCGAGATCATCGGCATCTCGACAACGAATGTCGCCACCAAGATTAGCCGAATTAAACAGCGGCTGCGGCGCGACTTCGATGCCGCGTCGCAAGGGGCTGAATCAACAAGCAAGGAGGAAACCCATGGATCTTGACGCGCTGAAACAGAGCTGGAACGAATATGACCGCAAGCTCGATGCGAGCCTGCGCTTGAATCGGAAACTGCTGCGTGACATAGGCCTGAACAAGGTTGAAACGGCGCTCCAACGGAAATCGCGCTCCATCGCGGTCGAGCTTGGCGTCAACACAGTGATTCTGATCCTGCTTGGGATGTTCATCGCGGAGCACATAACCGAGCTGCGTTTCCTGGCGCCGGCGCTTGTGCTCCACCTCTTCGCAATCCTCGACACGAGCGTGTTGGTTCGCCAATTGATAATGCTGCGGAGCATCGATTACGAATCGCCGGTTGTCGCGATCCAGAAGCAGGTCGAGTTAGTGCGTATCCAGCGGCTCAAAACAACGAAATGGATTCTAATTCTCTCGCCGCTGCTCTGGACGCCGCTGCTGGTCGTCTCGATGAAAGGCCTGTTTGAGGTGGATGCGTATGCGGTGTTGAGCATGACCTGGCTGGCGCTGAATCTGCTGTTTGGTCTTGCGTTTATCCCGCTTATGATCTGGGTAGCGCGGCGCTATGCCGACCGGATGCAGCGTTCGCCCGTGCTGCAGGGTCTCATGAACGATATTGCCGGGCGAAACCTCAACGCTGCGATGCATTTTCTGCATACAGTCACGCGCTTCGAGGCAGACGAGCCTGCGCCCTAGCCCTAACATAGGTGCGATGTTAAGACCTTTCAGGCCTTGAGGAAGGCTTCCCTAAGACCTGAAAGGTCTTATTTGATAAAACTTACACGGTTGTATCCCGGCATGCTGTGAAACCATTCATAGTGCGCGTTTCGCCTGCGGCAGCGTGGTATAAGACAATCTTTCTATCGCTTGCGCGGCTCCGCCGCGCAAGCGATAGAAAGAAGAGATCCTTCCGCCCTGCCGCAGGCTAATCAGACCTTATTCCAGAGGCAGAGCGATTTGTACTGCCTGTGTGCATACGTCGAACTGCATCAATTGTGCGGGGATGGTGCAGAGCAACCCGCAAACAAGGCCGCCATCCCCACGACATGCAAGGTATAGCTCGAAAAGTGTTGCCGTAGCCCTTGTTCAAGATCGGCCAAGCTATCCGCGCGGTTGTTGAAGACGCCACAGGTGTTGTAAACATGCAGCAACGTGCGGGCCAGCCGATTCTGCTGCACGCCCTGGCCGAGTATGGTAGCGCCAAACAGGCGCCCGCCCGGGCGGAGGAGGGACGCGAGTTGTGCGAACATACCGGTTTTGGTCGCCATCGCGCCCGGAAGGCAGTGCAGCACGTAGTTCAGCCCAATTGAGTCAAACGACTGTGCTCGAAACGGCAGGGGCTGGAGGGCATCTGCAAGCAGCGTATTGGGATGATGCTGTGCCAGGCGTTTCGCCGCCCGCTGGAGGCTATTGGGATTGCGGTCGAGCAGCGTCAGCCATGGTCGGGGCACCGGATACGAGCAGTGGGGCAGGAAATAGCCCGTCCCTACGCCGATATCCAGGTGGTTCGCGGTGATATGTGCAGTATACCACCGGCGGATAGCCGCTGACGGACAGCGCCAAGCGTAGCGATTGGAGAGACCCAGCACGGCGATGTCATAGAGCGCCAAGATGGGCTTGGTATAGATTGCGACACTGGC
>JAKSDJ010000187.1 GCA_022360155.1 Chloroflexales bacterium | reverse complement strand
TGGTCGCTCCCTCGGGCGGCGTTACGATGGGCGCGGGCGTGGCGACAACGACCGGGGCGCTATCGGGCAGCGGCGTTTGGGCCTGCTCGCGATGTTCTGCCAAGTTCGCCTGCGCCGCCCTGAGCGCTTGGTCCAAGGGCGCTTCGTCGGTGACAACCGCGCGGAGCGTCTGGTGCATGCTTTCCAGCAGGGCGCTATCGGGCGGGCTGCCGGATGCGGAACCAGGCCTCTGCAGGGCGGCTTCCAGGGTTGCCCGCGTCTCCGCGTCGAGCTGCGCCCACGTCGCGCTGCCCTCCAGGACCGCTGGACGCGCCGGGAAAAACAGCATATCGGCGGGATCGGGATACAGGTTCGGGCTGGACTGCTGGCTGAGAAAAGCCAGCCAGCGCCAGGCTTCGGTTGGGTGCTGGGTTCCGCTGCTCATGATATAGCCTTCGCTCTCGCCCAAGCCGGGCGGGCGCAGCGCGGGCATCGCCATAATCCCCAGCGCAAAGGGCCAGTCAGGGCTGTCGAGCGGGGCAGGCGACGCTCGCACCGACCAGATGCCAATCCGCTGATCGCGGATCAGCTGACCGATGTCCGCCGCTTCGGCTGCGGCAGCGACGCCCGCCGGGTCGAGATAGACCACGCCAGAGTCCACCAGCGCCATGGTCCGTTCCACGGCTGAGCGCATACGCGCGGCATCGCGCTCCAGGCGCGCCGCAGCGTCGGTGGCGTCTGTTTCATCGCTGGCGGTCGCGGTGAATTCGCCGAACAAGGTGCGGACTCCGGCGGTGTCGTCCAGGAGGCCATATACGGGCGCAGAGTCGGTGCTCTGGGCGGCGAGTTGTGTGGCCGCGTTCATCAGGCCGCTCCAGCCCCATTCGGGAGTTGGGCTGGGCAGACCGGCCTGCTGCCAGAGCTCCTGGTTGTACAGCAGGAACTCGACGTGCAGCGCACGGGGCAGGAGATAGACACCCCCGTCCTGCGTCGCAGTCTGCCACGCCCGCGGATAGAAATCGGCGCGGTCGAAGGCCGGGTCCGCCTCGATCAGCGGGGTGAGGTCGTGCAGATAGCCATTGAAGACATCAGCGGGCTGCAGCAGCGACGCAACGGCGGTATCGGCGGCGCTGACAAGCTGGCGCATATCACTGCGGTCGCCTTGGGCCACAAAGCGCACATCGATACTGGGGTTATCGGTGTTGAAGGCGGTGATGAGCGGCGCATAAAGGTGGCGCACGGCCTCTGGCGCGGCAAACGTAATCGTCACGCGCGACGCCTCAGGGCTGGGCGTGATCGGCGACGGCGGCGCAACATTGCCGCCAAAGGTGCATGCGCCGAGCAGGATCGTCAGGCTGAGGAGGAGGACACGGCAGGAAGCGTATTGCATTTTGTATGATTTTCCTTTCTTAATTATGCCGATTCGATATAACACCGGGCTTCTCACATTGAGCGAAGCGAATCATCTTGACTTGCTGTTACCGAGACGCTTCACTACAATCAAATTGTTATGGAATAAACCTGAAGCATTCAAGCATTACACCTGAGGTGGCACGATCCCATTTCCAATAGCTCTCTCAGGGTCTCGGTGAATTGATTATACGCATCCAGACGGATAAAGGGGAAGAAAAGTAGCTATTTCAGTTTACGAAACAAATAGGCTTGCTATAGCTGATGCGCAGATCATGTCAGTAGATCACACTTAGCATAGGCGGTTGTTCCCTAAACACATACTTATACCAATTCGATTTAAATGTTCCGCATCATATCACTCTGAGCCCTTCGACTGCACTCAGGATGCACGTCGCGAAGGGTCTCAGCAGCAGCAAGCCGAGATGCGAAGCGAAGCGAAGCATGACATGCGCGGTCTTCATACTGAATTGGTATTAGTATAGATGCATTACAAGTTGTAGGTTGACAAGCATTTTTACGCCCATATAGTCAACAACCCTTGGCGCAACGTCACTATGCTAAACTGTTAGACGCGCCAACTGCGCACCGGTTCCGATGCGCAGTAAGGTTGAGTTGCTGACCGATTTCGAGTCCCTCCAAATTCATATCCTAGAGTCATGCTAGAGAGACTAGATGTATCGTTAAAGAGCGATCAAGGTCGATGTACTGTTTGTACATTATCATTAGCATAGTGCTTCAAATCAGGCCAATATCCATCCCAAGAATGGTAACTTCTAAATACCATATCACACGGAGCCGGCATACAGGTGCCACTGGGTGAATTCGATGCGATGGAGCCGTGTTTCGTGGTTGTCGAATTGTCATTCGACCCAAGAGTTACAAACGTTGTGCTCACCTCTAGAGCCCATTCAGTTTGTCCATTTGCAACGTGAGTTACCCCCGTAGCCCAATACTGCCCCAAACCATTCTTGTAACCCGTAAGGGTACTCCATCCCGTTCCACCATCAGCCAAGTCAATTGCACTCGCTGACGATACACTAAGAAGAGCAAAAATCCCGCCCAGCATTCCCATAACGATCCACCGACGCATAAGAAGCCTCCTCGCATATCATGAAGCTTAGCGATGGGCCAGATGCCCATGCCCTGTCACCTTCGCCGCACAACAATGTGAACGTCCGGCCAAGCTTAGAGTATGATTGTGCTACAGGATATGAGCTTGGTGATACACAGCATCCTTCAGATTATCATCGTTATCCCTTCGCTACACCACCTCCTTGCCACTCAAGCAACACGCCGCGTGCTCATTTCCAAACCAAATCGAGCAATCTACGAATGTGGGTAGTAGTTAGTTGAGAATGGGTTGAGAATGTACGTCCTTGGTATATCATGCCTTAGCTCCCTTGCCTACTGTCATTTATGACAGTGTTG
>JAKSDJ010000541.1 GCA_022360155.1 Chloroflexales bacterium | reverse complement strand
TCAGGGCTTGATAAAGGCGTTCAGACATGCGCTTGAAAGGCGCGATTCCGCGCTGCGCGCGCTGGGGAAGGGGCACTCCCCTTCCCCAGGCCCCTTCCCCGGTGCGCTTCCCCCAACGCCTTTGCCATACCCACACAGCCTCGGCATGCCCTCTCCCAACAGCAAACAGGATTCAGGATTCAGAATTCAGAACCGGGCAGGGAAGAATGACTGGCGACCCGCAACCCGACGTAGTAGTGGCGGTCGCGCGGGTAGTAGTCGTAGCGGTACGCCCCGCGCACGTATTTTTGGTCGCCCCAAAATGCCCCGCCGCGTAACATACGCCCTGTATCCTGCTCAAGATAAGCTGCGCTCCACTCATCCTCCAGCACATAAGGGTAACCTTTGCGATACTTGGTTGCGCACCACTCCCAGACATTGCCGGCCATGTCGAGCACACCGTAGGGGCTGGCCCCGTCGGGGTACTGACCAACCGGCGTTGTTCGTCCAAACGCTGAAAAGTTATCCTTCGTGATATTGTAAAGGCCGTCTTCCCATGTATTGCCCCAAGGCCAGATCAAACCGTCCGGCCCACGCGCGGCCTTCTCCCACTCGGCTTCGCTGGGTAGCCGGAATTCCTGGCCGGTCTGAGCGCTGAGCCAGCGGCAGTAGGCGACTGCTTCGAACCAGCTTATGCCGACCATCGGATAGTCAGCGCCGTTCAACTTCGTGTCGTCCCAATACAGAGGCTTACCAATCTGCTCTTTCTCACGCCAGATCCAGCCGGCCTCGGTCCAGTAGGCCCGGTTGCGATAGCCATCGCCCTCGACGAAGGGCCGGAACTGGGCGTTGGTCACCGGCGTTTTGCCGATCCAGTAGTCGGGCAATTCCAGACGGTACTGCGGCTTCTCGTCGCTGTTGGCCATCGGGTCGGCAGCGCTGCTGCCCATCAGGAAGGGGCCGGCGGGGATGTGGATGAGTTCTATCGCGTGACGAGTGGGCGCGGTTATGGTAGCCGCCGCTGTCACGGCTGCGGTAGGTGGCGGCATATCGCGGGAAGCAGGCGCCGAAGCTGCAGGCGCTCTATTCGGCGCAGGTGGTTGCGCGTCCGCGATCTCCGCAAGCTCCCGGCGCAGATCCTCGATCTCAATGGTGACGTGGGGCGGACAGTCGATTCCATAGCGCGCCGCTGTCAGTTCGAGTTTAGCAAGACGACGCTGCCTTGCGGCGATGACAGCTTGTGCGTCATTTGCGGGGTGGTCAGAGGAAGAGACTGCGACGCGGGTTGGCTCTGCGGCAGGAGCGGGTACGCCCAGCAGATCGCGAAAGACTGCGGCGAGCAGCGGGTTGCGCGGCGCCCAGTGCATACTGGCCGGCTTCGCCAGGCCCAGCAACTCCAGGCGGGCCATCTCGTCGTCGAGACGGGTGAAGGGCGGCGGGTCGCGCAGCAGGCGCCGAGCTGCGTCCTCCAGCCCATACTCGCGCAGGTCGGCGCGAATCCGGCGCAGCAGCGAATCACCGCGCTGGATCTGAGCGACAGCGGCATCAATCACATCTGGAGCAAGCGTCGCGCCGTCGCGATAGGCACGCTCCAGCTCTCTGCCGATGCGCTGGGTCAGGTAGGGGTGACCGGTCACACGGGCATAGATTGCCACGCCAAGCACTTCGGCAGCTTCTGTGTCCAAACCTAACAAACCTAGTCCATCGGCGATCAACGCCACCGCTTCAGGCTGGGCGAGATCGCTCAGGTACACTTCCTCGCAGATATTGTGCAGCGAAGCGGCCTCGGTGACCACCAGATCGTAAAGCTCGACGCCGCCGCTGAAGACCACCTGGAGTTTGGCCAGCGCGGGTAGCGTCAAGCGGGTGTGGAAAATGGAGCGCAGGGCATTGGCCAGCGTCTCGCGGGTAGCAGCCGGCAGCGCGCCCCACTCATCGAGGATGAGTACGAAGCGACCGATATCGTTGTGCGCCAGACGCTCGGCCAGCACCTGCTGGAGCGCGGGACCATCACTGGCCGATGCTGGAGCTGCGCCGGACGGCAGGCTGCAGGTGATCTGGTCCGCGAGGTAGGTGAAGGCGTCCTCGGTGGAGGCGCCCTTGATCAACTGGAAATCGATCCAGCAAACGCGAGCGGCGGGGCGCAGCGCCGCCGCCAGGCGCAACAACAGGCTCGTCTTACCGTTCTGTCGCCCGCCATACAGGACGACATAGCTCGTCACTTCATCCTGGCAGTGCCGCAGGAGTCGGTCCAGCGCCGCCTGCCGTCCCCGAAAGCGTGGATCATTCGGGCCGAGGGCTGTTGTTGAAAAAGCCATAGAACCAAGCAACCTCACAGGAACATACGGCTTAACCGCACTGTCCGCCAAGTCATGCCAATTCGATGTGAACACCACGCATGTCATGCTTCGCTTCGCGCAGCATCGCGGCTGACTGCTGCTGAGACTCTTCGCTTCGCTCCGGGTGACACGATGCGGCATGTCTCCATCGAATTGGTATCACATCAACACACCGACCTTGCCAGCAATCACACGACCGGTCAGGCTGTTAGGAAATCGATCTTGCCCTAAGTATAGCACCGGTATCGCGGATCGACACGCCCTGTTTCCATGAATATCGCGTTGAAGCGGTAGAATCCGCTCCGTATCGCGGCGGGCGCATCAAAAAGCGGTACGCTGCTTCTCAGCAACGTTCTGCTGTGCCCCCAACGCAGGTCATACCGAGATCGCCCGCGCTGCCAAGGCAATAGCCCCCAGCACCCCGGCCCGATTGCCGAGACCAGGCGTCACGATGTATCTGGCGATATCGTCCAGAATCGCCAGTGCGCGAATATAACCGTTGAGCGTCTGCTGCACCTCGCGCTGCACCAAACCAATGAGTTGCGGCTGATCCATCACACCGCCGCCCAGTACGATACGCTGCGGCGAGAGGATACAGATAAGGTTGACCAGCGCCAGCGCCAGGTAATGCGCCTGTAGCGGCCAAGCCGGATGATCGGCGGGGAGCTGTTCGGCGGGCTGACCCCAGCGCTGCGCAAGCGCCGGCCCTGAAGCCAGGCCTTCGAGGCAGTCACCGTGGAAAGGGCATGCGCCGGGGAAAGGGTCGCGCTCCATATCATGAGGCAGGCGCATATGGCCCATCTCGGGATGCAGAAGACCATGCAGCAAGCTATTATTGACCACCGCTCCACCCCCGATCCCGGTGCCGATAGTCATATAGATCGCTATGTCGCAGCCCTGCGCCGCGCCCCAGCGATACTCGGCCAAGGCTGCGGCGTTGACATCGGTATCGAAGGCGATAGGAATCGCAAACGCTTTCTGCAGGCCGCCAACCACATCGGTATTCATCCAGCCAGACTTCGGCGTGGAGGTGATGAAGCCATAGGTTGGCGAGTGTAAGGCGAGATCGACCGGTCCGAACGATCCGACCCCAATCGCGGCGAGCACTTCGGTGCGCTGGTAGTCGCGAAAAAATGCAACCGCGCGCGCAATCGTCTCGTCTGGGGCGGTGGTCGCAAAGCGCATCTCGGCGCGTACATCGTCTGGGCCGGTTCCAATCGCGCAAACCCACTTGGTGCCGCCCGCCTCGATACCGCCATAGACGGCGCCGCTCCGTTCCTTGCTTGTCATCACTGTGCTCCTCCCGCATTTCGAGGACGGCTTGTTCAAAAGCAATGGTGTGATCTGTTTTGATCAACCGCAACCTCTTCCAACTGGCTGTTGCGCTTAATGCCGTCCGGATGATTCGCCCTGCACCATCGGATTGGTGCGCCAGCTTCGATAGCGCTCGCTGTGGCGCTGCACAAAGAGATCAAGTTGTATGTGCCACGCCTGTACTATACCAAAGATATGTGATAGCGTGTGACTTGTCGGCCGTTAGCGAGCCAGTGCAAGCTTAACTCTCGACTCCTTCCCCCCAAATCGACCGCAGATGCCAAGCATTCAAACGAATGAGCCGCGCCGCAGACGCCTCAGCTAGGAGCGCTATTGTGCTGCTATCGGGCTGCGTCGGGTAGATCCGGCTGCTGATACTGACCCGATACATTAGCAAAGACCTCCAACACCGAAGCGTCGAGAAAGATACGGATGCGCAAAGGCTCACCCGCAAGACAGGGTCAGCGGCGCGAGATGGGTCGTTCGCTCGGTCGTTGCCTCCAGACTTGAGCGGGCGCGTTCGACGCGCAACTGGTGGAGCGCTGTATCGTAAACAATTACAGTCTCCTCGGAGCCGTCGAGCACACAACGCACCGCCAAGCCACAGCGCCCGCTCGATCCGGGTTCCAGCGTTACGTCGAGTTCCAGCGTGTCATCGGCGATGTCAGG